>JBBQVX010000077.1:0-17800 GCA_038211115.1 Elusimicrobiota bacterium | reverse complement strand
CCCTTTATAAGGCCGTGCCGACGATGACGTCCTTGCGCGGGACCGACGCGGGCAGTCTGATCCGTGAATATCGCGCGCTGGCCGCCCACGGAGGGACCTCCCCGCTCCTAATTCGCGCCCCCCGCGAGGCCACGGCCGACGAGCAGGTGATGCGCTCCTCCACCCTCATCGGCGGTCTGCTGTGCGACGGCGTCGGCGACGCGGTGTCCATCGACGCCGACGTTCCTTTCGAGCGCGGCCTCACCACCGTGTACAACGTCCTCCAGGGCGCCGGCGTGCGCATCACGAAGACCGAGTTCGTCTCGTGCCCGTCGTGCGGCCGCACGCTGTTCGACCTGCAGACGACGACGGAGCGAATTAAAGCCCGGACCGGCCATTTAAAAGGCGTCAAGATCGCGATCATGGGCTGTATCGTCAACGGGCCCGGCGAGATGGCCGACGCGGACTTCGGCTATGTCGGCGGCGCGCCCGACTCGATCAACCTCTACGTCGGCAAGGAGTGCGTGCAGAAGGGCATCCCCTTCGCTCAGTCCGACGACGCGCTCGTCGCGCTGATCAAGAAGCACGGAAAATGGGTCGAGCCGTAAGGGCTCTCCCGCTTCTCCTCCTGCTCGCGGCGGGCTGCTCCCCCCTCTACGCCTACCGCTCGGTCGCGGGCCACATCGGCCTGCTGTGGCGCGAGCGCTCGATCTCGAAGACGATCGCCGACCCCTCCACGGTTCCCGGACGCCGCGAGAAGCTTAAGCTCGTCCTCGACGCGCGGCGCTTCGCGGTGGAGCGCCTGGCGCTCTCGCCGTCGCGCGACTTCGCCGATTGGACGCCGGTCGACGGCGCGGTCACCTGGCTCGTGTACGCGTGCTCGACAACGAGCCTGAAGCCGATCACTTTCCTCGGCTTCCCTTATAAAGGGCACTTCAAGCGGGACTACGCCGAGCGCGAGGCCGCCGCCTGGACGCGCAAGGGCTTCGATGCGGCCGTGGTGCCGGCGTCCGCGTACAACACGCCGCTGCCGATCGCCGATCCGCTCCCCTCCTCGGTCCTCGACTACGGGCCCGGCGACCTGGCCGAGCTGCTGATCCACGAGTTCGCGCACGGGACCCTCGGAAGCGAGGAATCGACGGCCGAGTGGATTGGTGAGCACGGCGCCGCGCTGTTCCTGCTCGAGCGCTTCGGCGACGCGTCGCCGGAGATTGCCGAGTGGAAGTCGGATCAGGCGCGCGCCGAGACGCGCGCGAGGCTGTACGACGAACTCGGTAAGCTGCTCGAGGAGCGCTATAAAGCGGGCGGCGACCGCGACGAAATCTTCGCCTGGGCCCGCGTGGAGGCCGCGAAGACGGGCGTCGTCCTGCCCAAAACGCTCAACAACGCGACCGTCGCGGCGTACCGCGTCTACCGCGGTGATCCCGCCGAGCTCGACGCGCTGTTCGAGACGAACGGCCGTGACTGGTCGCGCTTCATCGCGGCCCTGAAGAGAAAGCGCTGAACGCGTTCCAACTTGACATTCGGCGTGATACGGCTACAATTCGATCGTGGGCGGAGTGAAATGAGAACACGAGGGATTGTCCGGATGCCGCTGGCCGCGCTTCTTTTCTGCGCGCTATCGAGCCGTGCCGCTCCCGCCGCTTCCGGCCGACGTTTTTCCCGCTCGTTCGGCGAACAGCGGAAATTCTCAGCACGCTTGCTGCCGAAGGCGTTCGGGTTTCAAGCGGACGGCTCGATGGGGAATGCCTCGTCCTCCACTCCCGCCGCCGTTGACGCGGATACGCGCGCGGCCGTCGCCTCATCGCCTGTTGTCCTCGCCGTCGTCGCGGGACCAGCTTCGGATATAGGCCCCTACCTGAGAATGCGGTCTCCCTTGGTTGATTCTCAGCGTCTGATCGACCGGGCCGCTTTCGGTTCGCTGAAGCCGAGCGTCCGGCTTCCGTTGAAAAAAGAGCATGAAGCCCGGAAAGCGGAGCGGGACAGTCTGCTCGGAGAAGCGGATTCGATCGATGCGCTTGCCAACAATCGTTTAGACCCGTGGAAGCAGCGCTTAGATTCGGATCTGGCGAAGCTGGATGCTGAAACCGATTTATATAAGGCGGATGCGACGATTTTTCGTTCACGATGCGCGCCCGCACGGGATGCGGAGACCTGGAAGTGGTGCGGGGTTGAGATAACGAGGCTGAATGAATGGCTCGCCTCTCTGACGAAGCGTGGCGACGCCTATAACGACGAATTGGAAAAATTCCACGTGGAGAGCAGGCCTTATGATGCCCGGGTCGCCGTGTTGACCACCAAGATCGAATCATGGGAGCAGGACGTCAATAAGCTCGTTGCCCGCATCGAAGACGCCCTCAAGAAAAACGTCGGCACCTGCACGGTCGAGCAGTACGATCGATTGGACGACGCCATCACCAAGCTTTGCAAGCAGACCAAGTGGTCCTGCGCGGAGGACCAGACGTGCGTGGAACTTTTGGCGAACTTGAACGCGGGGCAAAAGTGCTTCGATGCCCGCAAAGCGATGATGGACGAATGTTTCGGCGGCGGCGATCCGATTCACGACAACGTTTTGGTCGAGGTGAAAAACGGAATTGATCGTTGTCGAAGAATATATAGGACCAAGTGCGAGGGCGCCGGCGCTGCCGGCGAGCCGCCATGAGCGCTTCCGCCGCCGCCGTCGCGGCGAAGATCGGACGTGAATTCGCGGACGCGAAGTACCCCGGCGATGCTCGTCTGATTGCGAGCGACGAGGGATCTGAGCCGGACCTGGTCGAGCGCGACTTTAAGGGGAAAACCGATTGGCGTTCGCTGCCCGCGGAGTTTCTTGATCAAAGCCCGGACGGATTCTCGACCGCCCTTGCCTTCTTATCCGATGAAGCCTTTTGTTTCTATTTGCCCGCCTATCTAATCGCCGATCTCGGCGGCCTATTGAAGTCGGCGGATCCGGCGTTTCATCTGACGCATGGCTTTACGCATGAATCGAAATCGACGCGGATAAATCCGCGCAGGTTCGGCGAGATGACCAGGCACGACTACGCAGTCCGCCGTTGTTCCGGGCTGACCGCCGCGCAGGCCGGGGCGATCGTCGATTACCTGGAGCTGAAGTCGCTGACGGCTTCGGCCTTCGACAAGGGAATCATCGATCAGGCTCTGACCGGCTATTGGCGAAAGCGCGCCACGCTGTGAGCGCGCGCGCTCTCGAACTTCAATATTTGACGGAGCAGCCGTACGGCGCCGCGGACGGGGTCGACACGGGCTTGCCCGCCATCGACTCATCGAGCGCCGCCGCCACGTAATTCTTCGACGACTTGATGTCGTCGGGGTCCGTGCTGGGCTTGTCGTCGATGCCGCCCATGTAGATCAGGTTCCCGGTCTTGTCGATGACGAACATGTGCGGAGTCGTCTTCGCGGAGTACTGGCGGCCCACGTCGCCCTTCTCGTCAAGCAGGATCGCCTTCGAGCCCATGCCCGCGGCCTTCAGCTCGGCCTTGGCCTCGGCGCCCGTCAGGTGGCCTTCCTTGCCCTCTTTGGAGGAGACGATCGTGTACCACACGACGCCTTTCTTCGAGTACTTCTTCTGCAGGCCCTGCATGTTCTTCGAGCCGTAGTGCTTCTTCACGAAGGGGCAGCCCTTGTTGAACCACTCGAGCACGACGTACTTGCCCTTCGCGTCGGAGAGCTTGACGGACTTGCCGTTCTGGTCGGCGAGCGTGAAGTCTGGGGCGGGCTTGCCGAGCTCCGGGGCGGCGTGGGCGGCGGCGGCGAGCGACAGCAGCAGGGCGGCGAGGACGGTCTTCATTTCTTTTCTCCTAGAGTCTCGAGCACGAGAGCGGGCGTCAAAATCTCGGGCAAGGTCACGGCTTCCCCGCCCTTCGGATATACGATATAAAGGGGCACGCCAGCGCGTCCATGCCTGGCGAGCTCCGCCTCGATGGCGGGATTCCCATCGGTCCAGTCGGCCTTGAACGCGGCGCCCTTTTCGAGCGCGGCCCGGACCTCCGGGCGCGACAAGACGACGCGCTCGTTGACCTGGCAGGAGAGGCACCAGGCGGCGGTGAAGTCAAGAAAAACCGTTTGGCCATGAGCACGTGCTTCCACAACGGCCTCCGGCGACCACTTTTTCCATAAAGGGTCGGCGGCCGCGGGCGCCGCGAGCAGGCGCCACAAAACCCACAGCAGCCAAAACGACGTAAGGAACATCGGCACGGACAATAAGCGTTTGAACGTTTCCATCCAGCGTCCCGGCCTCGGCAACAGCCTCAGCAAGGCCGGCCACGAGGACAGAACCGCGTACGGCGCCGCGGTGCCGAGGCCGAGCGCGCCGAACACGGACAAGGCCTCCCACGCGGGCCGCGTCAGCGCCCAGCCGAGCGCGGCACCCATGAACGGGGCGGTGCACGGCGCCGCGACGACGACGGCGAAGACGCCGGAGGAGAACGCGCCTCCCCCCGTGTTCGCGCCGAGCGACATCAGGCGCGTGCCGACCTCGAAGTAGCCGAGCAGGTTCAGGCCGATCGATAAGAACAGCGCGGCCAGGACGCCGACGACCCACGGCGACTGCATCTGGAAGCCCCAGCCCAGGGACGCGCCCGCCGCGCGCGCGGCGAGCAGGCCGCCGGCCAGCGCGAGGAAGCTCGTCACGACGCCGGCCGTGTAGGCGAGCGCGTTCCCTCGCCCGGGCCGCTCGAGCAGGCCCGCGACCTTGAACGCGAGAACCGGGAACACGCACGGCATGAGGTTGAGGAGCAGGCCGCCGAGGAACGCGAGCAGCAGGTTCCGTGCTCCGAAACCTTCGGAGGCGACCGGAAGCAGGATCCAGACCGGCGGCAGGCCGGGGCGGACCAGGACGCCCGACAGCGTCTCGAGGCCGGGCGCGCCGGGCGCTTTCTGCAGCGTCAGCTCCGTGCGCGCGGGCGAGACGGAGACGGCGCCGCGCGCGCCCTCGAACGCGCCGGCGGCGCCCGGGAAGAACTCGGCGAGCGGATGACGGCCCGCGATCTCGAGGATCACGGCGTCGCCTCGCCGCCGCGCGCCGAGCGCCGCCTCGAGATCGGGTTGCGGCGTCGCCGCCCGCGCCCGCTCGAGGAGGCCCGGCGGGGCGGGCTTGGCCGTCAGTTCCGCCTTGCCGGGGATGCAGACCTCGGCGCATTCGAGCCACACCGCCGTCGCCTTTTTCACGCCCTCGGGAAGCTTCGCCGAGATGAGGGCCGTGCCGGAGTAGCCGAAGCTCGTGAGCGGCCCGGCGACGATGCGCTCGGGCGCCGGAAAATCGAGCACGCCCGGGGTCAGCTTCGTCGCGAGGCCGGAGTCGCCGGGGTTGATCCAGTACGTGTGCCAATGCGGCTCGTGCGTGAGCTTGAGGACGGCCTCCTGGCCGGAGGCGAACAGCTCCGCTTTGACATGGCCGGCCGTCTTCGCCGATGCGGACGGCGCGAGCAGGACGGCGAGCGCGATAATCCTCATCAGAACCAGTACTGCGCGGTCAGCACGGCCTGGTTCGGCTGGCGGCCGTACTCGGTGAGCCTGTCCCCGCCGAAGCGGCGCCACGCGGCGGTCAGCCAGAGGTCGGGCACGGCGTTCCAGGCGAGGCTCGGGTAGGCGAGCGTCGAGTGGTCGTCGGCGTTGACGATCGCGGCCGTCTCGAACTTGAGCAAGGTGTGCAGGTCTTTGGAGAAGGTGGCGCCCGCGTAGTTGCGCGCGACGCCGGGCTCGAGGCCGGCGCGCAGCGCGGCGAAGTTGTAGCGCGCGGGGTTGGCCTGCCCGTTGCCCGCCTGATACAGCTCGACGACGAGCGCGGCGTCGCCGAGCGAGGTGAACGTATAGTCGTAGCCGATCCCGGTCTTCCAGTACGGCGTGCGGTTCTCGGGATGGAACCACGCGGCCTCGCCGTGCAAGGTGCCGTCGAGCACCGTGCCCGCGAAGTCGCCGCCGACCACGAAGGAGCCCGTCGAGCCGGCGATTTTCCCGCCCAGGATGGACGCGTCCCACCCCTCCCAGTTCGCGCGGCCGCGCGCGAGCAGGTTGTGATCGATCCACGTGTCGTTGGGCGCCCAGACAAGCTCGACCTGGCCGAGGTCGCCGATGCCCCCGCGCGCGTACAGCGCGTCCACGCCGCGTCGCTCGTCGCGCTCGACGGAGGACGGATCGTACGGATTGAGCACGTCGGTCGGGTTCCAGAGCTTGCCCGTGCCCCACGCGATCCGCTGGCGGCCGGCGCGGACGACGCCGCGGTCTCCCTCCAGGCCGACCCACGCGCGGTAGGCGCCGATGCCGAAGCCGTTGGTCGTGCCCGTCGAGACCGTGTGCTCCATGTCGAGCCACGGCTTCGGCGGCGCGTAGCCGAAGAAGCGGAAGTCGGTCGTATGGAAGAAGGAGCCGGCGGCGACCTGCGCGTCGAGGTCGGCGTGCGCTTTGAAGACGCTCTTGTCGGCGTCGAGCGAGAGGCGCGCGCGGAAAGTGTTCAGGTTGTAGGCGCGCTGGTCGAGCGCTGAGTGCGAGTACTGCCAGAAGTCCTTGAGGTACCCGCCGGCCTTTACTCCGGCCGACGCCGGCGCGGCGAGGAGTAGGACTAGGAGGCTGGATGCTATAAGCCTTTCCACCGGCGCATCCGTGCCGGGCCTTCCTAGGCCCGGCCTAGAGAGAGCGGGCTTCATCGGCTTTGAGCTCGCCGTCCTGCAGCTGCACGACGCGGCGCGCGCGCTCGAGCACGGCGTGGTCGTGGCTCGAGAACAGGAAGGTGACGCCGTGGTCGCGGTTGAGGCCTTCCATGAGGTCGAGCAGCTGAGCGCCGGTCTTCGAGTCGAGATTGGCGGTGGGCTCGTCGGCGAGGACGAGCGAGGGCTTGTGGACGATCGCGCGCGCGACCGCGACGCGCTGCTGCTGTCCGCCGGAGAGCAGGTCGGGGCGCCGGTGCGCGTAGTGCTCGAGCCCGACGAGCTTCAGGGACTCGAGCGACAGCCTGCGCCGCTCGGCCGGCCCGACGTTTTGAAGGACCAGGGGATACTCGACGTTCTCGGCGGCGGTCAAAACGGGGATCAGGTTGTAGGACTGGAAGACGAAGCCGAGCGCGCGCAGGCGGAAGTCGGACAGCTCGTCGACGCCGAGGCCGGAGACGACGCGGCCCTCGTAGCTCACGGTGCCTTTCGTCGGCTGGTCGAGCGTGCCGATGAGGTTGAGTAAAGTGGACTTGCCCGAGCCGGAAGGCCCGGCGAGCGCTGTGAATTCCCCGCGCGCGATCGTCAGGTCCACGCCGCGCAAGGCCGCGACCTTGGAGCCGGCGGCGTAGACCTTCTCGACGCCTTTCGTCTCGACGAGCGGAACGTGGGCCGGCTTAGACATGGCGTAGCGCCTCCGAGGGCTTCAGGCGTCCGGCGCGCAGCGCCGGCGGCAGGGTCGCGAGCAAGGTCACGAGGAACACGGTCGCGCACGCGAAGGAGTGCATGCCCCACGAGAACCGCAGGAAGATCACCGAGGGGAACGGCAGGAAGTACTTGAACGCGTCGCCGACCGGCAGGTTCAGGCCGTAGCGGCCGAAATGGCCGATCAGGAGGCCGCCGACGAGCAGCCCGAACGCCATGCCGACGAGCCCGAGCAACGCCGACTCCACGATGAGCAGCCGCACGATCCACTTCGGCCGCGCGCCGATGGCCATCAGCACGCCGAACTCGCGCACGCGTTCGAAGAGGCTCATGAGTTGCGTGTTGAGGATGCCGAGGGCCACGATGATGAAGACGATGACGAGCACGACGGTCAGCATGCCGTCCTGGAAGGCTTGGATGCCGATGATCTCCTTGTCGATCTTCTTCCAGGACATCGCGCCGATGTTGCCGGGCCCGAGCTTCGCGTCGAGGTCGGCGGCGACGGCGTCCGCGTCGTCGATGTTCTTGACCTTGCCGGCGAGCTCGTTGATCTGGCCCGGGCGGCCGAGCATCTCCTGCATCGCCGCGAGCGGAATCCAAACCATCTGGCCGTCGAAGGACTCGGAGCCGGTCTCATGGATGCCGACGAGGCGGAACGCTTCCGCGCCCATCGAGCCGTCGGCCGCCTGCGCCATCAGCACCACCTTCTCCCCCAAGCGCACGTCGAGGCGGCCGGCGATCTTCTTGCCCATGACGATGCCTTTGGTGCCCGGCTCGAGGTAGTGGCCCTCCTTCAGGTAGCCGGCCATGTCGGTGATCTTATTTTCCTTCTCGGGCTCGACCGCGCAGATCAGCGCGCCCAGGGACATGTTCGGGGAGGAGATGAGGCCGGTCATGTGGATGCGGCGCCCCCAGACTTCGATGCGCGGGTCGGCGGCCATCAGCTTCGCGGCGGGCTCCGGGGTCGCCATGAATTTATCGGGAAACTTGGGCTCGTCGATGTCGCGGCGCTCGATGCGGACGTGGCCGGTGAAGGAGCCGGTCGCCTTCTCGACGAGTTGGGACTGCAGCGAGCGGATCATGCTTTGCCCGAACATGATCGCGGCGAGGCCGAAGCCCATCGCGGCGACGTTGATCAGGCTGCGGCGGCGGTTTCGCCAGACGTTGCGCCAGGCGAGGTGCAGCACCTCAGGACCCTCCCTTCTGGAGGCGCTGATAGCTGAAAAAAGCGTCGTCGAGCGGGATGTCGAACTCGAGCTCCATATATTGGAGCAAGGTGCGTTGGCCCTTCTTCTTGGCGGGGACGCACTCGAGGCGGGCGGGCACGCGCCGCCCGCTCATGACCTTCACGTCGGACAGCGTGATCGTTCGGATCAGCTCGCCGCGCTCGGAGAAGTCGAGCTCGTTGACCGGGATGACGCTCTGGTCGTCGTCGTAGAGGGCCACGTCGGTGAGCACCTTGCCCCAGACGACGGGCGCGTCGGGTTTCGGCGTCGCCTCCACGTGATAGACGGTCCGGTCCTTCTCCTTCGTGGTGCCGAGGAGCTTGTGCGTGTAGTCCTTGACGATCGAGTCGGCCTTGACGATGTCCTCGTACGTGAAGTCGGAGCCCTGCCAGGCCGAGTGCATCAAGGTCGGCGGGATCTTGATCACGCGCTCGACCTTGGGCAGCCACACCCACATCTCGTTGACGCGGCGCAGGGTCGTGTTCCCCCGCTCCTTGGCGGGCGAGATGATCTTGATGAAGGCGAACGTGCGGTCCTTGTTCCAGCCCTCGACCTCGAGCGAACGCTTCCACTCGGGCGTCTCGATCGTCATGACGAGCCGTCCGTGGCTCGAGTCGCCGCGCAGGGCCTTGTTGGCCTTGTCGATAAGGTCGCGGATCGACGGTTCCGCAGCGTGGATGGGAGAGGCGAGGAGCAACGCGCAGAGGAGGCCTTTCATGGCCGCATTCTACTTTAAAGCGAGCGCGCCGTGAGCCGCCAAAGGTCGAACTGGCCGGTGAGGCCTTTGAGCGGGATCGTGAAGTGCTCGGCGGCGGCCGCGCGGCGCGCGAGCACGCCCGCGCACGCGGGGTCCGAGGCCACGGTCTTCGTGATCACGATATCGCCGCCCACGCTCTCGTTCTGCACACGCGCGGCGATATTGACCATCGTGCCGAAATAATCGAGGTGGCCGCCCGCGTTGATGGCGATGGAGGCACCTTGATGGACGCCGATCTTGAGCACGACGGGCTTGCGCGGGGCGAGGCGGCGCGACAACTCGTCGATGCGCTCCTGCATGTCGAAGGCCGCCTCGAGCGCGCCCTCGCCGGACGGGAACACGGCCATCACGGCGTCGCCGATGGTCTTGACGACCGCGCCGCCGCGCGCGGCGATGAGCTCCGTCAGCCACGCGAAGTGGTCGCGCACGATGCCGTAGGCGGTCGCGTCGCCGACGCGCTCGTACATCTCGGTCGAGCCCTTGAGGTCGGTGAACAGCAGCGCCAAATTCTTGATCCCGATCTCCACTCCGGGCGCCAGGACCTCCGAGGAGAACAGGTCGCGGAATTCCTGCATCGTCGTGACGAGCGCGGCCGACGCGGCGGCGTCCTTCCAGCTCTCCTTCTCGACGCGCACGAGCGCGGGCTGGAGCGTCGGCTGGAAGTGGATTCGGACCGGTCCGGGCCGGAACGTCAGCTCGTCGCCGTCGGCGGCCGAGGCCAAGTCGATCGACACGGTCGAAGGGCCGTCGTGCGCGGGGCGAAGCTTCACCGTGCGCTTCATCTGCAGGAAGCGCACGATGAACGAGCGCGACTCGAGGTCCATGTCCACCGTCCGGACCGAGAGCCCGTCGAGACGCACCTGCGCGGCGGCGTGGCGCGAATGGACGGGGCTGCCCGCGCAGAAAACCGAACCCTTCGCGTCGCGGACGCTCGGGTGCACCGAGAAGCGCAGCTCGACCGAGCTGCCGAAGTCCACGCCGTACTCGATGTCGCACGAGCCGCAGTGCGAGGTGGCCTTGAGGTCGGAGAGCTTAGCCAGGGACTCCTTCGGCGCCGCGCAGTTGGGGCACAGCACCTCCCACTTCAGGTCGAGCAGGCCGGCCTTCGTCGCGCGTAAAAATGCGCCGAGCGAAGCGAGGCGGGGCAGGCCCCAGCGGTCCGCGAGCTCGAACGGGCGCATGCCGCGCAGCTCGTCGTCCGACGAGTCCTTGATGTGTGCGATGAGGCGCTCGGCGGAGGGCTGGTCCGCGCGTACCGCGAGCAGCGCCTTCGAGCGCGCGGCGTACTGCTCGTCGTCGACCGGGGTGACCGTGCGCGGCGGGGCCGGGAACGCGCCGAGCTTCACCAGGGACGCGTCGATGCGCTTGTAGATTCCGACCATGTCGGACATCGCCTTCATCGCGAACAGGCGCACGAACGGGCGCGCCCACTCCTTGCGCGGCGCGAAGGTCCCGTGCAGGGTGATTTCCGTCCCCCCGCCCTCGGCGGCCATCCTCAGGCCGCCCTGGAAGCGCGTGAAGGGGCCCGTATGGAACTCGCGCACGACCTCGTAGCTGCGCGCGTCGACGTAGTCGAACGGGGCCTCCTTCCAGCGCAGCGGGATTCCGAACAGCGACGCGCTGACCTGCTGGGAGTAGTCCTTCGGATCGGCGCCCGCGGAGGAGGTCGACGGCAGGCCGAGTGCGCGGTTGATCCGGTCCGTGTTGGAGACGAGCGGCCACAGCACGGCGGGAGCGGAGGCCAGGTGAAAAGTCTTCTCGAGCCGGACCGGTTCCATTCGCGGATTATAGCAGTCCGAATAAGTAAAATAACCCGATGAAGCGCTGCGCGTGCGTGCACGGGCATTTCTACCAGCCTCCCCGGGAAAATCCGTGGACCGGCGCGGTCGAGCGTCAGCCCTCGGCCGGCCGCGATCACGATTGGAACGCGCGCATCGCGCGCGAGTGCTACGTCCCCAACGGCGAGGCGCGGGTCGTGGACGGCGACGGGCGCATCACCGACATCGTCGACAACTACGCGTGGATGTCGTTCAACTTCGGGCCGACTTTGCTCGCATGGCTCGAAAAGGAGCACCCGCAGGCCTACGCCCGCCTGCTGGCCGCCGATAAGGAGAGCGCCGCGCGCCTGGAGGGCCACGGCAACGCGGTCGCGCAGGCGTTTCATCATGCGATCCTACCGCTCGCCTCCCCCCGCGACCGCGCGACCGAGATCCGCTGGGGCCTGGCCGATTTCCGGACGCGCTTCGGCCGCGACGCCGAGGGCCTCTGGCTCCCCGAGTGCGCGGCCGACGACGCGACCTTGGCCGCCGTCGAGGCGGAGGGCGTCAAGTTCGTGATCCTCGAGCCGCACCAGGCCGACGAGGTCCGCCCGCTGTCGGGCGGAGCCTGGAAGCCGGCGGCCGGCGCGCTGCGCCCCGGACAGGCGTACACGTGGGGCGGCGGCGCGGGCAAGCTCGCCGTGTTCTTCTACGACGGCCCGCTGTCGCGCTCGGTCGCCTTCGAGCGCGCGATGAGCGACAGCAGGACCTTCGCCGGCCGCGTCGCCAAGACCGTGCCGCCGACCGCCGAGGACGGCCTGGCGCTGCTCGCGACCGACGGCGAGTCCTACGGCCATCACGAGTCGTTCGCGGAGATGGGGCTGGCGCACTTCCTGCGCTACGCGCTCCCCGCCGAGGGCGTGACGCCCGTCAATCTCGCCTGGTGGCTGGCCGCGCATCCGCCGCGCCACGAGGCGCGCCTGCGCCCTGGCGGCACGTCCTGGAGCTGTCCGCACGGCGTCGAGCGCTGGCGGTCGGCCTGCGGTTGCGGCGCCGTCGACGGCTCGAGCCTCGAGTGGCGCGCGCCGCTGCGCTCGGCGCTCGAGGGCCTGCGCGACCGCTTCGACGCGTTGTATGAAAAGGAGTCGGCGGGCCTCCTGCCCGATCCGTGGGCCGCGCGCGACGCGTACATCTCCGTCGTGCTCGACCGCTCGAAGGAGAACGTCGAGCGCTTCTTGACCCGGCACGCGCCCGCCGCGAAGGAGGAGAGCGCGCGCGTCAAAACGCTGACGTTGCTCGAGCTGCAGCGGCACTCGCTGATGATGTTCACGAGCTGCGGCTGGTTCTTCGACCAGCTATCCCGCCTCGAGCCCGTCCAGGTCCTGCTCTACGCCGCGCGCGCGCTCGAGCTGGCGAACGCCCTCGGCGCCGACTACGAGGCCGGGTTCGTCGCTTCTCTTCAGGACGAGACCGACGTGTGGCAGCGGCTCGTCAAGCCGCAGATCGTGACTCCCGATCATGTCGCGGCGCACTACGCGGTGTCGCTCCTGTTCGAGGACCAGCCGCCGGCCTTCGTGCACCACCATCGCGCCGACAGCGAGCGCTTCACTCGCCGCGTCGAGGGCGGCGTCACGGTGGCCGCAGGCCGCGCGTCGTTCTACGACGGCTGCACCGGCGCCAAATGGACGCGGACCTTCTTCTCCGCCGTGCTCAAGGGGCAGAAGGTCCAGACCTTCGTCTGCGCGGGCGAGCTGCCGGACGACCGCTTCGACAGCCTGCTTCATGCGGCCGCGGGCGGCTCGGAGGCCTCGCTGCCGTCCGGTCGCCTGTTCCTGCTGCGCGACCTGCGCCCCGACGAGCGCGAGAAGGTCCTCACCACGGTGCTCAAGCGGCGGCTGACGCGCTGGGAATCGGCGGGGCGCGACCAGTTCGAGGACTCCCTGGCCTTGGCCGAGCAGTTCCGGGGCCTCGGCTTGCCGCTTCCGTCGGGCCTCGACGAGGAAACGAACCTTTCGCTTGCGCAGGCGCTCGCCGACGCCGCGCGGCGATTCGCCGAGGACGGCTTCGGCGCGCTGGACGAGATGAAGAGCGTCGTCGCCCGGGGCAAGGCGGCCGGCGTCGCCGTGTCGCCGTCCCGCGCGGAGGAGGCGTTCGCGCGCGGCGTCGAGCGCCTGCTCTCCGGCCTCGAGAACGGCTCGGCCGAAGCGTCCTCCGAGGAGTTCGTCGCCGCGGTCGAGGCCGCCGACGCGGCGGGCCTGACGCAGTGGCGCCCGGGCGCTCAGGTGCGCGTATTCCGCTGGCTCAAGTCTCGCGGAAACGCCTCGGGCGCGGCGCGACGGATGGCGGAATTGCTCCGCCTGAAGCCTTCGATCTAGGGCGTCAGCGGGCGGGCAGCGTGCGCATCTCGGCGCGCGCGTAGTGCAGGAGCGCCGGGGCGAGCAGGACGCCGGGCACGCCCATCACGGCCTCGCCCACGACGATGCCGAGCAAAGTCATCCACATCGGCGTGCCGAGCGAGCCGCCGAGGATGCGGCTGTTGAACAAGTAGCCGATCTTGTGGATGACGACGAGGTAGATCAGGCCGACGACCGCGAGCTTCTCCGACACGACGAGGCCCGAGGCGACGATGAAGACGTTGCTGATCACGTTGCCGACGATCGGCACCATGCCGCAGACGAAGGTCGTCAGCGTGAGGAACGTCTTGAAGTGGAAGCCCATGACGTGCAGGAAGACCGTGGTCAGCACCGTGTTCAGCGCCGCGATGAGGACCTGCGCGCCGACGACGAGCTCGAAGCTCAGCATGAACCGGCTCACGCGGTCGTTGATCTCGTGGCGTAGCGCGTCGTACAGATGGCCCGCGTGCTCCTTCGACGGCGGCGTCAGGAAGCGCATCATCGCGATGAACATGCCGAGGAGCACCTGGAAGAAGCCGCGGGTCAGCAGGCCGCTCGTCTTGCCGATCGACGCGGTGTTGTCCTTGATCGAGGCGACGATCAGGTCGCGCAGCTCCTTCGCGTTGTCGGCGGGGAAGTCGAAGCCGAAGCGCTCGGCGAACGAGGCGAGGCGCGGGAGCACGGTGTCGAGCAGGACGGGCAGGCGGACCACGCCGACCCGCAGGAAGTTGATGAAGATCCAGCCGAACAGGCACGACAGCAGCACGAAGACCGCGACCGCGGCTCCGCGCGCGAAGAGCGGGCTCGCCTTCGCTTCGCGCAGGCGGCGCTCGGTGACGTCCATGATCATGAAGGACACGAGCCCCGACAGCAGGCAGGGGCTCAGGCCGAAGCGCGCGACCGCGATCAGAGCGATCGCCACGAGCGCGTAGGACGCCTTGCGCGGGCCGGAAATCGGGGTGCTCATCGCCGCGTAGAATAGCAATTTCTCCCCCTTGAGAACGCGCGGGAGAACGGCTACACTTTCGCCATGAGCGACTACCGCCCGCAGCAGGACGCCGGCCGCCCGTTCGATTGGATCAACGCCGCTTTCCTCATAGCCACCCCCCTCGTCGCCTTCGGCGGCACCGCCTGGTACGTGTGGCATCACGGCGTGACCTGGCTCGAGATCGCCAATTTCGTCGTGATGTCGGGGGTCACGATCCTCTGCATCGCCTGCGGCTACCACCGCTACTACGGGCACCGCACCTACGAGTGCAGCAAGGCCGCCCAGCTGTTCTTCCTGGTCTTCGGCGCCGCCGCGGTCGAGAACTCAGTGCTCAACTGGTGCAGCGACCACCGCTACCACCATCGCTACGTCGACCAGGACGCCGATCCCTACAACATCCTCAAGGGCGGGCTGTACGCGCACATGGGTTGGATCCTGTTCAAGGACACGCGCGACCAGGTCCGCCGCTTCGAGAACATCCCCGACCTCGAGAAGGACCCGCTCGTGATGTGGCAGCACCGCTGGTACCTGTGGCTCGTGGTCGTGGTCACGTTCGCGCTGCCGACCTACATCGGCCTCGTCTCCGGCCGCCCGGTCGGCGGTCTCTTGTGGGGCGGCTTTCTGCGCGTCGTATTCGTTCATCACGTGACCTTCTTCATCAACTCGCTCGCGCACTTGTACGGCGACCGTCCCTATTCGCTCAAGGACACCGCGCGCGACTCGTGGGTGCTCGCGATCCTGACCTTCGGCGAGGGCTACCATAACTTCCATCACAAGTTCCAGGCGGACTATCGCAACGGCCATCGCTGGTGGCATTTCGACGTCGCGAAGTGGTTCATCAACATCCTCGCGTGGTTCGGCCACGCGTCGAAGCTCAAGCGTACGCCCGAGGCGATGATCCTCAAGGCGCGCCTCGAGGTCGAGAAGGAGCTGGTCGCCGCGCGCGTCGCCTCGAACGAGGCGTATCAAGACATGTGGGCGCGTCTGAAGCCCCGCCTCGACGCGGGCTCCCAGCGCGTCGTCGAGAACTATCAGGCGTGGCTCGCGGCGAAGGCCGAGTACCGCCACCGCGCGGACGACTGGGCGGCCGACGCCCGGCGTCAGTGGCAGGGCAAGCTCGCGATGCACCGGGCCGACTACGAAGCCGCCCTGATCCGCTGGAACATGACGATGCGCGCCATGAACCGCATTCAGCAGACCACCGCGTCGGGGCTCCCTCGGTTCTAGGTGTCAGGCCTAACGCTTTAATTGTTTCCATTTTGGGCGCCTCTGGGAAACAGTTAAAGCGTTAGGCCTGACACCTTTATCCGGCCTAGGTCCTCTGACGCGGCGCAGCTGGGCCCTCCGGCTCATCTCGAAAAACCGTTCTATTAATAGGATGGAGCCATGAAACAGCTCCCCCTCTTTCTCGCGCTGATCCTGGCGTTCTCCCCGTCGGCGCCCGTCCTCGCCCAGGTCGTCAACTCCGCCGCGAGCGTCCCCGGCGGGACGCCCTCCGTTCCCGCGCTCCGCTTCGACCTCAGCCGCGAGGAGATGCGGACGGCCTACCGCGACGCATCGGCGAGCCTCGACGGCGCGCTGGCCGGCATCGTCGCGGCACCCGTGCCGCAGGCGACCTTCGCGAACACGATCCTGGCCCAGGAAAAGGCCCTCGGCGACTACTCGCGCGCGATGACCCCCATCGTTTTCCAGGCCCACGTCTCCGCCGACAAGGACGTGCGCATGACGGCGCTCGCGATCGAGAAGGTCATGAACCGCCGCTACGTCGAGCTCGGCCAGCGCAAGGACCTCTATGAGCGCGCCGAGGCCGCCGCGGCCAAGGGCGAGAAGCTCGACGCCGCCGACCAGAAGCTTCTCGACACGACCGTGCGCAACTACCGCGACAACGGCCTCGGCCTCGACGACGAGAAGCGCGCGCGGCTCAAGGCGATCCAGACCAAGCTTGCCGACCTCTCGACGCGCTTTGAGATCAACATCAACGAGAGCAAGGACTGGCTGGAGGTGGACGACGCCGGCCTCGAGGGCCTGCCCGCCGACTATAAGGCGAGCCTGGAGCAGACGCCCGAGGGCAAGTATAAGGTCGGCCTCGACTACCCGAGCTACGTGCCGTTCATGCGCTACGCCAAGAACGGCGAGCTGCGCCGGCAGCTCAACCATAAGTACGAGAATCGGGCTACGCCTGAGAATCTCCCGATATTAAAAGAAGGACTTGAACTGCGCAAGGAAATGGCGCTCCTGCTCGGCTACAAGGACTATCCGACGATGGCGCTCAAGGACCGCATGGCGAAGACGCCGCAGCGCGTCGCCGACTTCCTGTCGCGCCTGACCGAGAAGGTGAAGACGCGCGCGGCGAAGGAGTTGGCGGCCGTGCTCGAGGTCAAGCGCCGCGACGACCCGAAGGCCACGGAACTCGAAGATCACGAGAGGGCGTATTACGCCCGTATCCTGCGCGAGGAGAAGTACGCGTACGACGAGGAGGAGGTCCGCCAGTATTTCCCCGTGGATCGCGTCGTTGCCGGCGTGATGAGCGTCTACCAGCGCATCTTGGGCGTGACCTTCCGCGAGGTCAAGGGCGGACCGGTTTGGCACCCCGACGTGCGGCTGTTTGAAATCGTCGACGGCAAGAGCGGCAAGCTCATCGGACATTTCTATCTGGACCTGTATCCGCGCGACGGCAAGTACACGCACGCGGCCGCGTTCCCGCTCTTGATGGGCCGCGAGATCCCCGGCGGCTACGACCAGACCGCCGCCGCGATGGTCGCGAACTTCCCGAAGGCGATCCCCGGCAAGCCCGCGCTTCTCCCCCATTCCGAAGTGGAGACGTTCTTCCACGAGTTCGGCCACCTGATGCACCAGACGCTCACGAAGGCGCGCCACGCGTCCTTCTCCGGCACGTCGGTCGCGCTCGACTTCGTCGAGGCGCCGTCGCAGATGCTCGAGAACTTCGCGTGGGAGCCGGAGGTTCTCGCCGAGGTTTCGGGACGCTGGGACACCGGGGCGAAGCTTCCCGCGGATCTCTTCAAGAAGATGACGGCCGCCCGCCGCTTCAACGAGGGCGTCATGACGATTCGGCAGATCGCGCTGGCCGCCGGCGACATGGCGCTGCACACGCTCGTCCCTGCGGACCCGTCCGCCGAGTTCAACCGCGTCATGGCCGAGATCACCGGCATGCCCGGCGCGCCCGGAAGCAACTTCGCCGCGAGTGTATGTCTTCAGCGATTTCGGGAATATTATTGGCCTGAATTAGTTTGCGGTTCCGGCGTCCGTGCCATATTGTACGCATAACGCCGAGCCATCGTCTCTAGCTTGATCTTGGCCCGCCGCTCCAACACCTCGTCC
>JBBQVX010000076.1:0-17993 GCA_038211115.1 Elusimicrobiota bacterium | reverse complement strand
TCGTCCACGCGGCCCGCGGCCAGCCGCAGACGAGCGCCAGCGCCGTGATCATGTCCGGCGCGTCCGTACGGTTGCGGCGGATATTGATCCCCAGGGGGGAGTGCGTGACCGTCGAGAACACCTGCAGCGCGATCCCGCCCTCGATGAGCCGCGGGACGTCGACGTGGCCGTAGTCGTTGCGCACGAGCAGGTCGCGGCTCCACATCAGCGGGTCGGCGTGGAGATCGACGACCGCCAGGCGGTCGTGGAGCGCGCGCGCCTCCGCGGACACGCGGTACGGTCCCGGGACGCGGCTGCGGTTGGCGCGGCCCTCGAGCCAGTGCGGAAGGGGACGACTCATCGGCCGAGGAGATCCGCGAAGAACTTCTTGCGGTTGGGCACGGCGTGGTACGCGGCGACCTTGTCGAGCGTCGCGATCAACGTGATGTACGTGCCGGCGTCGAAATAGACGCCGTGCTTATGCAGCACGCTCAGCACGCGCGCCTGGTCCTTCTTGAGCAGGTCGAGCAAGGTCGGGAGCTTCTTGCGGACCGCTACGCGGCCGTGTTTTCTTTTCGCCATTCGAAGGGCCCCTTGGGAAAATTCATGGCGAGCTTGATCGCGATATCGATATCTCCCGCGGTCGCCGTTCCTTCCGCTACGACCAACTCAGCCTCCGCGATGATCTCCGCCCGGATCCGGCTCCAGACCTCGGCGCCGTTCAAAGCCGTTCCTCGCGAGAGGAGCGCGGACGCTTCGGGATTTACGCCCGTCTTCTTGCCGTCGGCGTAGACGTAGAATCCTTTGCCGCCTTTACGTCCCGTCGCGCGCTTGAGCACCAGCTGCTTCTGCGGCTCCGGCGGCTTGAACCTCTCCGGCTTGCCGAGCGCGCCGTAGATGGCCCCGGTGATCGCGAAATTGGTGTCGAGTCCGATCAGGTCCATCAGCTCGAACGGCCCCATCGGCACGCCGCCGAGGGTCCGGCACGCCTCGTCCACGGCGGAAATTCCCGTTTTATCGCTGGCGATGCGCTGCGCGGCCACGTAATAGGGCCGCATCACGCGGTTGACGATGAAGCCGGGCACGTCTTTCACGTCGACCGGCACGCGCCGCAGCCCCATCGCCAGGAACTCCCACGCGGCCTGGAACGCCTGCGGCGACGTCGCCCCGCTCCGGATGACCTCGACGAGCTTCATCGCGACGGGGGGGTTGAAGAAGTGGACGCCGAGGGTCCGTTCCGGGCTCTGCGCCTTCCTCATGATCTCCGCGACCGACAGCGAGGAGGTGTTCGTCGCGAGCAGGCCGTCGGGGCAGATCACCGACAGTTTCTCGAACAAGCCCTGCTTGAGCGCCAGGAGCTCCGGCGCCGCCTCGATCACGAGGTCCGCTCCGGCCAGGTCCGCGAGGTCCGCGACGCCGGAGACCGAGTGGAAGGCCCGCTCCGCCTGCTGGGTCGACAGCTTGCCCTTGAGCACGGCGGCGTCGAAGGACTTCTTGAGCTTGCCCGGAAGCGCCGCCAACGCCTCGGGCAGCGGGTCGTGGACCTTGACCGAGAAGCCGGACTGCGCGCAGAGCTGGGCGATGCCGAGCCCCATCGTGCCCGCCCCGACCACCGCGACGCGCTCGATCATCGCGTCAGGCGCCCGGAGCGCCAAGCCTCGATCGGCGCCGCGACGCAGCCGAACAGGGGGATCGCCGTGGTGAGGAAGCCCGAGAGCAGCCCCGGCGCCAGCGTGCGCGCGAGGAACACGCACGCCTCCTGGAACACCCACAGGCCGCCGAGCAGAACGAGGAAGAAAGCCGTGTTCGAGAGCACCGTCCGCGCGCCGAGGCGCAGCGCGCCGAGGGCGCCCGCGGCCTCGCGGCGCCGCGCGGCCGCGATCGAGGACGCGGCGCCCATCGCGAAGGCCGCGATCTTGCCCGCGGCGAGCACGAGATAAAGCCCGCCCGTCGAGACGGCCTGCGGCACGTCCGCGCGCAGGAGCGTGTAGACGAGCGGCGTCGTCAGCGCGCCGAAGAGGAGGAGGAGCGGATACGGCACGAGGAACAAGGTCCCGGTCTCGACGAAGCGCCCCGGATTCACGCTCCACCCGTCGCCGAGCCACAGCTCGGCGAAGACCGTCGTCACGGCGGCGGTCATCAGCGCGGTGAGCAGGGTCTTCACCGCCACGGCCTCGCCGGGCAGGAGGAACACGACGTTCTGGCCGAGGAGGCCCAGCAGCGGGACGGCGAGCAGCCAGGGCCGCTTCAGCGCGTGGTCGCGGACCTCGGCTATGAGTCTACCCACATCTATCCCGGAATAAAGGGTTCTTCGGACATCTTGGCCGCGACCGGAGTCCAGGCGGGGACCTTCAGGCTGAACTTGGCCGCCTTGTCCTTGATGTCAGCGGCGAAGGCCTGGCGGACCTCGTCGTTGTCGCGCTTCTTGAGCCCGTACTTGCGGTAGATCGCGTTCTTCGGCGAGTTTGCGCGGCCGAAGATGTTCATGGTGCGCGGGTACCACTTGTCGAACGCCTTCTGCAGGTCGTCGTGTGTCTTGGGGTCCTCGGAAAGCTTCTTGGCCCACTGGTCCCCGTGGGCCATGTGCATCTCCTCTTCCTTGAAGATGCCTTCCATGCCCTCGCACCACGGCTTGTACGAGCAGTCGAGCGAGTCCTCGAGCTGGTGGCCGGCGCCGCGGTCCATGCAGAAGTTGAACATGATGAAGTCCGACCACGTCTCGATCGGGTAGTAGAAGATGTTGACGCGCTTGTCTTCCGCGGCGCGCAGGGTCCCGATGTCGTCGGCGTCGACGCGCAGGTTGAAATTGTGCGTCCGGTAGTACTCGTCGACGTCGACGCCCATGCCCTTGAGCAGGCGGTACATCACGGTCGCGTGGCGGACCTCGTCCTTGACGATCTGCGCGACGACCAAGGTCTCGTTGATGTCCGGCGCCTTCTGGATCCACGGCACGTAGCCGAACGCGCCGGCGAGCTCGGAGTCGGCCTGCATCGACATCAGGTTGGTCAGGTGCTCGCGGTACTCGTCGCTCATCTCATCGAGGCGCTCGATCTTCTGGCCTTTGGCGATCTTGGCGAGGAGCTTCTCTTCGCGAATGCGGTTGGGTTCGAGAGTCATATCATTCTCCTATGAACTTGGCCGGGCGTTTCTCGAGGAAAGCGGTGACGCCCTCGGAGTGATCCTTCGTGCGGCCCAGGATCTCCTGCAGCTGCGCTTCGTATTCCATCTGGTCGTCGAGCGAGGAGGCTTCGAGGGACTTGTTGACCGCGCGCTTGGTGAGGGCCAGCGCGAGGGGCGGCATCTTGACGAGCTCGGCCGCCATGGCGCGCGCCTCGGCGAGCACCTGCTCCGCCGGAACGACCTTGTTCACCCAACCCCACTGCAGGGCCTGCTCCGAGGTCACGGGCTTGGCGAGCCACATATGCTCGAGCGCTTTCGAATATCCCGCGAAGCGGGGGAGGTAGTAGGTCATGCCCGAGTCGGGGACGAGCCCGACGCGGACGAACGCGTTGAGAAACGTCGCCTTCTCGGCGCAGACCTTGAGGTCGGCCGCGAGGATGATGGACGCGCCCGCTCCGGCGGCGAGGCCGTTGATCGCGCCGACGACCGGCTTCTCGAGCGAGCGGATCTGGGCGACGAGGGGGTTGAAGTGGTCGCGCAGCTCGTCGCCGAGCGAGAATGACGCGGCCTTCTGGCGCTTCTGCAGGTCTCCCAGGTCGGCGCCCGCGCAGAAAGCGCGGCCGGCGGCGGTGAGGATGACGACCTTGATGCTCTTGTCGGTCGCGGCCTTCTTGAGCGCCTCGCGGATACCCTTCATCATGCCCATCGTCAGCGCGTTGAGCACCTCCGGGCGGTTGAGCGTCAACGTGAGCACGCCGTCTTTGATCTCGGACAGCAGCTCTTGGGTCGCGGTCTCGGTCATATTATTTTCCGGTCCACACGGGTTTGCGCTTCTCGGCGAAAGCCTTCATGCCTTCCTTCTGGTCCTGCGTGTCGAACAAGCCGTAGAACGCCTTCCGCTCGGAGGCGAGGCCGTCCTTGAGGCCTCGATCGACGGCCGCCGCAATCGCGGCCTTCGCGGCCTGCGCGGCGAGGGGCGGCTGCGCGGCGATCAGCGCCGCGAGCTTCTTCGCCTCGGCCAGATACGACTCGACGGGCACGACACGGTTGACGAGGCCGCGCTCGAGCGCCTCGCGCGCGCCGAGACGGCGGCCGGTCAAGCTCATTTCCATGGAAACGGCCTTTCCGACGGCTTTGGTCAAGCGCTGCGTCCCGCCCGCGCCCGGCATCACGCCGATGAGCACCTCCGGCTGGCCGAAAACGGCGGTTTCCGACGCTACGATCATGTCGCACGCCATCGCGAGCTCGCAGCCGCCGCCGAGCGCGAAGCCCGACACCGCCGCGATCAGGGGCTTCTTGAGCGAGCCGATCTTGTCCCAGTTCGCGAGGTGGCGGGCCATCTGCATCTGCGCGCCCTCGGCGCCGGGGATGCTTTTCATCTCGCCGATGTCCGCGCCGGCGGCGAACGCTTTCGGCAGGCCCGCCAGGACCATCGCGTTGATCGCGGGATCGCGGTCGAAGCCGGTCAGCGCCTCGGCGACCGCGTCCATGACCGGGATCGACAACGCGTTCAGCGCCTGCGGGCGGTTGATCGTGACGACGCCGACCTTCCCTTCGGTCTCGACGAGGACTTCCTGCGCTGCGGCTTGGGTCATGTCAGTTCAGGTCCACCCAGACGGATTTGAGCGAGGTGTAGTTGTCGAGCGCCCACTGGCCCTTCTCGCGGCCGTAGCCCGACTGCTTGACGCCGCCCCACGGCGCCGCCGCGTCGACGAACTGGTAGCAGTTGATCCAGACCGTGCCGGCCTTCAGGCGCGCGGCCGTCTGGTGCGCTTTCTTCACGTCCTTGGTCCAGACGGCGGCGACGAGGCCGTAGTCGGTGGAGTTCGCGCGCGCCATGACCTCGTCGACCGAGTCGAACGGGAACACGGACACGACGGGTCCGAAGATCTCTTCCTTCGCGATCTTCATCTCGTCCTTCACATTGCCGAATACCGTCGGCTTGACGAAGAAGCCCGGGCCTTCGGCGGCTTCGCCGCCGGACAGCAACGTCGCGCCTTCGGCTTTACCGGCTTCAATGTAAGAGAGCACGCGGTCCCGCTGCTGGCCAGAAACCAACGGACCCATGTGCATCTTGGGATCCAACGGATTGCCCATTTTAATCGTCTTCGACCGCTCGGCGAGCGCGCTCATCATCTTCTCGTACGCGGGGCGCTCGATGAACACGCGCGAGCCCGCCGAGCACGTCTGGCCCTGGTTGTAGAAGATGCCGGAGAACATCCCGCGAGCGGCGGCCTCCATGTCGGCGTCGGCGAACACGATGTTCGGCGACTTGCCGCCGAGCTCCATGGTCACGCGCTTCATGTTGCCGGCCGAGGCCTTCACGACCTCGCGGCCGGTCGCCGTCGAGCCGGTGAAGGTGACCTTGTCGATATGCATATGCCGTGCTATCGCGTCGCCCGCCGTTTTTCCGTAGCCCGGAACGACGTTGACGACTCCCGGAGGGACTCCCGCTTCCAAAAGGAGTTCTCCGAGCCAAAGAGCAGACAGCGGCGTCTGCTCGGCGGGCTTCAGCACGATCGCGCAGCCGCAGGCGAGCGCGGGGGCGAGGCGCTCGACGGCCATGAGCAGGGGGAAGTTCCAGGGGATGATGGCGCCCACGACGCCGACGGGCTCGCGCACCGTGTAGTGCAGGAACTTGGCGCCGGGATAATAGGGAACCGACACCGGCGTCGTGTCGCCGTTGAGCTTGGTCGGCCAGCCGCCGTAGTAGCGGAACAGCGCGGCCGAGAGGGGGAGGTCGCCGTTCTTCGCCTCGCGGATCACCTTGCCGTTGTCGAGCGACTCGAGCTGGGCGAACGCCTCGGCGCGCGCCTCGATGAGGTCGGCGACCTTATGAAGGATCCTCTCGCGCTCGGCGGGAGACAGCTTGGACCAGGGGCCTTCGAGCGCCTTGCGGGCGGAGACGACGGCGCGGTCCACGTCGGCCGAATCGGCCTCGGCGACGGTCCCGAGGAGCTCGCCGGTCGCGGGATTTAAGGTCGCGAAGGTCTTGCCGGACGCGGCGTCGACGGGCTGGCCGTCGATGAGGAGCTTATGGACCTTACGGCCGAGAAAATCCTTGAGAAGAGGGTGTATATCGGGCGTGGCGGCGGTCGTGGACATGGCTCGATCTCCGTCGAGAATGAGGATGTTTCGCTTCCCGGAGGATAGCAAAATCACGCCGCCGGCGACCATCCTTGAGGATACTCCAACCGCACCAAAATGTCATAAAATGCCCCGATGAGCAAGATTCCCGCATCTCCGTGGCCCCTTCCCGGCTGGGAGGCCGTCCAGCCGTTCCCGTTCGCCGCCGCCCGGGGCGCCTTCGCGGGCATGACCGGCACCGAGGACCGGATCGTCCTCAAGTACTACCGCCGTCACGACGGCTCGCTGGTGGCGACCGCCCAATTCGGCTCTCTTTCGGAAGGCGCGCCCGGCCTCGTCCACGGCGGGGCGATCCTGACCGCGCTCGACGAGGCGCTGGGCGCCGCCGCCTGGCTCGCCGGCCGTCCGGTCATGACGGCGCGCCTGACCACCGAGTTCCGCAAGGGCGTGCCCCTGGGTGCTACAATGCTCGTCGAGACGCGGCTGATCCGCGAGCGCCACCGCCTCGTGCTCCTCGAAGGCACGCTCAGCAGCGCGGATAACGTCGTCTACGCCTACGCGGACGGCCGGTTCATGGTCCTGAGCGAGGTCGACCAGAAGCGCATCCTGGGCCAGACGGCGGATAAGCGCTGATGCGGCTCGCGAAGAGCTTTTCCCGGCTCGGCACCGAAACCGCGTTCGAGGTCCTGGCCCGCGCCCGCGCCCTCGAGGCCCAGGGCCGCAAGATCGTCCACCTCGAGATCGGCGAGCCCGATTTCGACACCCCGAAGAACATCCGCGATGCCGCCAAGAAGGCGATCGACGCCGGCTACACGCATTACGGACCCTCGGCCGGCCTGCCCGAGGCCCGAAAGGCCGTCGCCGAATACGTGGCGAAGTCCCGCGGCATCGCCGTGCGGCCCGAGGAGACCATCCTCGTCCCCGGCGGCAAGCCGGTCATCTTCTTCACGATTCTGGCGCTCATCGAGCCCGGCGACGAGGTGATCTACCCGAACCCCGGCTTCCCGATCTACGAGTCCATGATCAACTACGTCGGCGGCAAGGCCGTGCCGCTGCCGATCCGCGAAAATCTGGACTGGGACTTCGACCCCGCGGAGTTCGAGAAGCTCCTGACGCCGAAGACGAAGCTCGTCATCCTCAACTCTCCCGCCAACCCGACCGGCGGCGTCATGTCCACGGCGACGATGGACCGCGTCGTCAAAGCGCTCGCGAAATATCCCGACGCGATGGTGCTCTCCGATGAAATCTACTCGCGCATCGTTTATAAGGGCAAGCATGAGTCTTTGCTCTCCCGGCCCGGCATGAAGGAGCGCACGATCCTGCTCGACGGCTTCTCGAAGACCTGGGCGATGACGGGCTGGCGCCTCGGCTACGGCGTCGGGCCGAAGTGGCTCATCGACGCGATGGCCAAGCTTTCGACGAACGACCACAGCTGCGTCGCCTCCTTCTCGCAGATCGCCGCGATCGAGGCGCTGAACGGACCGCAGACGTCGGTGACGAGCATGGTCAAGGAGTTCAAGAAGCGGCGCGACGTGATCGTGAAGGGCTTAAACGCCCTGCCCGGCGTCACGTGCAAGACCCCGAACGCCGCCTTCTACGTCTTCCCGAACATCACGGGCACCGGCCTGAAGTCGAAGGCGCTCGCCGACGCTTTGCTCAACGAGGCCGGCGTCGCGTGCCTGCCCGGCACTTCCTTCGGCGCCCTGGGAGAAGGCTACCTGCGCTTCTCCTACGCGAATTCGATCGAGAACATCGAGAAAGCGCTCGCGGCGATGGGAAAAGCTCTGCCGAAATTGACGGCGGCCGGCCCGAAGTGAGCGCGGACAAGCGGTCGATCAAGCGCCTCCTCGGCTACGTCAAGCCGTACCGCGTCCGCCTGATCCAGGCGACGCTCGTGATGATCGTCGTGGCCTCGCTCAACGGCGCCCTCGTCAAGGTGCTCGGCCCCATCACGAACAGCCTGTTCGTCAACACCGACCCCGAGCAGCTCAAGCGCGTCGCGCTGATGATCCCCGTCATCTTCTTCCTCAAGCTCATTTTTCAGTACACCCAGAGCTACCTGATGTCCTGGTTCGGGCAGAAGATCACCCAGCAGATCCGCGAGGACCTGTTCACGCACCTGCACGCGCTCTCGATGGACTTCTTCTGGAAGTCCAAGGCCGGCGAGGTCCTGGCCAAGCTCACGAACGACATGAACGCGTTGCAGTCCGCGCTCCAGTTCGTCCCGCTGTACGCGATCCGCGACTCGCTCACGGTGATCGTCGTGCTCGCGGTCATGATCGCGACGAACCCGAAGTTCGCGTTGATCGCCTTGATCGCGATCCCGATGGCGGGCGGCGTGCTCGGCGTCCTCGGGCGCAAGCTGCGCTCCGCGGGCCGCCGCGGCAACGAGGTCATGGGCGAGATCTACCACCGCTTCCAGGAGAGCCTGCAGGGCATGCTCGTCGTGAAGTCGTTCAACTATGAGGAGGGCTCGATCGCGAAATTCCGCGTCGAGAACGACGAGTTCTTCCACCAGATGATGCGCTACTTCCGCGCGACGGCGCTGTCGGGCCCGCTGATGGAGTTCCTCGGCTCCCTGATCATGGCCGCGATCGTCTGGCTCGGCGGCCGCGCGATCGGCGCGGGGCACATGAGCGCCTCGCAGTTCGCCGTGTTCCTCGGCTCCTTCTTCATGGCCTACGGCCCGATCAAGAACTTAGCACAGATGAACGCGACGGCCCAGCTCGGCCTCGCCGCCGCGGAGCGCATCTTCTCGATCCTCGACGAGGTCCCGACCGTCGTCGAGCCGAAGCACCCGAAACCGTTCCCCGCGCTGACGAAGGGCGTCGTCTTCGAGAACGTCTCCTTCAAATATCCGTCGCGGGAGCTCTGGGCGCTGAAGGACGTGTCGCTCACGATCAAGCCCGGAGAGGTCGTTGCTTTGGCCGGCCCCTCGGGTTCCGGAAAAACGACTTTCGTTCATCTTCTTCTGCGCCTCTTTGATCCGACCGAGGGCCGCATCACGATCGACGGCGTCGACCTGCGCGACATGTCCTCGCACGAGCTGCGCGCGCGCCTGGGCCTCGTCTCGCAGGAGACGATCCTGTTCAACGACACGGTGCTCGGCAACGTGGCGATCGGCCGCGAGGGCGCCTCGCGCGCCGACGTGGAGAAGGCGCTCGCCGTCGCCGACGCCTCCGACTTCGTGAACGCGATGAGGCAGGGCCTCGACACGCCGCTCGGCGACCGCGGCGCGCGCCTGTCCGGCGGCCAGCGCCAGCGCCTCGCGATCGCGCGCGCGGTGCTCAAGGACCCGAAGCTCCTCATCCTCGACGAGGCGACGAGCAACCTCGACGCGGGCAGCGAGCGCGCCGTGCAGGACGCGATGGAGCGCCTGTACCCGGGCCGCACCGTCGTCATGATCGCGCACCGCCTCTCGACCGTGCAGAAGGCCAGCCGCATCGTCGTCATGCGCCACGGCCGCATCGAGGAAGCCGGCACGCACGCCGAGCTCATGGCCAAAAACGGCGTCTACGCGACGCTCACCCGCTACCAGCAGCTCGAGACGCCCGAAGCCTGATGCTCACGCTCCTGTCGTTGCTCGCGGTCTCCGTGGCCTTTCTCGCGTGGATCGTGGCACGGGTCGGCGCGGCCGCGAGAGGAACGGGCCCGGCCTGGCGGGATCTCTGGACGCTCGAAGGAGACGTCGACCGCGGCCGCTACCTCGCGCTCGGCTTCTCGCTGATGGCGGTCAAGTATAACCTCGAGCGCGCCGTGGCGGGCCTGATGTTCAACCGCTCGTGGTCGGTCCTCGCGCATTACCTGAGCGCCCCGGCCCTCGACCTCGAGCGGTACAAGGGCAACGACGCGAGCCTCTACTCCTTGATGGTGCTCATGTCTCTGCCGTTCATCTGGACGGGCTTGGCCCTCACGCTGCGCCGGCTCCGCTCCTGCGGCCTGCCTCCGTCCCTCGTCATCCTGTTCTTCGTCCCGGTCCTCAATCTCTTCTTCTTCCTCGCGATGGCCGCCTTGCCCCCGGCGGCGGCTCCCGCCGAGCCCCGGCGCTGGCTCGACCGCTTCATTCCCGAGTCGGACATCGGGTGCGCCGCCCTCGTCACGGGCTTCGGCGGCGCGCTCGCCCTCGTGATGGCCCAGTTCTCGACCGTGCTCCTCAAAGGCTACGGCTGGGGCCTGTTCATCGGCCTGCCGTTCGTCATGGGCATGATCTCGGCCTTGCTGTACGGCCACCACAAGGCCCGCTCCCTCGGGGAATGCATCGGCGTGGCGATGCTGAGCGTCACCTTCGGCGGCGTCGTCCTGCTCACCGCCGCGGTCGAGGGGATCATCTGCCTCGCGATGGCCGCGCCGATCGGCTACGCGCTGGCACTGATGGGCGCGTTCTTCGGCTTCATCATCCAGAGCCGGACGCGCGACCACGCCGCGGCCCTACTGCTCGTGATCCTGGGCGTGCCCGCGCTCATGGGCGCCGAGGAGCTCGAAGGCGGGAAGGACGCGGTCCTGCCCGTGAGCACGGTCGTCGTGATCGACGCGCCGCCGTCCGTCGTTTGGAAAAACGTCGTCTCGTTCTCGGAGCTGCCCGCGCCGACGAACCCGCTTTTCAAGCTCGGCTTCGCCTACCCCGTGCGCGCGACGATCAAAGGAACCGGCGTCGGCGCCGTGCGCCATTGCGAGTTCACGACGGGCGCGTTCGTCGAGCCGATCACCGTCTGGGACGAGCCGAAGCTCCTCAAGTTCTCCGTGACCTCGCAGCCCTCGCCCATGAAGGAGTCGAGCTGGTATCCCGACCTGCACCCGGCGCACCTCGACGGCTACCTCGTCTCCGAGGGGGGGCAGTTCGCCCTCGAGGCGCTGCCGGGCGGACGCACGCTTCTCACCGGCACGACCTGGTACCGCCACGAGATCCGGCCCTCGTGGTACTGGCGCCCGTTCTCGGACGCGATCATCACCCGGATACACCGGCGCGTGCTCGCTCACGTGAAGGCACTCTCGGAGGCGAAGGCATGAAGGCGGTCATCTTCGACATGGACGGCGTCATCGTCAACTCCGAGTCCGAGTGGAAATCGCTCGAGGCCGCCTACTTCCGCGAGCTCGCCCCTGCCTGGACCAAGGAGCACGACGAGCGCGCGGTCGGCCTCGGCGTCGAGGACCTGCACCGCTTCTTAATAAAGGAATTTGACGTCACCGTCACCAAGAATGATTTTCTCGACCACTGCGACATCACGGCGAAGAAGGTCTACCAGCAGCGCGTCGAGTGCGCGGAAGGCTTCCTCGACCTCGCGCGCGAGCTCAAGCACGGCGGGATCAAGACCGCGATCGCCTCGTCCTCGCCCGCGCACTGGATCAAGATGGTCGTCGACCGCTTCGCGCTGTCGCCTCTGCTCGACGAGATCGTGTCCGCCGACGACGTGGGGGGAAGGACGAAGCCCCTGCCCGACATCTACCTCGAGGCCGCCTCGCGGCTCAAGGTTCCGACGGTCGAGTGCCTCGCCATCGAGGATTCCTCGGTCGGCCTGCTCGCCGCCAAGCGGGCCGGCATGAAGACCGCCGCCTACCGCAACGGCAGCAACGACGGGCAGGATTTGTCGATCGCCGACTTCGAGCTCGGCGGGTTCCGCGGCCTCAGCTACGAGAAGCTCGTCGCGCGCCTGCGCCGCTGAGCCCCCGCCCATAAAAGAAAAGCGCCGGCGGGTCCAGCCCGCCGGCGCTTTTTATGGATCGGGTCTCCGGTCAGTCGAACTTCAGGTTCTCCGGAGCGACGGCGGCGGCCCGCTCGAGCACGGCCAGGCCGCGTCCACCGTGCGGCTCGCGTCCCGGGCTCCGGTGGCAGGCGTACGGGAAGCCCCGGCGCTCGTTGCAGCGCGCGGCCTGACGCGAGGCGAACGAGCCGAGCTCGCCGCCGCCGGCCGAGCGGAACGTCACGCTCCAGTTCTCGTCGCAGGGCTGATACGTGATATCCACGCGGCAGGTCCTGTCGCCTTCGTCGGTCCACGTGGAGTCGCGCTCCTCGGGACCGGTGGCCGCGTAGGCGCGCGCGCTCGTCATGTCCACGGGCTGGCCGATCTCGGAGCCCTTGAGCGCGAAGTTGCCGGTCGTATAGTCTCCGGACACCACGGCTTCGAGCTCGACGTCGGGGCGGCCGCTCTGCTTGACGCGGATCGCGATCGCCTTGTCGCTCGTGCCCTTCTTGAACGTGATCTCGGCGGGCCCGGCGGCGAGCGAGGCGGCGCCCGCGCGTCCGTTCAGCGGGATGCCGGCGGAGCCGGCGGTCAGTACGATCTGTCCGGAACGCGTTTCTTTGAAATCGCATCCGGCTACGACGAGGAGTGCCACGAGGGGTAAGTATCGGCGGTTCATGTGAATTATCTTACCATGGCCGGAATTTCGCGGCGAGCGATTATAGGCCGAAAGGCCCATTTTTTTAGGGGGTCCAGAAGCGCGCGCCCTAGGCGAGCTGGATTTCGCGGCTGAGGCGCTGCGTCGACTCGACGAACGCCTTCCACTCGCCGCGGCGCCGGGCGCGCGCGGTCTCGTCGGACTTCGGGGAGAAGGTCTTCTCGACCTTCGCGTCGGCCATCCTCTCGGGATCGGGGAGCCCCGCCGCCTTCGCGGCGAGGATCGCGGCTCCGAGCGCGGTCGCCTCGACCTCCTTGCGGCGCTCGAGCACGGCGCCCAGCGCGTCCGCCTGGAAGGCCATCATCGCGTCGGCGCGCGACAGGCCGCCCGCCACGCGCGCCTTCGTCACGGGCGAGCCCGCGGCGGTCATGACGGCCGCCGCGTCGGCGAGCAGCATGCACAGCCCCTCGGCGGTCGCGCGCACGAGATCGTGCGCCGTCGTCTGCGAGTCGAGCCCGAAGAACGCCGTCTTCGTTTTATAATCCCACCTCGGGGCCCCGAGGCCGCCGATCGCCGGGAGCATGAGCACACGGCGTTTGGACTTCTTGAAGGCCTCGTCGACGGCCCGCGCGTCCTTCATCAGGCCGAGGTTGTCCCGGAGCCACTCGAACGAGGTCCCCGCGGCGTGCACCGTGCCCTCGAGGTAGTAGCCGCGCAGGCCGCCCATCGTGGCCGCGGCCGACGCGAGGAGCCCCGGCGCGCGCTCGGGCGTCTGGCCCGTGTGGCGCAGCAGGAAAGCGCCGGTGCCGAAGTTCGCGACGGCCTCGCCCTCGTTCGACGCGCCGAGCCCGATCGCCGCCGACTGCTGGTCGCCCACCGTCGCGAGCAGGGGGATCTTTCGGCCCTTCCGTTCGATGACGCCCCAATCCCCGGCCGAAGGCCGGATGGAGGGAAGGATCTCCGCAGAAAGCCCGAACAGCGCGAGGAGCGCCGGATCCCACGCCGCCCTATCGAGGTTCATGAGCAAGGTGCGCTGCGCGCACGTCGGGTCCGACGCGACGACCGCGCCCTTCGTCAGGCGCGCGGCGATGAAGGTCGAGACCGGCGCCACCAGCAGGCGGCCCGCGTCGGCGAGCGCGCGGACCTTGGGCTCGCGCTCGAGGAACCAGCGGATCTTCGGCGCGGAGTAGTACGGCGTCGCGTACAGGCCCGACAGGCCATGGATCTCGCTCTGCCGCTCCTGCAGGGGGGCGACGAACTCGGGAGCGCGGCCGTCCATCCACGAGGGGGCCGGCGCGGCGGGCTTGAACGTGCCCTTCTCGCAGAACACGACCGTGGAGCGCTGCACCGCGAGACCGGCGGCGAGCACGCGGTCCCTCGGCCCGAGCTTCGAGAGGACCGCGTCGAGCGCCGCCTCGAGCGTCTTTGCGAGCTCGAGCGGATCGTGCTCGGCCCAGCCGGCCTTCGGCCGCTTCGTGCGCACCGGCCGCTGCGCGAGCGCGACAATCTTGCCCTTCAAGTCGAAGAGCACGGCGCGGGAAGAAGATGAGCCCTGGTCGAGGGCGAGGAGCAGATCCCGGGTCTTCATAGCGCCTTGAGCTTGAGGTCCGTCGTCTCGACGCGCTCACCGAGCTCAGTCAGGCGCGCGCGCAGGTCCGCGTCCGTCGCCTTGTCCTCGACGAGCTTGTTGACGAGCGGGGCGGACGGCGCCAGGACGCTCTCGTAGAGGCCGGCCTTCTTCAGCATATCCAGAACCTTCTTCTTGTCCTGGAACTCCCACTTCACGGCGGGAGAAGAGGCCGCCTCGAAGCGCTCGCCGAACGCGCGGACGTAGTTCTTCTTCTTGAGCGCGGCGGCCAGCTCCTTCGCGGCGAAAGCGGCCTCGGCCTTCGCGGCCTCGATCTTCGCGAGCGCGTCGCCGTACTTGTCCACGAGCGCCGCGAGCTCCGGCTCGCCCGCGGCCTTCGCCGCGACGGGCGGCATGCCCGCGTACTGGTCCTTGTAGATCGGGCAGATCGGCTTGTAGTCGCACCAGCGGCAGGCGTTCTCGGTCGGCTTCGGGTCGAAGCGGTCCTTGTCGATGCCCGTCGCCGTGTCGACGATGCGCGCCGTGAGCTCCTTGACCAGCGGCTTGTCGCGGCGAATCGTGCGATGTTCCTTGAGCGTGGGTAGGTGATAGAAGATCAGTTCGCCGACCTCTTTGCCCAGCTGGCTCTCGCACGCGAACTGATACATCGTCAGCTGCGCGTCGATGTCGAGCCGCCCCGCCGCGAGCTTCTTGCCGGTTTTGTAGTCGAGAATCGAAAGCCGTCCGTCCGGAAGCTCGTCGATCCGGTCCACCTTCCCCGTCAGGGGAATCCCTTCGTATTCAAAATTAAAATTGTATTCGACCGAGAACGGCACGTGAAACGACTTCGCGTGCTTATCATAAAAGCGCGTCAAGATTTGGCGGCCTTCCTCGAAATACTCGGCCTCCTGATTCTCGTCGCGATAGCCCGGCTTCACCCAGATCTCGCGGTAATGTTTGAGCAGCTCTTCCAGCGAGGGAGCCTTCGGCTCCTTCGGGCCGTAGAAATACTCGAGCGCCAGGTGGACGCTCTGCCCGAACGAGAAGAAGTGCTTCGGCTTCTCGGGGATCTTGTCGACGTACTTGAACTTGTACTTCTGGGGACACTCGTTGTAGAGCGTGATCGAGGAGTGCGACAGGGGGCGGGGGAGTTTCATCGACGAGAACGTCAGTCTATTTTACCAAACCGGAGCAGTTCCGTGTTCGGGTTCTCGAAGCCGGGGCCGCCGATCGTCGTCTTCACGCGGCCGACGCCGGGGCAGTAATAATCGTAGCGCCAGGAGCGCTTGAAGGACAGGTCGTGCTCACGGACCTTGACGCAACCGGTGAACGCGCCGGCGGCCGTCCCGACCGCGACCGAGGACCCGGCGATCAAGTATTCGACGCTCGACTTGCCGCGCTTGACGCTCCAGGTCATCGCCTCGTTGTACGGGTAGCGCAGGATCGCCTCGCGCCCGTCCTTGTCCAGGCGCCACACCGCCCAGTCCGCCTTCGCGTACCACTCCACCTTGGTCTGGATGCGCCGGTTGCCGGCGTACAGCGACGACTGAATCGAGCCCGCGGTCCCGGAAGAGACCCGCGCCTCCCATTCGAGGCGCATCGCCTTGCCGCCGCTGGCGCTGTCGACGTACACCCACGTCCGGCCGGAATCGGTCGGAAAGTAGTCGGGGCACAGCAGCAGGCCGGTCTTAGCCCGCTCGAGGCAGGCCGCCTGCCGCGGGAAGTCCCTCGCGGCGGCCTCGTAATGCTTGCGCGCCTCCTCGCACCTCCCGAAGAAGGTCCGGTACAGCTCGGCCGCTCGCAGGCGCACCTCGCACGCGCGCGGATCCTTGGGCCGGTCGGCCAGGAACTTCTCGTAGTGCTTCACGGCTAGAACCGGCCGCCGCGCGTCCTCGTGTATCGTGCCCGCGAGGTAATGGTACGTGTCGCAGCCCGCGAGGAGGAGGAGCAGCGCCGCGGGGAGGGCTCGGGTCATTTTTTAGAGTATGCCACTTTGACGCGGCGGACCAACATGGGCACCACGATCATCCCGACGAGGACGATCGCCATCACCATGTTCGGATCCTTGAAATACACGCTGAGGCGTAAAGTCGTGTAGGCGATCACGCCGTAATACATCATGTCGCCCGCGATCGCGATCGCCCAGCCGGCGACGAAGCCGTGCCCCGCCGCCATCGCCGCGGCGCGTCCCGTCATCGGGTCCACGCCGAAGGCGATCATGATCAAAGTGAACGGCCCGGCGCCGACGCCGCCGTAGTGGGCCGCCATGCGGGCCGTCGAGGCCCGCATCGCCGCGCCCACGCGCGCGACGAACGCGATGCGCTTGCCGATCTCGACGAGCAGCCGGAGCACGGGCTCGAACATGAACGCCAGAATAATGTCCGAGATGAAATAAAGCCCCGCCGCGACGGGCCACGCGAGCCCGTGCTCGCGCGCGAGCAGCACCCCGGCCGGGATGCCGCCGCCGACGGGGATGAGGAACAGCATGAGCACGGGCAGCATGGGAGATTTTAACTGTTTCCGGAAACAGTTACAGGAGGCCGCTCTCGCGGAAGCTGAAAAACGACGACTCCGAGACGATCACGTGGTCGGCGAGCGGGATGCCGAGCAGTTCGCCCGCGCGCTGCAGGCGGCGCGTCGCCTCCCGGTCCTCGGCGGAAGGGGAGGGATCGCCGGACGGATGATTGTGGACGACGACGACGGCGGCGGCGCCGTGGGAGATCGCGGGGGCGAACACCTCGCGCGGATGCACGAGGCTCGCGGACAATGTCCCGACCGAGACCGTCTCAAGGCGCAGCAGCTGCCGCCTCGCGTTCAGGCATAAAACCAGGAAATGCTCCTTGCGGGCGCAACGCGCCTCCGCCGGCACGAGGCCCGCGGCCGCGCGCGCGCCGTCGACGACCGGGCGCGGGTCGAACGCGCGGCGGCGCTTCGCGTATTCCTCGAGCGCGCCCTCACGGCCGCGGGGCGAGCCGTCCTTGACGATCGCCGCCGCCCGGACCGCATTCACGCCGAGGATCACGGAGACGAGCTCCGCATCGGTGAGCGCCTCGGGACCGCGGCGCGCCAGCTTCTCTCGCGGGCGCTCCTGGTCCACCATAACAGTCACTTGGCCGCCGACTCGAGGACGCGCGCCGCATCGTCCTCGGCGAGTTCGCCCGATACGACGGCCTTGCCCGCGACGAGCCGGATCTCGTAGCTCTCGAGGCCGTTCGAATAGCGCCGCGTCCCGCCGCTTTCGCCCGCAGGCACGTAGCCGTCCGGCATCCAGGGCCCGCGCTCAGGCGCCGCCTTCAGGGCCGCCGCGTCGATCGCCGCCGGAAGCTCGAGCTTCACGACGCGCTCCCGCCGCGCCAAGGATCCGTCGTCGCGGTAGGTCTCGCGCTTCAGGAGTAGCCCGCTGTCGCGGTCGACCCAGAGCGCGCGCCGCAGCGCTCCGTTACGCAGGCGCAGCTCGATCTTCCAGGTCTTGCGCTTGGCGACGACGCCGCCGGTCGAGACGGAGAGCTCGTAGACCGCGCGCAGGCGCTTGAGCCCCGTCTCCGGAGCCTCGAGGCCCCGGACCTGGACGAGCGCGGGCGCCTTCTTCTTCGCCGGAACCGTCTCGCGCCGGATAACACCCGGCGCGCCCGTGACGTTCACCTTGAGAGCCTTCGGCTTTTTTCCCGTCCGAAACACCTGCACGCGCTCGATCGCGGCGTAGCCCGTCGACGGCCCTGCCAGGGCCTTGAGCACGAGCGCGTCCGCGCCCGGCAGGGGCGCACGCGGCTTCGCCTGAAGCGGAGCGGCCGCCAACGCGAGTGCCACGGCGAGCTTAAATTTCGTCATTGTCCTCTCCGTCGTCGTCCGCCCATAGATCCTGCAACGCCTGCGCCGGCTCGCTTGCCGCAACCCGCGGGACCTC
>JBBQVX010000075.1:0-18629 GCA_038211115.1 Elusimicrobiota bacterium | reverse complement strand
GGGCGATGTGTTCAAGGACCCCTTGATCCTGGATTTTCTGGGCGTGCCCGCGACCTCGAAGTTGACCGAATCAGACCTGGAAGCGGCGCTGATCGTGAACATGCAGAGGTTCCTGCTCGAGCTGGGCCGGGGCTTTGCTTTTGTCGCCCGCCAGGAGCGGCTGACCTTGGACGGCGACCTGTTTTTCGTCGACCTCGTGTTCTATCACGCGGTGCTCAAGTGCTACGCGCTCGTGGAGCTGAAGGTCGGAAAGCTGACGCATCAAGATCTCGGGCAGATGCTGTTCTATGTGAACTACTTCGACCGGGAGAGGCGCACGGAAGGCGACGGGCCGACCTTGGGGCTGATCCTGTGTACGGACAAGAACGACGCGGTCGTGCGCTATACGCTGGGTGAGGCGAACCAGGCCATCTTCGCGAGCCGCTACAAGCTGTATCTGCCGAGCGAGGCGGAATTGCGGGACGAGGTCAGGCGTGAGGTGAGGTTGTTCCGGGAGATCTCGCCAAAGCCGGATGCGACTTGAGATAGTCTTTTGGAAACGACATTCGAAACCCTACTTCTTGGCCTTATCCAGAGCCAGTTCAAGAAGGACGACGATCTCGCTACTGATCGAGCGACGCTCGGCGTTCGCCCGCTTCTCGATCTTCTCGTAAAGCCCCTTCGGGATGGAGGTGGAGGTCCGAACTAGATCACCGGTCGATTTCTGGCGCATGATTCTCCCACTTGACTTATGCATCATTAAGGTGTATAATGATGCACTAGACGCCGCAGTGACAAGGCGGCAGTCGTTTCACGCTATTCCTGCTCGAAGACATTTTAGCTTAGGAGGTGGGACATGGGGAAACATAATGCCGAATCAGGGCGCGGCCGCCGCGAGCCCTATAATCAGCCGATCAAGATCTACGGGGCCGGTGATGCCGCGCCGCGGCCGTGGAGCGCCATGCATCCGGTCCGCCGCACCGCGCGCGTCCCGAGAGAGAATCTCACCATCGATGAGCGCGTGGGCCGGGACATCCGGCGAACCCGTGAGCGAGTTGGACTGAGCGTCGAGCAAGCGGCGCGCCGCTTGAAGATGTCCCCGGAGCGCGTGAAGAGGATCGAGGCGGGCAAGGGGAGGCTCACTGTCCGTCTTCTCATACGCATCGCCGCCGCCCTAGGGGCCCGTTTGAGCATTCTGGTCGTGAGGGCCTAGCATGGCACGATCACGGAAAAAGAGACTCGGCAAAAAATTGATCGCCCTCGTTCGCCGTTTGGAGGAAATCAAGTCCGCGGCGGAGAAGCTCGGGATCTTCGTGAATGATCGCGAGCTGCTAAGCTGCCCGCGGTGCGGGGTGGAGGAGGATATCGCCATCGACGGCAGGCTCTTCGTGACGGCTCGGATTAACCGGGAGCGCGACACAGGACTGCGTTTCGCGCGGGTGAGCGAGAACGGCGACCGGTGGCGATGCCCGTGGTGCAAGCTCGAATTCAAAGAGCCCGAAGAGCCAGCGGCGGGGCGTCGGTAAGAGACGAATCGTGTCGGGACACATAAAAAGCGGTAAAGGGCCGAACCGCTACTGGTGGGTCTCGATCCAGCTTTGCATCGCGGCGCAAAGCTTCTTGTCGTGGTTCTCCCCGCAGTACCGCCAGAGATAGGGGATCGCACCGGCGCCGTAGGCGCGGCTGAAGTCGGCGTACTCCTCGCTGAAGAAGAGGCAGATCTTTTGCCCGCTCGCGTACGCCTCGTCGTAATCCGGCGTCTTGTTTTTCGCGGCACGCGCCATCTTGTCCTCCGCGACCTTGCACTTGCCCGCGGAGGTCAGGACCTCATTCGCGGACCAAGGCTCAGACTTGAGCCAGTTCTTGAGGTGCTCGTCGCCCAAGGCCGCGGCGGCCTTCGCCGCGAGCGCCTCTTCACGGTGGTACTGGTCGACGATCGCGAGCGTGCCGGGCGTGCCGATGCCGGTCAGCGCCGCGGCGACGCGGTCCCGGTGCGGGAAATTCTTGTTTTTGAGGATGCCCGCGAGGAGCGGGACCGCGCTTTTGGCCGCCGGGCCGAGGTCGCCGAGGGCGTCGATGGCGCACTCGTTGCCCGCGCGCACGGACGCCGTCAGGACCGCCACGGGCGAAGGCGTCGGACGGATCTTGCCGAGTGCCACCGCCGCGTGGCAACGCAGGAGCTCGTCGGAGAGGAGTCGGGTCAAGGGCACGGCGGCGGCCTGGGCCGAAGGGCCGATCGCGGCCAGCGCGTCGACGAGTGCGATGCGGCAATGGGCGGGATCGGGTTCGTTCTTGGTCGTCGTCTGGATGTCCCGGCACGCGGCGGGGTCCTCCAAAGCTTGAAGGAGGACCGGAACCTCGAGGGCGTCCACCGGCTTCATGGAGCGCAGGCGGCTGTAGAGCTCAGCGGCCTTGTCGCCCGCGGATTTATTTTTGAGGTCCCGCGCCGCCGCGATGACCGGGGCGAGCTGGGACTGCTTGCCTTTGCCGAGGTAGGCCTCGAGCTCCGCGGGCGTCATGTCCGCCACGCTCTTCGTGTCGACGGCCCGAAGCGGGGCTGAGAGGAAGAGGAGGAGCAGCGCGAAGGCGGGCTTGGTCACGAGGGAGGTGGCTATGCGACGGCCAGGGCCGGGTAGTCGGTGTAGCCCTTCGGGCCCGGGGCGTAGAAGGTGCTCATGTCCCACGCGCTGAGCGGAGCGTCCTCGGAGAGCCGCTTCACGAGGTCGGGGTTGGCGATGATGAGCTTGCCGAAGGCGACGGCGTCGGCCTCGCCGGCGTCGAGCAGGCGCTGCGCGGAGGCCTTGTCGAGCCCCTCGTTGGCGATGTACGCGCCGCCAAACGCCTTCTTAAGCGCCGGCCCCAGGCGCGGCTCTGCTTGCGACTCGCGCGCGCAGAGAAACGCCAGCTTGCGCCGGCCGAGTTCGCTTGCCAGGTAGCCGAACGTCGCGGCCGGACCCGAGTCGCCCATGCCGTGCGCGTCGCAGCGGGGTGCTAAGTGCATGCCCACGCGGCCGGCACCCCAGACGGAGACGCAGGCGTCGGCGATCTCGAGGTGCAGGCGCGCGCGATTTTCGATGCTGCCGCCGTAGGAGTCGGTGCGCTTGTTCGAGCCGTCCTGCAGGAACTGGTCGAGCAGGTAGCCGTTGGCGCCGTGGATCTCGACACCGTCGAAGCCCGCGGCCTGCGAGTTCTCAGCACCCTTTTTAAAGGAGGCGACGATGCCGGGTATTTCGGAGAGCTCGAGCGCGCGGGGAACGGGGAAGGCTTGCCGGGGGCGCATGAGGCTGATGTAGCCTGCGGCGGCGACGGCGCTCGGAGCGACGGGCAACTCGCCGTTTAAGTAGTCCGGGTGCGAGATGCGGCCGACGTGCCAGAGCTGGAGGAAGATGCGGCCGCCCGCGGCGTGCACGGCCTGTGTGGTGAGCTTCCAGCCCGCGACCTGCTCGGCGGACCAAATGCCCGGCGTGGCCGGGTAGCCGGCACCCTGGGCGCTGACGATGGTGGCCTCGGTGATGAGGAGGCCGGCGGAGGCGCGCTGGGCGTAGTACTCGGCCATCATGGCGTTGGGGATGCGTTCGACGCCCGCGCGGCAGCGCGTGAGCGGGGCCATGATGACGCGGTTGGGCAAAGTGAGGTCGCCGAGGCGAAGGGGGGAGAAGAGGGAGGGCATGGGGAGATTATACGAGATGAAGCTTTGCGCTGATTTAGCGGCTTCGCGAGAGTTGATTCAACAACGCGGCGTTGCTGTAGGGCGATCCGGGGAAATCCTTTTTTAGGGACTTGACCGCCGCAATCAGGCGCGGGGCGAGACGGCTCGCGAAGAACTCGCGCGCTTCAGGAGACCACGCCAGGTCCGACCCGGCGTCGTCGGTCAGGTTGAGGAAGCGATCGCGCTCCATTTCGGCATCGAGGAAGTCGCTGCGGCTCATCCAGGTCGTGAAGTATGCGTCGAGGAACCAGGTCTGGTGCTCGGCGGGGACGGCGGAGGTGAAGTCTTGGCCGGGGCCCTTCGGCCGGCCGAACTCCCAATAGCCCCAGGTCTTGAAGTGGCGGTCGTTGACGAAGCCTTCGAGCGCTTTGAGACGAGCCGACGGATCTTTGAGGGAGTCTACGAGATGGCGGCAGGAAGCCATCTCGTCCGGGGTCGACAGGGCGTCGAGAGACACCAGCTCGCAGGAGCGATTGAGGTCGCCGCCTTTGACGGCGGCGCGCAGGGCCAGAACGGCGGTCCGATGCGCGCGGCGCTGGGCTTGTGCGACGGCGCCTTCTACACCGTGAAGCAGGACGGCAAACAGCGGGGCACCCAGGAGCATCGCGATAAACGGCGCCCATGGCCAAAGACCCGCGCGTAAATTCTCGCCGTTGGGTCCGGCGCAGAGCCTTGCGGAGATGAATGCCGTTAGAAGGGGAGAGAGCGCGACCAGGATGGCGGCCCAGCGCAGGGCGTGCCCAAGAGGGGGAAGAGGAGCGCGCCGGAGGCTTTCGGAGAGAAAGGAAAGCCCGATGACGGCGGAAGCCAGGACGACGACGGAGAGGATGAAGCCGGCCGTTGAGACGACCGCGTAGTGGCCTGTCTTCATGTCGGCGACGCCAAGAGCCGGGGGATGTCGATGAGAAGCTTTCGGATCTCGAGGGGATAGTGGTAAAAGCCGTCGGCGCCGATTTTTTGGGCGAACTCGCCGATCAATGAATATCCGCTGATCATGACGATCTTGGTGTTCGAGAGCCCCGGCAATCGGCGGAGGATCGGAAAAGCTTCGTGGCCGCCCATGCGCGGCATCTGCAGGTTGAGGAAGATGATGTGCGGGCGGAAGAACATCGCGGAATTAATCCCCTGAATTCCGTCGAAGGCGGCGGCAAGTTCGTAGCCGTTGGGGGGGAGCACGAGCCTGAAGATATCGATGACGTCTTTGTTGTCCTCGACTACCAGCACGCGCGCGATGGGCGTGGGCGGGAGCTGGGGCGGCTGGCGGGGATCGGCGTATTCCAAGGTTCGGCGGGCGAGGGGACTCTTAATGTAACAGCCGGAATGCATTCTTGCCAGGGGCGCGCGTCATAGAACTTTGCGGGTGCAGGATTTGGCAGAATGCCCGCATGAACCCGCCCATCCTCGAGAAGCCCGGCGCCGGCCTGCCCTTTTTTGAGTCGCTCTACGTCCGCTGGTACGTCGGCCCCTTTCAGTCGAAGAAGTCCGACAAGGCCATGAACCTGCGCCTCTTCAAGATGATCGGCGGGCGGATTATAAAGGAATTCAACGCGGTTCCGGCGGAGAAGCGCGACTTGAAGGTGCTCGTCCCGAGGATGAAGGGTGTGGAGGACAGCTCGCGCAATTGGTCGCCCAACGAGGTGCTCGAGCACCTGATGATCACCGGCGAAGGGATGCGGGGGCTCATCGTTGACCTGGCCAATGGAAGGACGAGCGATTACGTGGTGAAGATCGAGAACTTCAAGCCGAAGGGGAAGTACGCCGGCGGCGACGCGAGCCAGGACTTCAAAAAGTTTCTCGATGAGACGATGGCGCTGCTCCAGCCGCTGACGATCGAGGACAAAGGCCCCGATCACATGCACCCTTGGCTCGGGCGGTTCAACGCGCTGCAGTGGACCTGGCTCTTGGCCGGGCACGGCGGGCTGCACCTGGCACAGCTGCAGGCCATTAAGAAAGGGCTGTAGGCCGCGCGCTGGCGCCGCGTCGGTCGACTCAGGGTTGAAGAACCTCCTAAAGGCGCTCCAAATAAGCGAAGATGCCTCCAGAGGGCCGCACCCTGCTTCCAAACATCATGATTGGCTCCAAGGAGAAATAAAATGAAGAAGCTTATGATCGCCGCCCTCGTGCTCGGTTTTGCCGCTCCCGTGTTCGCCCAGGCTCCCGTGACCCCCGCGCAGTCGACGGCGATGGACGCGAAGGCCGAAGCCAAGACGGACGCGAAGGCCGCGAAGAAGGCGAAGTACGCCGCGAAGAAGGCCAACAAGAAGTCCAAGAAGGCCGACAAGAAGGCCGAGGCCTCGAAGGTCGAAGCCGCCGCCGCCGCGGACGCCGCCGTTCCCGTCAAGAAGTAAGAAGGGATCAGCTCAAAAGGAAGGCCCTCGCGCTTCGGCGCGGGGGCCTTTTCTTTTCAGGCGACGGGGATCAAGAAACGGCCGGGGCGCCCAGGCTGGAATTGGATATCACACAGGGAGTGCTTAACGTCGCATTGACGGACGGCACGATTGGGATTACCCTCAAGCGGTGTCGAGCCCCATCCGCCGGCAAACCGCCCTCGCCCTGATCGTGCTCGTCGCCGGCCTTCTTCCGGCTCGCGGCGAGCCGTTCCTGCGGGAGGATTGGGTCTACTCGGTCGAGCCGACCCATCTGGAATATTGGGGCATCAACCATTGGGGCGTGACGAATTTCGACCTGCCCTATCGCATCGTCGTGCGCGGCAAGCATACCCTCGAGAACAAGTACGCCGACAATTGGCGCTTTAAGACCGAGACCGGGGGCCTGCGGGGCGGTGCCCTGCGGACCGTGAGCTCGATGGTCGATTTCGCGTTGTTCGCGGGCCCGCAGAACTTCGACCACGCCATGGGCCACGACGCGAGGGGCCGCGAGATTTCGCGGGACTATCCCGGCAGCTATCGCTATATCAGCAAACGCTTCACTCAGATACTGCCGGCTTATCTGGGCGGCAAGGAGCTGGACTCCCAGACGGACAAGATCACGAGCAGCCGGGGCGGCGCCGACGCGAATACGTTGGAGAACAGCACGCTGTGGGAGATGCACAATCAATTCGTCTATTTCTCGGCGAAGAAGCTGTTGGCCGAGGACGCCGTCAACGCCACGCAGATGGAGCCGGTTATTTTTCACCGTCTTATGGTGCTGCAGACGCAGTGGCGCGCGGTGGATCAGCGCTGCGTGCAGTTTCACACCGGCGCCGGCAACGGCGGAACGGCCAGCGACCGTGCGGCTTGCCTGGGCGACACGGGCGGTGCGGGGGATTACAGCAACTTCCTGATGGATTTAAATACCGGCCGCTACGGCGTGGCCCAGGCCGCGGACTACCGGCTAAAGCTGTCCGATATTCAGCGCGCCAATCAGCTGCAGTTCCTCGATCCCGTTTTTCTCATCACGGCCTATCGCTACGGCGCGGACTATATCGGCCATGCGCATAACCGCTCGCGCGTGCCGATGATTCCGCTCGGCGCCGGCGTGTCCTACCTACCCGGCCTACGGGTGGATCTCTCGCCGTTCGGGATCGAGTACATCCAGGACAACTACATTCGTTTCAAGAAGACGCTGTTCAACGTGTTCTGGACCCGCGGCGACAACGTTTACGAGCGACGGCTCGGCGCCGGCGTCGACGTCGACAACATACCGCTCTGGGGGGACGTGAGCGCGGGTGTGTGGGGCCAACTCTACAAGCAGCCGCTGGTCAGCAGCATCACCGATATGACGCCTCTGGCGGCCTCCGAGGTGGGGATTTTGCACAACGTCTATCATTATGGCGCGAGCCTGCGCGTTCCCTTGCATACCTTCGGCGATAAGGCGAACCCCAAGCAGTTCATCCTCACGGTCAAGGCGGGCCGCAAGAACACGGGCTGGATTCCGGGCGAGTACATCAAGGGCTCGACTTACGTCGAGACAGGGCTCGGCCTGCACCTCTGAGGGCGATAGGGAATCGGACCCCTGGTAAAAGCCGGCGCCGTACCTTATACTTCCGGTCCCGGCGCCGACGCCCGACGCCGAATCCCAGGTCATCGGGGGCCGCATGGCTGATCAAGATGTCGTCATCGAGCTGCCGCAGCGGGGTTCGTGCGCGTGGCCGGGCCGGGAGAAACTGGACGAGCGCACGCGCGTGCTGCTCGAGTCCCGTACTCTGGACGAGCTCATGTACGCGACCGGCGTGATCGAGGCCGAGAACCTGGAGTCGGTGCTCGGCTTTTGGGAGTACCTGCAGTCCGACTGGAAGTGGCTGCACGATCCGCAGTTCCGCCAAGAGAACCCCGACTATATCTCCTGGCACACCGCGAGCCTACGGGAAGGCGGACACTACCTGCGCGAGACGCACTGGAAGGGGAATATCCCCCGCAGCGAGGGCGTGTCCGAGTACCTGGACCGGCTCAGCAACTAGCGCGCGAGCGCTACTTGGAGGCGCCGCCTTTCTTCGGAACGAGCGCGCCGCCGGTGCGGCCGCACAGCTTGGTCTTGAAGTCCCAATTGCCGCCGGAGTGCAGGCAGTCCTCGCAGTCGCTGTCGCCGTGGCAGATGTTCTGCTTCAGCGCGGAGCCGCAGTCCACGCCGAGGGCGGTTTTGACGACGGCGTCTGCCGCGGAGGACTTGTCCTTGGCGCTGAGGCGCGTGGTGATGGAGACCGCGATCGTGCCGGATTCGCAGATCTTTTTCTTCGAGACGCCGAGCTCGGCGGCCTTCAGGTTGCCGAGCGCGTTCTTGGCCATCGCGAGGCAGTTCTTGGGAGCGGCGGGGCCGTTGACGTCCCCGAGGCCGCGCCAGGCGGAGAGCTTGAAGCCTTCGGCCTGGTAGGCGGCTTCGCAAACGGATGCGTTCGCGCAGACGCTGAGGAGCAGCGCGGCGACGGCGGACAAGATCGATATCTTCATGGTCGACTCCAGTATAGCGCGGCCAGCGCAATTGTACATGTCCTTAACCTTACAAACCAGCAATGTTCCCCGTCGGCAAAGTCAGGGAGAAGAGGGAGCCGCCCTCGGGCGCGTTCTCGACGGCGACGGTGCCTTTGTGGGCGCGGACGACGGCTTTGACGAGGCTCAGGCCCAAGCCCAGGCCGCGCTGCGAGCGGCTCGCGTCGCCGCGGTAGAGGCGGTCCCAAACCTTGGCGATCTCCTCGGCGGGGATGCCCGCGCCGGTATCGGAGACCGTGAGGACGGCGTCGCCGCCTTTGCGGAACGCGCGCAGCGCGATGCGGCCGCCGCGCGGCGTGTACTTGACCGCGTTGTCGAGGAGGTTGGCGACGACCTGGCGCAGGCGGTTGCGGTCGGCGCTGACGGGGAGCGGCTCCGAGGCGGCGGCCTCGATCTTCACGCCCTTCTCCTCGGCGGAATAGCGGTAGAGCTCGACGGATTCGTCCACGACGGCGGAGAGGTCGACGGATTCCAGATTGAGCTTCATGATGCCCGTCTCCGCCTCGGAGATGTCCATCAAGGTCTCGATCATGCCGGAGACGCGGTCGGCCTCCTCGATGCAGTCGGCGAGGGCCTCGCGGGATTCCTCGAGGCTCGCGTGCGAGGTCAGCGCCTGCTCCGCGCCGGCGCGCAGGCGCGTCATCGGCGTGCGCAGGTCGTGGGCGACGTTGTCGAGGGAGTTCTTCATGCCCGTGATCAAAGTCTCGACGCGGGCCAGCATGCCGTTGAAGAGGCGGCCGAGCTCGTCGAACTCGTCGCCGGTGCGGCGGTCGGGGACGCGCGCGCCGAGGGCGCCGGCCTCGATTTCATTGATCGTCGCGATCAGGTCGCGCACGGGACGCATCGCGCGGCGCGCGAGGAGGAAGCCGCCGGGGACGCTGATGAGGATGGCGAGCAGCATGCTCCACATCACGATGACGCGGAAGCCGTCGAGCACGTCCTCGCGCGCGTCGGTCGTCCTCCCGACCTGCAGGAGGAGGCCGTCGGCCAGGCGCAGCGACAGAATCTCGAGCCCGGAGTCCGCCTGCTTGGAGTTGATCGCGAGCCAGTGCTCCTCCTTGTCGGCGCCCGTCTTCTCGAGCGCCGAGAGGTCGAACTCCGTCCATTCCTCGGGCAGGAAGCGTGACGGCTGTGCGGCCTTCGGGCCGGCGTACTGGATAAAGAAGGGCCGCGTCTTGCGCTGCTTCTGCTGGAGCTCGACCGCGCGCTCGAGGCCGTCGATGCCGGAATCCTGGTATTCGCCGGCCAGGTCCCAGAACTTCGCGACGACGGCCTCGCGGTCGCGCTTGGCGAGCGAGGCCGACAGCTGGAAGTAGGCGAGACCGAAGAAGAAAACGCAGCCCGCGATGAAGAAGCCGGAGTACCACAGCGCCAGACGGAAGCCGGCGCTGCGGCTTAGGCGGCGCGCGCCGTCAAGAAGGCTTGAGGACATAGCCGACGCCGCGGATCGTCTGGATCATCTGGACTTCGAAGGGCTTGTCGACCTTGTCGCGCAGGCGGCAGACGAGGACGTCGACGACGTTGGTCTGGGGGTCGAAGTCGTAGCCCCACAGGTTCTCCAGGATCATGACCTTGGAGACCGGCTTGCCCTGTTGGCGCAGCAGGTACTCGAGCAGCTTGAACTCGCGCGCCTGCAGGGTGATCGCGCGGCCGCTGCGCGTGACCTCGCGCGTGACGAGGTCGAGGGTCAGCTCGGCGGCCGTCAGGCGCGTCGCCTCGGCGGCCTCGTTCGTCCGGCGCAGCAGGGCGTGGAGGCGCGCCAGCAGCTCGGAGAACGCGAAGGGCTTGGCCAGGTAATCGTCGCCGCCGGCCTCGAGGCCTTTGACGCGCTCGGAGACGGAGCGCTTGGCGCTTAGGATGATGACCGGAAGCGCGATCTTGCCTTGGCGCAGCTTCGCGACGAGCGCGAGGCCGTCGAGCTTGGGCAGCATGATGTCGACGACTGCCGCGGCGTAGGGCTCGCTTGTCGCCATCCTCAGGCCGAGCTCGCCGTCGGGAGCATGGTCGACCGTGTAGCCGGTCTGGACGAGGCCTTTGACGATGAAGGTCGCGATTTTTTTGTCGTCCTCGACGACCAGGATGCGCATGGCGCAGTTTAGCAAAACGGCTATGATTCGGCATGATCGCCTTTCTGCTTGCCGCCCTGTCCCTGAGCGCGCGGGCGGCCGTCGTGCCGTTGCCCCAGGCCTACTCGCACAACGACTACAAGCAGGCGCGCCCGCTCGAGGACGCGCTCGACCGCGGGTTCTGCTCCGTCGAGGCCGACGTCCATCTGCGCGGCGACGAGCTGTTCGTCGCGCACACGGGCGGGGAGATCAAGCCCGGCGCGACCTTGCGCACACTCTACCTTGATCCGCTGCTCAAGCGCGTGCGCGCCAACGGCGGGCGTGTCTATCCCGGCGGGCCGACCTTCGTGCTGATGGTCGAGTTTAAGTCCGGAGGCGAGGAGTCCTGGCCCGTTCTGAAGAAGATGCTCGAGCCCTACGCCGAGATGCTGACGGCGTTCACGCCGGAGCTGACGGAGCACGGCGCCGTCACCGTCGTGATCACGGGGCATACGCCGGACGCGCTGCTGCGCGCCGAGAAACGGCGCCTGGCCGGGCTCGACGGCGGCTACGGCGACCGCAACTCGGAGGAGCCGACGCTCTATCCCGTGATCAGCGCGAGCTGGGGCTCGCGCTTTGAGTGGCGCGGCGGGCGCATGGACTCCGCGGAGCGCGCGCGCCTCGATCGCGCGGTGAAGGACGCGCACGGACACGCGCGCCTGATCCGCTTCTGGGGCATTCCCGACCGCGAGGAGACGTGGGCGCTGCTGCGCGACGCCGGCGTCGACCTGATCAATACCGACCATATCGAGCGCCTGAAGAAGTTCCTGCTCGCGCCGCGCAAAGACTGAGGATGATTGCCGGATTGTAAGGATCTGGAAAGGCGCGGAAGACGCCGATCGGCTATACTGGTTCGAATGGAACCGGATTTTTTAGGAGGATCGATGAAGAACTTTATCGCGTTGGCGTTCGTTCTCGTTTTCGGCGCTGCGAAGGCCCAGGCCACCATGACCTGCTACTGCGCTCACGGCAACGGGACCGGGCCCAACGGGCAGACGGGTGCTACGCAGTATACCTGGGTTGTGACGCCCTGCCACGGATCGGTTCATGACACCTGCGGAGCTGCTCTCGGCGCTCAAACGAACGGTGGCGCTCCGACGACGCCCCCGGCCCTTCCGCCCCGGCGGCTCATGAACTGACCGGGCACCCGGAGCCCACCAACGGTCAGGCCTCCGGGTCGGCCCTCGTGCCCGGCAATGCCGGCGCGGCGCCGATCGGCTGCACCGAGCATGGCAGCGCGCCCAAACTCTGCCTGGATCACTGCAAGAAACACGCTGGGCACTTCCAAGATGGCAAGTGGTCCGAGGGAAACTGCGCGACCAAGGCCGCTCCCTCCAAGGACGTCAAGGCGAAGTAAGCCCGGGGGCTAGATCTGCGTCGGCGGCGTCGGAGGGGCCGTCGGTTCGGCGCGGCCCTTGCAGGCGCTCATGTGGGTCAGGAGGCTCGTGACCTTCTCGCCGCAGCGCTTGCAATAGCCGGGCTTATTGACGCGTCCGAGCGTGCCTTTGTGCGCCGCCTTGTTCTTGTGGCTGTAGCGGTTGACGATGTCCTTGATGCCGTCCGCGCGCTCCTTCTTGTCGCGCAGCAACGGGCACTCCGGCTTATGGTCGGAGAGCTTGACGACGTTGACCGCGTTGCAGCGGAAGCAGATTTTCACGGGATATACAGTGTAGCCTATCGGCGCCATCAGAGGTTGAGCGGCTCCGCGCCGCGGGACGCTTCCGGCGCCGTGGAGCGGTATTGATGGATGCCTTTGAGCTCGCGGTGGAGCTTTTTTAGCTCCTTGCGGATCACGCGGTTATCCTCGCGCTCCGCGGCCACCGCGCGCAACTCGAGGCTTTCCACGCGGCCGCTCATCGCGTCGAGCTTACGGCGGTCCTCGTCCGTCGCGTTCTCGCGCAGCGACTGGACCTCGTTCTTGACGCCGTCGAGCTCTTCGCTCAACTCCGTGCGCTCCTTGACGGCGCCGGCGAACGCCGGCGCGAGAAGCAGGGCGAACACGATGATCGCGGTTCTCATGAGGCCTCCTGACCCTCCCACTGTAGCTCGCTTGCGCCGCGTTCTCCATGGCCGGGAAGTCACTTATAGTTGACGTCCCCGGGCTTGACGCGCGACGGCGATCGGGCTATAACTGGGTCATGATCGAGAAAACGGTCGCCAAGATCGAGGCCGCCATCAAAGAGGCGCGCCTCGCCGATCCCAAGAACAAGGCCCACCTCATCGCCTTGCTCGAGAAGCTCAAGGCCGAGGTTCAAAACGAGAAGCGTTCGAAGGACATGCTCGCCTCGGCCGATCAGGGCCTCAAGGACGCGGCCGTCGAGTTCGACGTGAGCCACCCGCAATTGGCGGCGGTCGTGGGCGAAGTCAGCATGCTTCTGTCCAAGATCGGAATTTGACGCGTTCGGGCCTTGACGGGAACGGGGGCCCCTGTTACACTGAAATCGTCGGACGGTGATGTTCGACGGCCCTGCATACGGGACCCAAAGCGTTCGGACCCTGGTCTTCCTTGAAAAAGCGGATCGGGGTCGCTCCTTTATAAGGCGCGATCTCGAGCCTCCTAAGCGGAAACGGCGAGGAGGGTTCATGTCCATACAATCGAGTGGTGAGTATCAAGATCGCGGACTTGAGCTGCTGATGGCGGACAGCGCCGAAGAGGCGCTCGCGGTCTTCGAGGAAGGCGCGCGCAAGTTCCCCGGCGACGCGGAATTGAATTTGGGCCGGGCGCTGACGCTCAACCGCCTGGGCGAGTACGTGCGTTCGAGCGAGATCCTCGAGGGCTTGCGCGGGACCTCGACGCAGCTCGAGGACGTGTACGCGGGCCTCGTCGAGGCCTATCTCGGGCGAGGCATGATCGCTCCGGCCAAGGCGGCCGCCAAGGACGCGGCCGACGGCCCGGCCAAGCACGACGCCGAGACCCTGTGCCGGCTGGGACGGCTGTTCTACATGAAGAAGCGCTATCGCGACGCGCTGCCGTTTTATGAAAGAGCCGCGGAGCTGGCGCCTAAGTGGGGCGAAGCGTGGTTCGGCCTCGGCGCGTGCCAGTGGGCGCAGGGGCACGCCGCCGGCGCGGAGGCGGCGCTGCGCCGCGCCGTGGAGCTCGATCCGTCCGACTGGCAGGCGCGGCAGTTCCTCGGCTGCGTGCTGCACGACTTGGGACGCAAGAAGGACGCGCGCCATATGCTCGAGGCGGTGCCGCTCAACGTCGCGTGGCAGAAGCCGGCTCTCGAGCGGATGGTCGCGATGGCCTGGTGGCCGCAGGATGCCGAGAAGCGTAAGCAGATGGAGTCGCTGTGGAAGAGCGTGATGGGCGGCGCCCCTGGGCGTGGGGCAATGGACGTGCTTGAGGAAGTCAGCCGGAAGATGGAATTCAAGCCCTAAAAAGTCGCCGAAGGCGAGGCCGCCTGCCGTCGTGGGCGGCCTCCGTCTTTTTAGGGGAGCTCGACGACGGGCACGCCGGCTTCGAGAAGGAAGGGGCGGACGAGATCGAAGGCGCGCTTGCCCAGGGCGAAATCGATCTCGGGCGCTCCGCGCAGGCTTAGGGTGTAGTAGGTCTTCCAGAACCTCAGCCGCGCGCGGGCCTCGGTGATTTCCTTCCAAGGGATGAACGCCGGCTTGTGCCACGCGAGTATGTACGGCAAGGTCGAGAGATAGAGCCCCGTGCCGTCGGCGGAGATCACGAGGCCGCCGTTGTAGCCGAACCAGCCGCGGAACATGCCGTAGCCGAAAATCGTCAGCGCCTTGGGCGCGGCGCCCGCGCGCGGGTAGCGCGTCGCGAGCGCGTTCCAGCCGCTGAAGCGCGAGATCCCGAAGATCAGCGCGGGAATGTAGATGAGGACGAAGAGCAGCACGGCGAAAGGCGTGTGGTCCATGTTCGCCCATGATAGCATGGCGCGCGCTATGCGATAATGGAGACATGAAAGACCGGCGCGCCGAACTCGACGAGACGATCGCCCGCTTCGCCCGCGAGCGCAAGTGGGGGAAATACCACGGCCCGAAGAACCTCGCGATGGCGATGGTGAAGGAAGCCGCCGAGATCGTCGAGATCTTCCAGTGGCTCACCCCCGCGCAGGCCAAGAAGCTGGCGCCCGCGCAGCGCGCGCACCTCGCCGAGGAACTCGCCGACACGTTCGTCTACCTCAAGAAGATCGCGGACCACTTCGACATCGATCTCGTGGACGCCGCGCTCGAGAAGATGAAGAAGAACGCGATCAAGTACCCGGTCGCGCTTAACCGCGGGCGCATCCACAAGCGCTAACGCAGGGCGTTCAGGCCGTCCTGGATCACCGCGAGGCGCTGCTTCACCGTCAAAGTGGCGGGCTTGGTTTGGAGCTTGAGCCCCGTGATCGGACAACGGCCCGCCGCGGCCAACGCGGCCTTCGCGGCGGCGGGCGTGAGAACGGAGTTGGGGCAGGACGTGGAGAACGGCGCGTGAGTGTCGCGCCATGAGCCGAACTCGGGATCGGAGGGAGTCGCGCCCGAGAAGAATAAAGCGCCGAGCATGTCCGCCTGGACGGCCCGGCCGATGTGAACGAGCGGGCCTTCGGCGTTTCTCGTCTCGACCGCGGAGCGGCCCCAGTTGATCGCGACGCCCGCCGACGTCTTCCCGGAGGAGAGCTTCGTCGCCAGGACGTCGTCCTCGATACGCAGGAAGCCTTTGTCGGGCGTTTGGCCGGGCACGGCCGCGTCGCAGTGCTCGACGAGGATGCGCGCCCCGCTCCAGTCGCGTGCGCGCAGCCGCGTGAGCGAGTCCGCGAAGCCCTCGAGCGAGGCCTTCGCCCCCGCGCCCGGGCGCGGCGCCGAGTGCACGAGGACTGCGGCCGTCGCGCGCCGGCCGAGCGCGCGATGGAGCTTCTCGACGGCCAGACGCGCCGACTCGATGTAATCGAGCGCGCGCTCGCGGCCGTCGGCGTCGGCGCTCGCGAGGCCGAAGCGCGGGTCTTGGGCGAGCCGGTCCATCGTCCCGGGCAAGGTCGTCAGCACGAGCGACCACTCGGGGCGAATCTGCGAGATGAGCCAGCCCTCGTCACGCCGGTGCAGAGCCCCGAAGAACGGCTGCTCGAGTCCGGCCAGCCCCATGCCGGCCAACCCCGCGTACAGCTCGGCTTCGGCGGCTTCGTCGAGCCCGGCGGAGGCGGCGTAGGCGCCCACGTGGAATTTCATGCGCTTCATCGTATAACTATCGCCGTCCCGCGCCTAGGCCCTTTGCCTTCGCGCGAACTGGGCCGATCGGTCGCCCGCGGCGCGGCGCGACGAGCTAGACTTGGCGCATGAACATGTTGATGCGGCGTTCGGCGGCGTTGCTCGTTGCCTTGACGCTGGCGTCGCCGTCCGGGGCTCAGGTTCGCCTCTCATTGCCGTCGGGGCCCGTCGGGTTTCTGCCCGTTCCGGTGACGCCGTTCAACAACGTCGTTCCCGCTCTCACCGTCTCGCCGCTTTCCGTTCCGTCGCTGTCTCCGATCATCTCGCCGTCCGTCGCCCCGGCGCTCGCCGCAGCACTTCCGGTCGACGTCGCGCAGGGCCGCGTCTACTTCGACGGCGCGGCGGCGAAACCGGACGCGCCGGTCCCGGCGAACCCCGCGCGCGCCCCGCGAGGAGAGAAGGTCTCCCTCAACGGCGTCTCGCTGCCCACGCGCATGTTCTCCGACCAGACCTCGATCGCGGCCCAACTGATTCGCGCGATCGACGCCTCGAAGGTCTCGATCGACATCGCGATCCACGGCCTCGCCCTGCGCGAGATCGCGGCCGCGCTGCTCCGCGCGAAGAAGCGCGGCGTGCGCGTGCGCATCGTGATGAACCAGACCCACGTCTTCCCCGAGAAGCCGCGCGACACGCGGACCGCCGAGGTCCAGATGCTGCTGGACCAGGGCTTCGAGATGAAGATGCTGCGCGGCGGCGACATGTTCGGCGTCATGCACAACAAGATTGCGATCTTCGACGGGCAGATCCTCGAGACCGGATCCTACAACTGGACCCACGCGGCCGACACCTGGCACTGGGAGAACGCGATGTTCCACGCCGAGCAGTCCCGGATCAAGGCGCACCAGGCGTACTGGAACTGGATGTGGTCCATCGCCTCGAAGATCCCGAAGAAGGCGCCCGCGCTCCCCACGCCGATCCCCGAGGGGCAGCCTCATCCCGCCCTGCCTCCCGCACCGCAGGACCCGGAGCGCCCGGTCCGGTTCAACGGCGAGGCTTTCCCCGGGCAGGCGTTCTCGCCGGGCGCCGTGACCGCGCACCTCGTGCGCGCGATCGACGCGTCGCGGACGTCGATCGACCTCGCGAACTTCTCGTTCACGTCCGAGGACCTGCGCGACGCCCTGCTGCGCGCGAAGGGCCGCGGCGTGGCGATACGGATCGTCTTCGACGCTCAGCAGTACCGCTACCTCACCGAGATGCACTGGTTCGCGGAGAACGGCTTCGACATCCTGCTCTCGAGCGGCAAGGACGGCGAGAAGGGCGTCATGCACAATAAGTTCGCGCTGTTCGACGGCGCCATGCTCGAGGCCGGCTCCTTCAACTGGACGCGCAACGGCGAGCGGAACAACTACGAGAACGCCTCGTTCCTCGACGCGCCCGACGACGTCGCCGCCTATGCCGCGTACTTCGAGCGCATCCGCGACCAGGCCTGGGAGCCGGGTGGGGACGACCACGCCGGTTCTCATGCCGCGCCCGAAGACTTCGACCCCCGCGCTTATTAAGGGAGCCGCGCGAGGTTGACAGCCCATCGGGCCGGGGCTACACTGACTGGACGTGACCCTCGCCCATTCCCGAAGGCTCGCCGTCCTTATCGTCGCCCGACATCCAGTAGCTATTGCAACACCCGAGGCAAGCTGACGTCTTCGTCTTGATCCGTATTCCGTGCCGTGATCGTAGCCGTTGCCGTTAGGCCCAGTCCAGAGAAATGTCGTTGCCGTTGGAGGATGTGGCCGTTGCCGTTCCGTCCGCCGCGCAAATTTCGCGTGTCGCCATAGCGTGTCCTCCGCGACCGCGCTCCAGGACAAGGCGCAGGGTCGACTCGCTCCGGAGCGAGTCGCCGAGTTCGCGGCAAAGTTTCGCACCGACCTCGCCGCGGCTAAAGCAGAGGCACCGCAGACGCCGGTGAACACGGACCTGCATGCGCGGATCTTGGCGAGGCTTGGGGAGTTGGATTACACCGCGGCCGGCGCGGGTTCGGCGCCCCGGAGCCTGGACTCGACATCGGCGCTAAGCCGGACTCACTTCAACGAGAAAACGACTCCCGCAGTTATCGCTGAGGAGAAGCGGATTCTCGCCAGCGATCCTTTCAACGGCGATCGCGAGGTGCGGGATGGGGTTGCGACGTCCGGCGGTTTCAGACGGTTTCGTTTCGCCTCGCGTGCCGCCGCGGCGAATCTCCTCGCGAATCTTCCGACCCCGCCCGCTCCGCTGAATGACAATCCATCGTCGACGCCGGCTCAGGCGGCGGGGCTCGGGGCTCTGGTGGCTCTCGGCGCCGCAGGGGCGATGCTGCTCTTCGGCGGGTGGGGGGGCGATGAGGTGGAGAAGCGCCTGCCCGGCATCAAGAATCGAATGGGACTGGCGGCCGCTCTGGGTGGCGTCGTCGCGACGGCCGGGTTCCTTCTGATTCCAGCCGTACCGTTGATCGCTCAAGAACAACCGCAAGTATCCATTGCCGCGGAGGAGATTGAGCCGTATGTCGTCGACGAGGGCAAGATAGTCAATCGCGTGTGGGATTCCAATTGGCAATCGGTCAAAGGCTCGTCGAGCCCGAAGGGGTCGAGCTTCTGCGAAGGCGCGTGCATGCCCATTCACGCGCAGTCGGCGATCGAGCGCCGCGGGTTAAATATCCCGGGCATCGTGAATGACGCTCGGCACGGAGGGCTCTTCAAGGCCGTCGGGAACATTCCGGCTCAGATCCGAACGTCCATCGAT
>JBBQVX010000074.1:0-18872 GCA_038211115.1 Elusimicrobiota bacterium | reverse complement strand
CGGCGCGATCCTGCCGATCGACCAGGAGATGAAAATCCTGATCAAGCCCGGCGACCGCGTGGACGTGCTCGTCACTTTCGACGCCCTCATGAACGACGGCCGCAAGGAGAAGGTCACCGCGACGATCCTGCAGAACGTGCTCATCATCGCGGTCGGTACCAATCTCGGGCAGGGCATGAACGCCCGCCAGTTCAAGAACCTGGGGGATAAAGAGGAGAAAGCCGCCTCGTTCTCCGAAAAGGCGTCCGTCAGCCTCGCTCTCAACCCGAACGAGGCCCAGTATTTGGCTCTCGCGATCAAGCAGGGCGACACGACGGTGATCATGCGCGGTCTCGGCGACGCCGAGATGCATCCGATGGAGATGGCCAGCTTCCGAAAGCTGTTCCGTTAGACATTAGTTGGAAACAATTTAGGCGTATCCTAGACTCGACAACATGAATCGACAACTGTGGACGGCGATGGCGCTCGTTTGCGCGCTTGCGGCTTCGGCTTCGGCCCAGCCGGAGGACTCGCTGATCGCCGTCTCCGCCGACATCGTCGAGATCTCGGGTTCCGTTCAGCGCGACATCGGCTTTTCATGGACACCTTTCGCGGCCGGCATCCAGTATGCGGAAAAGACGATCCCGGGCATCTACCGGCTCGGCGATTTCGCCCGTCAGACGCAGCTCCAGACTCAGCTGAAGATGCTCGAGACCGAGGGCAAGGCTCAGCTCCTGTCGAACCCGAAGGTAGTGGTTCAGGCTCAGTCGCAGGCCAACTTCGTGGTCGGCGGCGAGATCCCGTACCCCTCGGCGAACGGCAACGGCACGGTGACCGCCGACTTCAAGAAATTCGGTGTGATCCTCAACATCGTTCCCGTCATCAACCCGAACAAGAAGGACACGATCCGCGCCGAGCTGCAGCTCGAGGTCTCCAACGCCGACTTCTCCAAGGTCGTCCAGGTCGGCAACACCTCGGTGCCCTCGATCATCACGCGCCAGATCCAGACGGCCGTCGAGATCAAGAGCGGCGAGACTTTGGTCATCGGCGGCCTGAAGTCCAGCACGAAGAGCGCGGCCAAGACCAAGGTCCCGTTCCTCGGGAGCATCCCGATTCTCGGCCTGCTGTTCACCACGACGACGGTCGTCGAGGAGCAAAAGTCGTTGTTCCTGTTCATCACCATGGAGATCGTGAAATGAGACGGGTAAGCGGTCATGGCTGATTCCCCGCAGTCGGATGCGGCGAGCGTCGCGGCGCCCACCTCCTTAAAGGAGCCGGGGCGCGTCGTCGTTTTCACCGGCCCCAAGGAAGGTGTCGGCAAAACGACGACCTGCCTCAACTTGGCGCTCGCGTGGGCCGGCAGCCAGAACCGCAAAGTCATCATCGTGCACATGGACCCCATGTGCCGCAACGATCTGAGCTACGTTCTCGGCGTCACGCCGCCCACGCTCGCGAGCATGGTTCAGCTCGTCGGCGAGAACCCGACAGGCGGCCTCGGGCGCCTGCTGAAGGGGCGCATTCCGATCTCGCAGTGGGGCGTCGGCCTGCTGCCGCTCGCCGCGAACCGGGCCGAGTTCCAGAAGCTGTCGCCGAACATGGTCGTGAAGATTCTCGGCTCGCTCGCCGAGTCCTACGACCTGTTCCTCGACGTGGACCCGTTTTTCCCGATGCAGATTTTCTCGTTCGACCTGGCTGACCTGATCTACTGGGTGTGCCTGCCGCAGCGCTCCCACTTCGAGGCGACGTACTCGCTGTTCAACGAGATCAAGGCCCTGCACTTCGCGCTCGACAAGTTCGAGATCGTCGTCAATCAGGCCAACCTGCCCGGCGCTCTCGCGCCGAAAGAAGTCGACCGCTTTTTCAACGCGATCAGCAAGCGCGTGCTCGCCTACTGCCCGTGGGAGGACCTGATCCCCGAGTACGCGAACACGCAGAAGATCCTTGTCGTCGAGCAGCTGCAAAGCGACTGGGTCAAGTCGCTGCGCGTGCTGCTCGGCCGCCTGATGGAGATCAAGCCCTCGGTCAAGCACTGGGAGACGTCGATGGACGCCGACGAGTTCGGCTCGTCGGCCGACATCCTCTGGAAGCAGTCGGCTTCCTCCCAAGCCGCGGAGACCGCGAAGGGGCCTGCGCCGAAGGATCTCACGAAGGCCACCGGTCCGATTCCGGACGGCTGGGACGAGCTCAAGAGCAAGATGCACAAGCTCGTCGTCGCCGCGATGGAGACGGAGCGCATCCGCATCTCCGAGGACCCGAACCAGAACGAGGAGAACCGCACGAAAGTCGGCCAGATCATCGACAACCTGCTGCAGCGTGAGCAGAGCCTTTCCCTGTCCCGCGTCCAGCGCGAGCAGTTCACCACCGAGCTCGTCGACGAGATCCTCGGCCTCGGTCCCCTGCAGTCGCTGCTGCGCGACCCTGGCATCAACGAGATCATGGTCAACGCGTTCGACAAGATCTACATCGAGCAGAAAGGCCAGCTCGTGCTCCTGCCGATGCGCTTTCGCAACGACGAGCAGGTCGTCCAGGTCATCAAGCGCATCGTCGCTCCCGTCGGCCGCCGCATCGACGAATCCGTCCCGCTCGTTGACGCGCGCCTGAAGGACGGCTCGCGCGTCAACGCGATCATCGCCCCGCTGGCCGTCTCCGGCCCGACGCTAACGATCCGTCGCTTCTCGGCCAAGCCCTTCACGCACACGCAGTTGATCGGCTTCGGCGCCTGCACCCCGGTCTTCATCGACTTCCTGCGCGCCGCGGTCATCGTCAAGAAGAACATGCTGATCGCCGGCGGCACGGGCACCGGAAAAACGACCTTCCTGAACATGCTCTCGAACTTCATTCCGGACGGCGAGCGCATCATCACCGTCGAAGATACGGCCGAGCTGCGCCTGCTTGCCGATCACTGGATCCGTCTTGAGTCGCGCCCGCCGAACATCGAAGGCAAGGGTGAGATCACCATCCGCGACCTGATCAAGAACTGCCTCCGGATGCGCCCCGACCGCATCGTCGTCGGCGAGTGCCGCGGCGGCGAATCCCTGGACATGCTTCAGGCGATGAACACGGGCCATGAAGGCTCGCTCGCGACGCTTCACGCGAACACCCCGACCGAGTCGATCAACCGCCTCTCGGCGATGTGCCTGATGTCGGGCATCGACCTGCCGATGAACGTGCTTATCGACATGATCGCGAGCGCCGTGCACATGTTCATCCAGATCACGCGCTTCGCCGACGGCAAGCGCCGGGTCACGTACATCACGGAGTGCACGGGCCGCGACGGCACGAAAGTCCTGACCAAGGACATCTACCGCTTCATCCAGACCGGCATGGACGACAAGGGCGTGAGCTTCGGCTACTTCACGGCCATGGACCACGTCCCGCACTGCTACGGTGAAATTCAGCTCAAGGGCCTTCCGCTCCCGCCCGAAGCGTTTTGGAGCGAGCGCACCAAGAAGAAAAAAGGTTTGCCCAACGCCATCGACGAGCTACTGAAAGCCGGGATTCCGGTGCCCGACGACTGCGAAGAGGTCGCCACCGGCAAGGTCAACCCCACCGGCGGGGGAGGGCACTAGCATGGTGCGCCTCCTGCCGCTCTTGCTCCTGCTCGCAGCGATGCCCTCCCGCGCCCAGATCTTCAACCGCGAGGAGATCGTGTTCCTCGTCGGCTCCGGCAAGTCCGCCGCGCCCGGCGCTCCGAAGGTCGAGGGCGCCATCACGCGCACCCAGGTCTTCTATCACTACTTCAAGCGCGACCGCGACCCGAGCCTCAAGATCCCGAAATGGGTGGACCAGACCCTCGAGGCGATGCTCAAGCGCCCGGTCTGGCAGGACCCCGATGAAGGCATCCTCAACGAGGCCCAGCTCTGGCAGGCGCCGGCGTCCGTGCTGTATGAGTTCTTCGAACTCGTCCGCAAGAGCCTGCCGCCTTCCGACGGCGGCCAGCTGATGCCGCCCGGCAATCTGATCAAGGATTACGAGGACAAGCGCATCCGTTTCCAGATGTCCCTCGATCGCCTCGTGCGCGCGAAGCTCGGCGACTCGCTGGGCGGGCGCGGGCGCTCCGTGATCGCCCATTTCGACCTCATCAACAAGCAGTACGACAGCGTCATGGACGGCCTCGTCAACGGCGACACCCAGCGCTACAAGGACGCCGTCATGGGCATCGCCGCCCTGATGAACGGCGCGTTCGAGACGCTCCAGTCGACGCCGCGCGGCTTCAAGTTCCAGCAGGGCGACAACAAGGCGTCGCAGGCCGCTTCGGTCATGTTCAAGATGATCGGTATCGCCCTCATCATCGCGTGCGCGTGGACGATCGGCTCGCTCAACGAGCAGAAGATCGCCGTCGGCTGGGAGCGCTACAAGGTCAAGGCCAAGGAGTGGGCCCACGAGTACGAGCGCCAGTTCATCGTCATCAAGATCCACTACCTGGTCGGCGGCCCCATGGTGCTCGGCTTTCTGATCGGGCTGGTCACCTTCGACCCTTTCGGGCTCATTATTTTCACCGGCTTCGGCATCTACGCCGGCCTGACCATCCCCGGCTGGCTCCTGCTCAACATCCGCTTCCGCCGCGGCCAGCAGTGCGAGGCTCAGCTGATGGACGCGATGATCTTGATGTCGAACGGCCTGAAGTCGGGCATCGACCTGATCGGCTGCCTCGAGATGGTGCAGCGCGACTGTCTGCCGCCGATCTCGGAGGAGTTCGGCCTGTGCATCAAGAACTACCAACTCGGAACCGCGCTCGAGCTGGCGCTCGAGGGCGTCGAGGAGCGCGTGCAGAGCCGCCTCCTCTCCTACATGATCAAGGCCGTCATCATTCAGCGCTCCGTCGGCGGCAACCTGACCAAGATTTTCGACCGGATCGTCGAGAACATCCGCGAGGAAGCCAAGCTCGCCGAGAAGACGGCCGCCATGACGGCTCAGCAGCGCATCCAGGCGATCGTCGTCGGCGTCATGCCTTGGATCATGCTCATCATCATGTTCCTCTTCCAGCCGCAGCCGATGAAGGAGTACTACTTCAGCGGCCTGGGTGTGGCCACCTTGATGTTCTGCACCATTTGGATCGGCATCGGCATGAAGATCGTCAATAAGCTCGGGGACATCAGCGTCTAATTATGCCTATCGATCCCCTGATGCACTATCTTTTGCTCGCGGTCGGAGTGCTGGGCTCCGTCGCCGCGTACACCGGCGCCTCCCGCCTGTTCGCTCCGCCCCCGGAGGTCGCCGAGGGCGACCTGTCCAAGCTCGCGAAAAAGGAAGTCGGCACGAGCTCCGCGTTCTCGAGCCTGAATCCTCACGGCAGCATGGTCGACAAGCTGGACCTGTTCCTGATCAAGACCTTCCATCTCGACGTCAAGCTCGAGGAGCTGCACATGATGATGGGCCGGCCGCTGAAGCCGACGCCCCTCGAGATGCTGCATCTCAAGGAAGTGCTCGCCGCCGGCATCACAGCCTTCCTCTTCGTGATGGTGGGGCCCGTGTTCGCGCCGCTGGGCATCATCGGCTTCTTCATCCCGGACTCGCTGTCTCAGGGCAAGATCCGCGCCCGCCAGGCCGCCATCATGAAAAATTTCCCGGTCATGGTCGACCTCATGGCGCTGACCATCGAGGCCGGTCTCGACTACATGGCCGCCATCGAGCGCATCCTCAAAAACGTCAAGCTGCAGAACCGCACCGAGCTCGAGAACGAATTCCAGAAGATGGTCAACGAGGTGCAACTCGGCTACACGCGCCGAGACGCCCTTCGCCGCCTCGCTATGCGCACGGGCGTCCCCGAGATCCGCTCCTTCGTCGGCCTCATCATCCAGTCCGACGAGCTCGGTACCAGCCTCGTCGAGCTCCTGCGCAACTACGCGACGGACATGCGGTTCCGACGCCTGAATAAGGCCGAGAAGCTGGCCGCGCAGGCCGCGACGAAGATGCTCATCCCGCTTTTCATTTTCATCTTCCCGACGGTGTTCATCATGATGCTCGCGCCCATGATGAAGAGCCTCGTCTCGGGAGGCCTGGGCTTCTGATATGAAGACCCTGCTCCTCGCCGCCCTGCTCGTCCCCGCCGCGGGCCCCGCGCGCGCCGCCGACAGCAATGCGCGCGACACCGAAGGCCTGTTCCTGGACATGTCGAAGCTCAATCTCGGCACGATCTCGTCCGAGGACGACAAGAAGAAATACATCTACACGATCCAGCTCGAGAAGTCCCGGGTCACGAGAAAGACGCTTAAGAACGTGTACGAGAACGCCTTCGATCTTTATAAGAACGGCCACTATGAGGCCGCCAACGACCTGACGCGCAAGATCCTCTCGATCGACCCCGGCTACTCGGACGCCTCGATCCTCAACCGGGCGACGCTCGACCTGAAAGGTTCGACGAAGCCGCGCGTGTCCGAGCGGCGCCTCATCGAGGAACGCTTCGAGGAAGGCATGGCCCTCTACCGCCAGGGCCGCCTCGTGGAGGCGTCGGAGCGCTGGGAAGAGTGCGCGAAGCTGGCCCCGAGCAACCTGAAGTCCCACTATTGGCTCCGCAAGGCCCGTACCGAGATGGCGGAGGAGCATTACCGCAAAGGCCGGCAGGCCTACCGCCAGCATCGCCTGCGCGAGGCGCTCGATCAATGGTATGCCGCGCTCGTGCTCAATCCCCGCTACCCGCGCCTGACGGTCGAACTCGCGAAGGTCGAGGCCGAGTCGCGCGAGCAGGACGCCAACGAGAAGCTTCAAGCCGCGCTGAACCTCTACAGCCAGGGCCTCGTGCTCGAGTCTCTGAAGATGCTCGACTCCGTCCTCGAATCGGGGCCCGGCAACGTCAAGGCGCAGAAGCTTCAGGCCGAGATCCGCGCCGAAGTCGCGAACCAGCACGTCGCCGAGGGCCGCCGCTACTACGAGTCGCGCCAGTACGACAAGGCCATCGCGGAGTGGAAGCACGCCGTCGACTACGGCTACGATCCGAAGTCCGCCGATCAGCTCGTTGCCCGCGCGAAGGAGCAGACGCGCCGCGAGGCGTCGGCCAAGGCGCACGCGATCGAGGTCGCGAAGGCGCGCGAGGAAGATAAGAAGAAACAGGCCGAGGAGGAAGCGAAGCTCGCCGCCGAGGCCAAGAAAAAGGAAGAAGAGGATAAGGCGAAGGCCGCCGCCGCCGGCCAGACCGCCGCCCAGCCCGGAGCCGCCGCCGGCCAGACGCCCGCCGGGGGGGCGCCGCCGGCGCAGAACACCGAGAGCAACAAGCAGGCTTCCCAGCAGGCCTACCTCGAGGGCGTCATCTACTATCAGAAGGGCGACTACGAGAAGGCGCGCGACAAGTGGCTGCACGCCAAGCAGCTCGACCCGAGCAACTCCGACGCGATCGCGGGCCTCGAGAAGATCGAGAAGCTCTACGGCGCGGGGCAATAAGGCAGAATAAGGCATGAAGCTTTCCGCCAAGTGGTTCCTGTGGTTCACGGGCATCGGCGTTTATGTCATGTGCCTTGGCGGGATCTTCTACTACAACCTCTTCAAGTGGACCTTCGACGAGAAGCTCAAGCAGGAATCGATCGACATGGTCCGCCTCTACGCGCCGACCCTCATCGAAGGCCTTTCGCGCAACCAGGGCGTCATCTCGATGCCCGAGTTCGACACGGTCAGCCGCTTCTCGAAGGACGACCGCATCGCCGCGCTGCTGTACCTCAATAAGTACGGCGAGGTCCGCTGGTTCAAGGACCCGTCGATGATGACGAAGACCTTCGACGATTTCGTCAAACAGGTGAGCCTGCCGACGGACGCGATCGAGCAGGCCTGGCTCGCGAAGACCCCGATCGTGCGCGCGGTGCCGAACATGCCGTTGTACGACATCGCGATTCCGCTCGCTCTGCGCGGCGAGGTTCTCGGAATCCTCAACATGCAGATCAGCCGCGAAGGCGTGGTCAAAGTCATCAACAAGGCCATGCACAAGTACGCGATCGGCGCGCTCGGCGTGCTGCTGCTCCTGGGCATACCGCTTTACTTCTTCCTGCACCACTTCGTCCTCAACCCGATCCTGAACCTGCGCGACGCGATCGAGTCGATTTCGTTCAAGAATCTCGAACTCAAATTCGCGGCCCGCAACGACGAGATCGGCGAGCTGGCCGGGGCGATCAACATCTTCCTCTCGAAGGTCAAAGCGGAAATCGCCAACTCGATGGTCAAGGAGAAGCAGCGCGGCCTCGCCGAGGCGCGGTGGTGGGAATCCATCCTCAAGGCCGTCGTCGCGAAGAATCACCGCGCGATCGTCGTCGACGAGGACAACAGCGTCCTCTACACCAACTTTCCGATCACGGGCACCGTGACCACGGACGGCAAGCTGCACCTGCTCGACGTCATCGACAGCCAGCAGCAGGACGTCCTGCGCCTCGTCGGCGTCGCGCTCGACCGGCCCAATCAGGTCGTCGAGGCGGACACGATGTTCAAGTCCGAGCCCTGCCACGTGAAGGCCGTCCATCTCGAGGAGGAGGGGGAGCTGCGGCGCACGCTCATCCTGTTCGAGACGAAGGCCGTCGGCGCCCGTATTTAGCCCACCTGGCCCGACCGAGCCTTAGGCGAGGAAGTGCCCCTTCCGAAGTCCGTTGGCAATGGGGCTTGTCAAAGCGACCTGCTTCTGTTATTCTTGCCGGGCCACAGCAGACGCTATTAAGGAGATCGGCATGAGCTATCGAGTCAAGAGAATCGATCCGTTTTGGTTCAAGAACCCCATCCTCCCGATCGCCGTTTTCCTCGGAGCAGCGCTGGCGCTCGGCGCGGGCTTCGCGAACAAGGCTCCGGTCGCGATCCTCGGCGCGCTCATCGCCGCGGTCGGCATTCTCCTCTCGACGCGGCCTGCGATCACGGGCACCGTGATGCTGCTCGGCTTCCTCGGCGGCCTGGTCACGTTCGTGATCTCGCCGAATTCGGCGAACGCGACGCTCAGCGGCATGCAGAAAGCCATGTCGGTCGGCTTCTACACTTTGTTCTACGCGGTGTTGACCGAGGGCGCGCTGCTTCTGCTCGCCGTCGTCTACAACTTCTTCGCCGCGATCAGCTCGCTCGGCGGCCTCAGCCTCGAACTCGAGGATGAGGGCGTGACCGAGGAATAGTTCCGAGATGAGAACCAGCGTCGTCTACGGCTCGCGCGAGCCCAATCGCGCGGCCGTCATCCTCGAGGCCCTTCAGGCCGCGGGCATGACGGTCACCGTGGCGCAGAAGGCCAAGGAAGTCCAGGGCTTGCTCGCGCACCGCGGCTGCGACCTTCTGATCATCGGCCAGAAGCTGGTCGATGAGGACGGCGTGGATCTCGTCAAGCAGTTGCGGGCCAAAGGCCCGGCCCGCCAGATGCCGATCGTCGCTTTGGTCGAGCACGCCGACGCGCCCTCGGTCTCCGCGACCCCGTCCAAGCACGCGTACGCCTTGTTCGGACGCTCGGGCCCGTCCTCCTCTCCGGCCAAGGATTCGGCGAAGGATAAGGTCTCGCTGCGCCTTGCGTTCTTCCAGGCGGGCGCCGACGAGTGCCTGTCGCTCAATTGGGACGCGGCCGAGTGCCTCGCGCGCATCAAGGCGGTGCTGCGCCGCACGCAGGTCAACGCCTCCGAAGAGATCATCAACATGGGCGAGATCGAGCTCAACCTCACGAGCTACACCCTCCACATCTCGAAGAAGCGCGTGCCTTTGACGTCGAAGGAGCTCGACCTGCTCTACGTGTTCCTGAGCTCGTCGAACCGCGTGCTTTCCCGGCCGTACCTGATCGAGCGCGTTTGGGGCTACAACTATTTCGGTTCGCCGCGAACCGTCGACGTGCACGTGCGCCGGCTTCGCGAGAAGCTCGGCGTCGCGGCGAAATACATCACGACCATCCCCTGCGTCGGCTACAAGCTCGTGCCGCCCGGCGCGGAGATGAGGAGATAATATGGCCAAGCTTCCGAAGCTGCTGATCATCGACGACGACGCCCATCTTCGCGAAAGCCTCGCTGAGGTTCTCGAGCTGGACGGCTTCGAGTGCCACCAGGCCGGCGCGGCCAAGGAAGGCATCGCGGCGGCCGCTAAGATCGAGCCCGACGCCGTGATCATGGACATCCAGTTGCCGGACTCCTCCGGCTTCCAAATCTGCCAGGAGCTTCGCAAGCGCTCCAAAATCACGATCCTGATCATGATGACCGGCCGCTTCCTCTCCTCGGAGGAGAAGAAGCAGGGTTTTGAGCTCGGCGCCGACGAATACATCACCAAGCCCTTCGATCTGGCGGAGCTCTCGGCCCGCATCAAACAGCTCCTGTCGCGCAACGCGGCGAAAGGCCAATAATCAGTCCTCCGGCGCAACAAATTCGTGTTCCGAATCCGTCATAATCCGGGTCCGGACCGATAACCCATGGCCTCCACCAGGAACCGCGGCAAGCTCGCCTATAAGATTCTCTTCTGGTTCCTGCTCATTTCCCTGGCGCCGATGATCTTCGTCGGCTGGCACCTCGTCGGGATCACCCAGCAGTCCCTGCGCAAGGAGACGCTGGCGATGCAGGAGTCCCTCGCGGTCGGCTTCTCGGACACGGTCTACAAGTACGTCACGACCTTCCGCAACGTGCTGACGGAGACCGCGGGCCTCGAGGACTTCGTCTCGATGAACCCGGGCAAGCAACAGCAGTACTTGAACCGCATCCTGCAGATTCATTTCGCGGTGCTGGAGCTTTCCGTCTTGAACGACAAGGGTGTCGAGGCGCTGCGCATCGGACGTTTCCTGGGCCCCAATCCCGATATGCGCGATTTCCGCGGTGAGGAAGTCTTCACCGGCGCGATGGGGCCGCGCGGCCAGTTCATCGGACGCCTCGAGCGCTTCCAAGGGCTCTATCCGACGGTCACGATTTCCGTGCCGATCATGGATCAGCGCGTGCAGCCGGCCAAGGCCGTCGGCGTCGTCGTCGCGCGCGTGAGCCTCAACGGCCTCTCGACGATGCTCGCGATGGAGTTCCCGGCGTCCGGCAAGAGCCAGGCCGCGGTGATGACGCGGGACGGCTTCCTGATCGCGCACTCGGACCCACGGGAGATCTACCGCCCCGATGCGCGCATGCCGCCCGAGGTCGAAAAGGTGCTCACGACGCAGGACAACGTCAAGGGTGGCGGCGAGATCGGCCTCGAGGGCGGCAAGCGCCTGCTCGGCGCGTTCAGCCTGATCGACAAGCTCGACTGGATCGTTTACGTCCAGCAGCCGGTCGAGGCCGCTTATCAGACCGCGTCCGACATGAAGGCGCAGATCTTCCGCGTGCTGATCTGGGTCGTGCTCTTCACGGTCCTGCTTTCGCTCGCGGTGGCCGGCCACATCACGCAGCCGATCCGCATCCTGAAGGAAGCGGCCGACCGCCTCGGCAAGGGCCAGTTCGAGGACCTGCCCGAGGTCGTGACGACGAACGACGAGATCGGCGACCTCGCGCAGACCTTCCTCGGCATGAGCGAGTCTCTCAAGGAAAAAACCGGCGAGCTCATTCACGCGAAGCAGGAGCTCGAAAAGTTCACGAAGTTCCTCGAGAAGCGCGTCGACTCCCGCACGCGCGAGCTCAAGGCCGCGCAGGACGAGCTGATCAAGAAGGAGCGGCTCGCCGCGATCGGGCAGATGGCCTCCGTCGTCGGCCACGAGATCCGCAACCCGCTCGCCGTCATCAACAACTCGATCTACTTCATCAAGACGAAGCTCGGCACCGTTGGTGAGCCCGACGTGAAGATCACGAAGCACATCAAGATCATCGAATCCGAGATTCAGCAGGCCAACGGCATCATCAACGAGATCTTGACCTACTCGCGCCAGCGCGAGCTTCAGCTCGAGAAGATCCGCATCAACGACTGGCTCGAGGAACTCCTCTCGGTCTATCCGTTCCCGCCGCACATCCAGGTCGACAAGCAGTTCGACCCGGCGAACCCGCCCGTGGAGATCGACAAGACGGAGATGCAGCAGGCCGTGCGCAACCTCATCGGCAACGGCATCGAGGTCATGCCGGCGCCGAAGGGGGGCAAGGTCACGATCCGCACCGTGATCCCCGAGGCCGGCTGGGTGCGCATCGACATCTCCGACGCGGGGAGCGGCATTCCGCAGGATGTGCTGGACAAGATCTTCGCGCCGTTCTTCACGACGAAGGCGCGCGGCACGGGCCTCGGCCTGGCCGTCGTGCGCAAGGTGGTCGACCACCATAAAGGTAAAGTAGACGTGGAGAGCACCGTGGGCGTCGGCACGACCTTCAAGCTTTATATCCCGACGGCGGCATCATGAGTGGTGTCAGGCCTCCCATTGTTGCAGTATTTGCGGGGCATCTCCTCATCAAATACTGCAACAATGGGAGGCCTGACACCGGATACGACGGCGGCGGCTTAAGGAGCATATGAAAGGAAAGATTTTGATCGTGGACGACGACGCGAACATGCGCGAGAGCGTCAACGACAACCTCGAGGTCGAGGGCTACGAGACCGCCCAGGCCTCGAGCGCCGCGGAAGCCGTCGCCCAGGTCAAGAAGACCCAGTTCGACGTCATCTTGATGGACTACAACCTGACGGACGGAACGGGCATCGACGCGATCCAGCAGATCCGCGCCCTCAACTCCGAGAGCCAGATCCTGATGGTCACTGCCCACGCGTCGCTCGACACCGCGCTCAAGGCGATCCAGGAGTCCGTGGACGACTTCCTGACCAAGCCCGTCAACTTCGACCACCTGAAGCGCGCGATCGCGAAGTCCCTCGAGAAGATGCGGCTCAAGCAGGACCTGAAAAGCGCCAACGAGAAGAACATGCATCTCTCGGCGATGAAGTCGAAGTTCATGTCGATGGCCTCGCACGATCTGTCGAACTCGCTGATGACCCTGCAGGTCAGCTTCGAGATGCTGGCGCAGTCGCTCAAGCCCGACGAGGAGCAGCTCAAGAAGATGCGCTACATCTCCAACGGCATCGGACAGATCTCGCGCTTGATCGAGGATCTCGTGGACTGGGCGTCGATCGAGCAGGGCAAGTTCCGTCTCGAGACCAACCTGTTCGACGCGGGCTCGCTCGTCGAGGAGACCGCGGTCGGGCCGCAGGCGCGCGCGGCCGCGCGCGGGCTCGCGCTGAAGACCGCGCTTCAGCCCGGCCTGCCCACGATCGCCGCCGACAAGAAGCGCCTGTCCCAGGTCCTGAACAACCTGCTTGAGAACGCGATCCGGCACACGCCCAAGGGCGGCACGGTCACGGTGAGCGCCGAGAAGGCAGTGGAAGGAAAGGCTGAATGCGTCCGCTTCGCGGTGCGCGACACCGGCGACGGGATCGCTCCGGAGGAAGTGGGCAAGCTGTTCCAGAGCTTCTATCAAGGCGAGAGCGCGTCGGGCGGCGGGCGCCTCGGGCTCGGCCTCTCGATCTCTCGTGAGATCGTCGACAGCCACGGCGGCCGCATCTGGGTCGAGAGCGAGGGCCTCGGCAAGGGCGCCGCGTTCTTCTTTACGGTGCCGGTCGGGAAGGCGTGAAACCCGGGCTTGACCTTTTTGTGAAATCCGTCCATAATTTTCTGCTAAACTAGCCGAATTCCGAGGAGGATCGAAATGGCTTCGAAGGCTGCCCCGAAGAAACGAGTGAAGGTGCTGATCGCCGACGACCAGACGCTCTTCCGTGAAGGCATCAAGGATCTTCTCGAGAACGAGAAGATCATCGAGGTGGTCGGCGAAGCCGCCGACGGACAGGAAGCCGTCCGCTTGGCGCGCAAGCTCAAGCCCGACGTGATCCTGATGGACATCAAGCTCCCGCACCTCGACGGCGTGGCCGCAACAAGGCTGATCCGCAAGGAATGCCCCAACACGAACGTCCTCATTCTTTCCTCGTATGAAGACGAGGCGCACGTGATGGAGTCGATTCAGGCCGGCGCCAACGGCTATCTCTCGAAGATGCTTCCCGCGGCCGAGCTCGTCAACGCCCTCAAGGCTTTCGCCAACGACGGCGTGATGATCCCGCAGCAGGTGATGGGCAAGCTCCTCCAAGGCTTGCGTCAGATGGCCAGCGGCGACGGCAATTCTCCCGTGGCGCTGACGAAGACCGAGATTCGCGTGCTCGTCCTCCTGGGGACCGGCATGTCGAACAAGGAAATCGCGGCGAAGATGGAGTGCTCGGTCAAGACCATCAAGAATCACCTCAACGCGATATTCCAGAAGCTCGAGGTCAGCAACCGCACCGAAGCCGTCGTCAAAGGCATCGAGATGGGCTTGATCTCGCCCGAAGACCCGAACTGAGCTCGGCCAGAACGCGACGTTGACCAAAGAGGAATTCGTTTCCCAGCTCGAGCACGGGGCCCAGCAGGCGAGGGCTTTGCCCGTGACCGCGGCTATTTTGACCTGGACGGCCGACCAGCTCAAGCTCGGCGAGCCGGCGTGGTGGAAGCCGATCGCGAAGGCCTGGGAGAAGCGGTCCTTCGTCGCGTGGAGCGAGGCCTGGAGCCTTTACCTGACCTGCCTCCACTACGAGGCCTTGAGCGACGCCGAGTGCGAGCTCGTGCGGTATTTCCCGTCGTGCGGCGGAACCGCGGAGGCCGATCCGTCCGTGGCCCTGGCGCGCTTCCTGGCCGCGCCGCCGCCGTCCTTCTACGAGCATCTGAAGAGCGGCCACCGGCGGACCTACGTCGCGAGCCGTGCCCAGATGTGGGCGGCGCCCGCGATGCTGTTCTTCCAGCAGCGCGACCTTCCGTACTACCTCGTCGAGGTCAACTCGGGCGCGGGCGTAAACCTCGCCGCGGACCTCGCGGTCCCGACGAAAGGCTTCGACTCGGCCCTCGTCGCGGCGCGCGTCGGGCTCGATTACCGCCCGCTGCAGACCGAGGATATCTCCGACCGCCGGTGGCTCACCGCCGGCATCTGGCCGGACAACCTTCCGGCGATCGCCGAGCTCGACGCGGCGCTCGATAAGATCGCCCAGCGCACCGAGCTCGAGGCCGCCTTCCTTCAACTCGCCGAGTGTCCGCCGGAGAAGGCCGCGGCTTTCGTGACCAAGAACATCCCTGCGGACGATCCTGAGGTGGGCCTGCTGATCTTCAACATGGGTGCTACCGTCCGCATGTCCGACGCCGTGTACGCTGAGTACGCGGCGAGCATGGGGGCGATGCTCAAGGCGTGGGGGGAGCGCGCGCTGTGGGTCGAAGTCGAGTCCGTACGCGGCGAGACCTATTCCTCCACCTTCCAGTTACGCGTGCACCGTATCCTCGGCGGACAGCTGCGCACGCTGATCATGGCGAGCGCGGACTTGGGCAAGACCACCCACCAGGTCAACGAAGCCAGCGCCGCCTTCCTCGGCCCCGAAGTGCCCGCCGCTCCTTCCTCGAAGAAGTAACCGTTTTTTAACCATTTCGACATTGAATTTCGACCCAAAGGGGCCATAATTCTTTTTATGAGGCCCTGGAAGTCGAGGGCGGGTCAGATCGTCATTCCGGCGATGCTGCTCTTCCCGACTCTTTTTCTGTTCGTCTATCTCATTTATGAGACGGCGAAGCTTTCTCGCGAGAAGATCAAGCACCAATTCGCTATGGACGCCGCGGCCTTCGTCGAGGCGACGAACTACTCCGACTTCCTCAACCGCACCGCCTACGTCAACGGCGCCTTCCCGATGCGCATCTTCGAGCAGGGCTACGACGACTTTCCGGCGGAGTGCGAAGGTAAGGTCGAGCACTGCGACCATCTGACTTACGCCGAGATCCTGTACCAGAACGGCATCTTCCCGCGCAGCCGCAGCGGCAAGAAGGAGTTCTCGGGCAGCGACGACAAGTGGGACATCGAGTATGGCGGCGTTGGCGCCGGCAAGAATTCAGAGCATCCGTCGATGCCGGCCAACGACACCGTCGTGCTGTTCTCGATGGATAACGCCAACAAGTTCTGGCATCCTTGGGACCTCGCGACCGAGGTCTATAAGCTCTATGTGCAGGTCTTCTCCTTGCTCGGCTCCGTCGAGGACGCGCAGTGGCAGGTGCTCAAGCGCCTGACCAAGGAATCGAACCACAGTTTCCTGCAGAAGTCTTATTGGCTCAACACCGGAGACAGCGCGAACTACGGCATTGAGCTCGCGCAGGCCTTCGACGCTTCCCTCGGCGATTTCAAAACGCAGGCGCATTGCGTCAAGCACCTCATCTATCACGGCAACCGTCACATGGGCGGCACCGGCATCCAGCAGTACCGCGTTTTCGGGACCGATCCGCCCGTCGACCTGCCGGACGGAGCCGGGACGTCCCCGGAAAGCTGCGGCACGGGCGGTGGACTGTTTCAGATCCAGACCGTCGACAGGACCACCCTCGAGAAGCTGGCCAAGCCCAGTGGCGCGGAGTATCCTGGCCTGTCGCTGTCGCTGCGCTGGCAGATTCCGGGCAAGAACTACTTCAACGTGGACTTCGGCAACATGCCCGATCACTTCCGCACCGGCGCGCCTGAGTTGCACACGACCGTGTCCGTCGGCGCGAACGCGCCGAACGCCAAAGTTTGGCCGGAACCCACGCCCAAGTTCCAGGTGAGACAATTTCCTTGAGAAAGCTCGGGCGACGGGGCCAGGCCACGACCGAGGTCGTGCTCCTCTTTCCGATCTTCATGTTCTTCCTATTCGCCTTCGCGAAAGTCTTCGCGCTTCTCATCCTCATGCAGAAACTCGAGATCGCGTCCTTCTACGCCGCGCGGCGCTGGCAGCTCGAGTCGCACCGCAACGCTTCATACGAGAGTTGGGACGAGAGCCGGCTTCTCCCGCACATCCAGGAGCGCGTCCTCACGTACCTGGGCTACGGCACCACCGCCGCGAAGTTTCTCGATCTCATCGACAGCTGCCGGCCGACGGCGAACTGCCCGACCAAGCCGGGCGTCAAGGTCCAGCGCACCCAGGTCTGGAACGTCGTGACCGTGACCGCCTGCACCAAGGCACTGCAGATGCCGTTCTACACGACCACCGGCTTCGTCATCTGCTCGACGAAGTACGTGCCCAACCGCGACCGCCCGATCGCGTTCGTCCTCCCCGGCGTTGCTCCTTAAGATTCCTGGCCCGGTCGGAACAATTGCTATGATGGGCGGGTCGTAATCAATGGATAGAGCATGACCGAGCATAAGCGAGGAAATGGTCGCATCCATCGACGTGGGAGGCGACCATGAATTGGGCTAAGTTCAAGCTGTGGTGGGAGTTCTACTGGGTCCATCTCGTCCTCGCCCTCATCGTCCTCGCCGCCGTCCTGCTTCCGCTCTGGTATCTGACGCGGCTCGAGGAAAGCGTGGCCCGCTACATCATCGGGTTCAACGTGATCTCGCTGCCGTCGAGCATCATCAACTCGCTGATCTTCGTTTTTTTCCTCTACACCTTCCAGTACGGCGGCCTGGCCGACATCAGCAAGAAGAAGGTCGACCCGACCAAGATCAACGTCAAGTTCAGCGACGTCGTCGGCTTGGCCGAGCCCAAGCGCGAGGCGTGGGAGATCGTCCAGCTCATCAAGGACCGCGCCCTCCTGCGCAAGATCGGCGGCAAGATCATCCGCGGCATGGTGCTGGCTGGCCCTCCCGGCTGCGGCAAGACCCTGCTCGCCAAGGCCATCGCGACCGAGGCCGGCGTCCCGTTCCTGACGACCTCCGCCTCCGAATTCATCGAGATCTTCGTCGGCACCGGCGCCGCCCGCGTGCGCAAGATCTTCCGTCGCGCCCGGCTCTACGCCCAGGCGCACGGCGTCTGCATCCTTTTCATCGACGAGATCGAAGTCATCGGCCAGAAGCGCCGTTTCGGCGGCATGATGGACGGCGGCACGTCGGAATCCAACAGCACGCTCAACCAGCTCCTCGTGGAGATGGACGGTCTAAATGAGACCGACGCCGACGTCGTGGTGATCGCGGCGACCAACGCGAACCTCGACATCCTCGACGAGGCGCTGGTCCGCCCAGGCCGCCTCGACCGCACGATCCGCGTCGACCTGCCCAACCTCAAGGAGCGCCTCGAGATCTTCGAGTATTACGCGAAGAAACTCAAGTGCGACCCGTCGATCGACCTCGCGCGCCTGGCGCGCAAGACGGTCCGCTACTCGCCGGCCTCCATCGAGAACGTCCTCAAGGAAGCCGCGCTGATCGCGACGCGCGAGCGCCGCGAGCTCATCTCCTACAAGGACTGCGTGGCCGCGCTCGACCGCATCGAGCTCGGCATCGCCCACCGCGTCAGCATGACCGCGAAGGAGCGCGAGATGACCGCCTTCCACGAGGCCGGCCACCTCGTGCAGATGTACCTCGAGCATCCGACGCGCGACGTGTTCAAGGCCTCGATCATCGAGCGCGGCGGCGTCCTCGGCGTCGTGCACTCCGTGCCCCGCGGCGAGATCATCCTCGACGACTCGGCCTCGCTGTACGCGAACATCAAGGTCTCGCTCGGCGGCTATCTGGCGGAGCGGATCAAATACGGCGTCACGACCGAGGGTGTCGGTTCCGACTTCAGCAACGCCATGCGCCACGCGCACTGGATGGTGTGGTCCATCGGCATGGGAGAGAGCGGCTACGTCGGCAACTACGCGACGATGCCCGAAGGCCACATTTCCGAGGACGTCAAGCGCAGCCTCAACGCCGATACCAATAAGATCCTGCGCAACGCCATGGCCGAGGTCGAGAAGACCTTGCGCGCCGAGTGGCCCATCGTCGAGCGCTTCGCCAACGAGCTGCTCAAGCGCGAAGAGCTCGACTACGACGAGATCGTGGACATCTTCAAGGAATACGGCAAGCAGCCGCGTCCTCTCCTTGAATCCGCGTAACGGCAACGGCAACGGCAACGGCAACGGCCGTGAGACGGGGCGGGGGCGGAACGACTGTCCTCCGGGGCCGTTCGGATTGACCTCACTTGTGTCCGTCCGCGACGTATAAAGCACCCGAGTCGCGGCGGCCCCTACTCCCCGGAGGACAGTCGTTACGCCCCCGCCCCACATAACCCCGGCCGGTCCCATAACCCAAACC
>JBBQVX010000073.1:0-18898 GCA_038211115.1 Elusimicrobiota bacterium | reverse complement strand
GACCGGATGATCGTCGGCGAGACGCGCGGCCCGGAGGCCGCCGACATGCTCCAGGCCATGAACGTCGGCTGCGACGGCATGCTGACGACTTTGCACGCGAACTCGGCGCGGGAGTGCCTGACCCGGCTCGAGACGCTCGTCCTTCAGGCCGGCATCGACATGCCGCTCAAGGCGATCCGCTCGAACATCGTCAGCGCGGTCGACTTCATCGTCTTCCTCGCGCGTCTGGGCGACGGCTCGCGCAAGATCATGCAGGTCACCGAGATCACGGGCATGGAGATCGAGACGATTTCCATGTCGGACCTGTTCACCTTAGACGTGCGCAAAGGCGGATCGGTCCTGAAGCCCAACGGCGGCATCCCGCGCTTTTACGACCGTCTGCGCAAGCAGGGTATCGAGCCCCCCATGGACTTTTTCAAGTCGAATTGATACAGTCCGCCATGGCCAAAAAAGTCCTCGTTATCGACGACGAACCCGAGATGCTCAGCCTCGTGAAATACACGCTCGAGCACGGCGGCTTCGAGGTGCACACCTGCGACAACGGGCGCCATGCCTGGGACGAGATCGCGAAGGTCAAGCCCGACGTCCTCGTCCTCGACGTCATGCTGCCCGGCATCGACGGCTACTCCCTCCAGCTCAAGATCGCGGCCGAGCCCACGACGAAGGACCTGCCCATCGTCGTCCTGACGGCGCTCGAGCCGTCGAAGACCCTTTTCCAGAAGTTCCCGCAGGTCGTCGGCTTCATGACCAAGCCCTTCAAGACCGAGGAGCTCCTGAAGACGGTCCAGGACGCCTCCTCGAAGGTCCCGGGCTGACGCGGCCATGGCCGAAGAGCCCAGCTTCGACGCGATCGTCGTAGGCGCCGGACCCGCCGGACTCTCCGCCGCCATCGTGATGGCTCGCGCGGGCCTCAAGGTCGTCGTGCTCGAGCGCGGCGAGTATCCCGGCGCCAAGAACGTCCAAGGCGCCGTCCTGTACTCGAAGATGCTGCACGAGCTCGTCCCCGAGTTCTGGAAGATGCCCGACGCCCCCGTCGAGCGCCCGATCGTCGAGCAGAAGACCTGCATCACGACCGAGGACTCCTACGTCACCGTCGGCTACAAATCCCAGAAGTTCCTCGAGGGCATCCCGAACTGCTACTCGATCATCCGCGTCCACTTCGACCAGTGGTACGCCAAGCAGGCCGAAGCGGCCGGCGCCGAGGTGTACTGCGGCATGATGGTCAAGGAAGTCCTCAAGGACGCCTCCGGTAAGGTCATCGGCATTAAGACCGCCGAGGGCGACGAGCTCACGGCCAACGTCGTCATCGCGTGCGACGGCGTCAACTCGATCATCGCGCAGAAGGCCGGATTTATAGACGAGTTGAAGTCTTCGGAAGTCGCGCTCGGCGCGAAGGAGGTCATCGCGCTCCCGTCCTCCGTCATCGAGGACCGCTTCCAGCTCAACCCGGGCGAAGGTGCTACGATGGAGATCTTCGGCTCGACCTCACTTGGCATGCTCGGCTACTGCTTCCTGTACACCAACAAGGAGTCGCTGGCGCTCGGCGTCGGCTGCAAGTTGTCCGACTACCAGAAGAAGGGCCTGCGCCCGTCCGACCATCTCGAGTACGTGAAGCAGCATCCGCTCGTGAAGAAGCTGATCTCCGGCGGCAAGCCGCTCGAGTACTCCGCTCACCTCATCCCCGAGGGCGGCTACAAGTCCATGCCGCCGCTGGCCAAGGCCGGCTTCCTCGTCGCGGGCGACGCCGCGCAGATGACGAACCCTGCCTATCGTGAGGGGAGCAACCTCGCCATGACCGCGGGCAAGCTCGCCGGCGAAACCGTCATCGAGGCCAAGAAGAAGAACGACTACAGCGAGGCCTCGCTGTCCCTTTACAGGAAGAAGCTCGAAGCGTCTTATGTCCTGCCCGACATGGAGGACATCCAGGATCTCGAGCACCACGTCGAGAACTCCCCGGGCTTCCTCGAGTTCTATCCGAAGCTCGCGTGCGAGCTGGCGCAGCTGCGCTTCTCGGCCGACGGCGTGCCCAAGCGCGAGCACCTGAAGACGGCGCTCGGCATGGTCCGCAAGCGCGGCTTCCTGCGCGTCGCGAAGGACCTTTTCCCGCTCAGGAAGGTTGCGATCTAACATGGATATCAAGGACATCAAGATCGAGACGACCGTCGAGTCCAAGCTCGGCACGCTCGACTGGAAGAAGTCTCCCGACGCCAGCATCCATCTCAAGAATTCCGGCGCGGACTCGCCGTGCGTGACCTCGTGTAAAGACAAGCCGTGCACGACGGTTTGTCCGGCCAAGGTCTACGAGTGGGAAGGCGCGCACCAGAAGGTCGTCGTCAACTACGAGAACTGCATCGAGTGCGGCGCCTGCCGCATGCTCTGCCCTTGGGACAATATCACCTGCGAGTGGCCCGGCGGCGGAATGGGCGTGAAGTACAAATACGGCTGAGCCCGGCCCTGGCATAAAGGCCCCTCCGGGGCTATACTGTCGTCGAGGCAACCCCCTCATGTCCCGAGGCCTCCTACGCGTCCTAGCCGTCCTTTTCCTGGCCGCCTCCGTTTGGGCGGGCGGTCCCGACGACTTATTCGACGCGCGGGTCCAGGGCGCGCTCCAGCCCGGCCAGAAGGAAACGATCCTAGCACTCGACGGCGGGCGCTACACGCTCAAGGACGGCCGCTACTTCGTCGACGCGCGGCCCTCCGACCCGGCGAAGCCCTTGCTCACCGTCGCTCAGGTCGCGGCGCTGCTCGCTCCGTCCGGCTCGACGCGGCTGCCGACGCTTCCGCTCGCCACGATCGGGGCGGGCCCGGTCTACCAGGACACGACCGTCGTGAAGCATCCGCAGGCGGTCCAGCCCAATTTCGACGGCGGCTCCAATCGCGGCGGCGACGTCCGCGGCCCTCCTGGTTCCGGAACCGGCACGGGGAAGGGAGACGGCCAGACGGATTCCGCCGTGCTGCAGGCGCAGTTCCTGCAGCGGCTGAAGTTCATCGGGGGCAAGAAGGAAAAGGAGGCGATCACGGAGGCGGTCGAGTCGATCCTGAAGACGAAGACCGGCCGGGCGCTCGCGGAGCAGTTCGTGAAGGAGGGCGCCACCGCCGAGGTGACGATGGCGGCCATCGGCGACGGCAAGGCCATCGAGGAGAAGGGTAAGAAGGTCCTGTCCGGGATCGCCGGCACGACGGATCCCTCCGAGAAACCGCCGAAGATCACGCTCAGCATCGCCTACTTCGACACCGACGCCGACTTCCGCCGCGTCGCGATGGCGGGCACCTTGGCCCACGAACTGTTCGGGCATGCCTTCGAGCGGCAGCGGGCCGATAAGGTCGGATTTTCCTCCGAAGTCCTCCATCACTACCGCGGCGACGAGCTCGGCTCGCGGCTCGTCGACTGGATGGTGCAGACGGAGCTCGAAGGCAAGGTCGTCGACGCCGATCCGAGCGGATATCTCGAGGACCCCGAGGGCTATTACCGCGGCCTGCTGACCGTGTCGCCGTATTACGCGATCACCCTGAGCCCCAAGGAGATGAAGAATCCGGTGACGACCCTGCGTGCGCGCCGCGCGATGATCGTTTCGGAGACGAAAGGGAACGCGGCCGACCTCAAGGACATGCAGGGCTGGGCTCCCATCATCGCCCACTTCGTCTCGGCCCACAAGATCGCGAAGACCCGCTTCAAGACCGTAGAGAAGTCGATCGAGGCCTTTCTCGATTACGAGAAGGACCGCGCGAAGACCCTCGGCGAGATCAAGGATATCCTCGACAACCACATCGCGTACTGGACTTCGCCCGAAGGCGCGAAGGACAAGGCTCTGCTGATCGCCTCCGCCGACGATCCCTATATGAAGGGCCGGGAGGAGGCCGCGGCCGCGCGCGCGAAAGAGCTCCGCAAGCTGCGCGCGAGCCTCGCGAAAGGGCGCGATCCGGCCTCCGCGGAATCGATCGAGCTGCCCGGCATGGTCATCACGGTGAGCGGCGGCGCCGAGTCCGTGATCGATCTGACGGAGCTCGCCCGAATGGCGGCGAACGACAAGAAGAAGAACCCGGGACATTGGAAAAAATGAACAGGCTGATCTTGGCGGCGACGTTGATCCTGGGCGCTTCGGCCTCCGCGAACGCGGGGGCTAAGACTCCCGAGCAGGCCGTCAAGGCGCTCGTGAGCTTCAAGGCGCCGAAAGCCTGGCGTGTCGTCTCCTACGCCAACGCGGGGGACGCGGATCCGGTCCTGCGCTTTGAAAGCGGCTCAGACGCGATCTTGATTCGCGCGTTCGGCGCCCCGGGCTCGGACTATCCGGCGCCTGCGGATTTCGTCGACGGCTCGGCGTACGGGAGCGGGTCGACGGTCGTGGCGGGCCGTAAGCTCGACGTGCGCCGGAAGCGCTTTCCGATCGAGGCCGCCGATCCTCACCGGCCGTCGCCGGGGCAGGCGATCCTGGGCACGGAAGAGTTCTGCGTCCTGCCGCTGTCGGGCGGGCGCTTCGCGGTGCTCGCCTACCGCCGCGCGAGCCCGCTCCCGGATCCGGAGCGGAAAGGGGCGAAAGCGTGGGCCGCCTTCCTGAAGTCCGTGAAGCCTAAGAAGTAGGCCGGCTCAGTGATTGCCGTGATGGCCGGTGTGGGGGCTTAAGCCGCGCTTCTTGGCCTTGCTCGTGCGGTGCTTGTGCCGGCCGAGCATATAGGCGACGAAGCCGATCGCACCGAGCACGGCGGCGAACAGGACGTAAGTCAGGATCAGGTTCGAGCCCGATTTATGAACCGTCGGCAGGATGATGGAGTTCATGGCTAGAAGGAGTAGTTGATGTCCATGAACACGGACAGGCCTTCCTGGCCCACGCCGAAGTCGACCGAGCCCACGACCTGGGGCTTGGCGACCGCGCGGATCGCGGCGCCGACGACCGGGCGCGCGTAGCGGGCGGCGACGCGGTTCGGATTGTCGAATACCTCGCCGAGGCCGATGAAGGGCGCCAGCTGGAACTCGGTCGTCACGCCGGCGGTCTTCGCTTCCGCGAGCTTGAAGCGCTGCTCGACGTTGACGGTCGCCATGCCGCGGTCGATGTAGCGGCCGTCGCCGTAGGCGCGCAGGCTGTACTTGCCGCCGAGGCGGGATTGGGTCCAGAACGGGGCCGCCGGGCCGAGCTGCTGCTCGAACTTGGCTTGGATCGCGAAGACCTTGTCCTTGTCGGACTCCCAGGGCTTGAACCAGCGCGCGTCGAGGCCGTAGCGGCTGTAGTCGTATTGGCTTTCGTAACCCTTGATCGCGTACTCGGCGAAGGTCTGGATGAACGTGCCGCGGTTCGTCGTGACTCCGTGGTCGCGCGTATCGTAGTCGAGGCTGAAGCGGTTCTCGTTCGTCTGCTGGTAGCGCCGGGAGGTCTGCCCGGGATAGGTGGTCGCGAAATCGGGGAGATTGGGCAGGATGCCCTCGGTGATGCGCCCGGCCTGGTAGTGCTTGGAGAAGCGGGCCCGCCAGGGAGAACCGTGCGAGAACGGGGTGCCGATGCCGAGCTTGTACTGAGTGTACTCCTCGCGGTAGTTGGCCTCGCCGTTCTTCGCCGAGTCGGGCCCGAAGCCGAAGAAGCGCTGCCCCGCGTCGACGTTGTACTGCAGGCGCAGGAAAATGTCGAGGTCGGTGCCGGCGATGCTGCCGTCCTCGTATTGGCCCAGGGCTTCGCGCTCGTATTTCGAATAGGAGGCGCGCGCGATGAACGTCGCGTCCTCCTGCGGGTAGAAGTAGTAGCGGTAGGTCGGGATGAGCGAGAAGTTCTTGTTGTAGGTCAGGGAGGGCGCGTGAATCTGCTGGATGCGGTCGTCCTTCTCGCCTTGCAGGACCCAGATCGGCATGATCCCGACCGTGATGCCGCGATTCGGGTCGGTGTCCATGATCGGCAGGCGGATGAACATACCGCGCTTCAACGGCTTGATCATCCAGCGGACGACCAGCGGCGTTTCCTCCTTCTCGGGCGCGTGCTGAACGGCTTTCGGGAAGTCGCGGCTCGGGATGACGTCCAGGGAGTCGGAGTCGTCGTTGCGGGTCGGGGCCGATCCCGTGGCGGCCGGCTTCGGCTCGGCTTTCTTTGCCGGGCGGACGTCCGCCGCGCGCGCGCCGGCGGCGGCGGCGGCCAGCAGGAGGGCGGCCAGGGCGATTCGAAAAATCACGGAGGCCAGTTTATCATTTACCCGCGTCTTCCATAGAGCGGGCGCGTCACTTTTCGTCGACAATTCCCAGCCGCGCGAGGCTCCACCTCGCCTGCTCGGCGAGCACCGGATCGGCGCCGGACGCGTAGGACTCGAGGACCGGGCGGTAGCGCTCGAGGCGTGAGTTGCCCATCGCGAGCAGCGCGTTGCGCGTCATCCGCTTGCGCACGGCCCGGGCGACGGGTAGGCCTTTGAGGCGGGCGCGCAACCCTGCGGACTTCGGCCCTGCGAGCTCGTCGAGCGGGAGCTGGGCGGCGATCTTGGGGGGCGGCAGGGCGCGTGCCGGCTTCTCGAAACGGTTCCAGGGGCAGACCTCCTGGCAGACGTCGCAGCCGTACACCCAATCCCCGACCCCGGCACGGAAGCCCTCGGGAATCGCGCCTTTGGTCTCGATGGTGAAGTAGGCGATGCACTTCGAGGCGTCGAGGACGCGCTCCTTCGGGAATGCGTCCGTCGGGCAGGCGTCGAGGCACTTCGTGCAGGTGCCGCAGCGGTCGGGACCGGCGGAGTCGGCGGGCAGATCGATGCTCAGGCCCAGGCCGGCGATCAGGAAGTACGAGCCGATGTCGGCGCCGAGAAGCATCGTGTTCTTGCCCTGCCAGCCGAGGCCTGCCGCGCTGGCATAGGCGCGCTCGAGGATCGGGCTCATGTCGCAGAACGGCACGGCGTGGAGGCCGGGGACCTCGGTCGCGAGCCAGGCGCCCAGCTCCCGCATCTTGTCGCGCAGCGGCTGATGATAGTCGGCCCGCGTCGCGTAGCGCGCGATCCGGCCCGCGCCGTCCTCGGGGCCATGCGGGCGTCCGGAGCCGCCGTACGAGAAGCCGCACATCAGGACGGACTTCGCGTCCTTCATCCACGCGCGGATGTCACGGCGCGACTCCGTGTTGCGCGACATGTAGTCCATCTCGCCGTGCATGTCCGCCGCCAGCCAGGCGTCGTAGGCGGGCGCTCCGGCGGAGGGAACGGCGGCCGCGATCCCGGCGAGATCCGCGCCGGCCGCGCGCGCGCGCTTCTTGAGTTCGGCCGCGAGCTCGGCGGGTCCCTTTCTAACGGCGTGTGGAAGGGACATTCCCTCGCCTATGGCCCAGTCTCGTTCAGGAGCGGGCGACCTTCAGGATCTTGAACGTGCGCGGGCCGTTGGGAAGCTGGATTTCGACCGTTTCCTTCGACTTGCGCCCGAGCAGGCCCGAGCCCAGCGGAGACTGGACGGAGATCTTGCCCTCGTTCGGATCGGACTCGTCCTCGCCGACGAGCGAGTACTCGACGGTGTCCCCGTCGGAGTCCTCGAGCTCGACGGTCGTGCCGATCGCGACCGTGTCTTTCGGGATGTTCATCTCCTCGATGATCTTGCAGCTCTGGAGCTTGTCCTGGATCTTCCCGATGCGGCCCATGACCTCGCCCATCTTCTCCTTCGCGGAGTGGTACTCGGCGTTCTCCTTGAGGTCGCCTTTCTCCCGGGCCTCGCCGATGTCGAGCGATAGCTGGGTCTTCTGCTTCATGAGCGCCTTCAGGTCGTCGTTGAGCTTGGCGTGTCCGGCGCGGGTCAAATAGGTGTCGGCCATGGGGGGAGTCTCCGGGGGAATCTGACTTTAATTATACGAAATTGCCGACGAGGCGGGCTCGCGAAAGGCGCGCGAGGGCCGCGCGCAGCACCGACGAGACGGCGACGCGCCGGCCCGTCAAAAGACGCAGCGAAGTCGCGCGCTTCAGCGGCGGAGGGTTGTTCACGTTGACGCCGAATCCGATCACGAGCCAGTGCAGGCTCTTGGAGTCGCCGGCGGCCTCGCAGAGGATGCCGCACAGCTTGCGCGCCTTGCCGTCCGGACACAGCGCGAGCACGTCGTTCGGCGCCTTCACCGCGGTTTCCGCCCCGAAGCCCCGCAGGGCCGCGGCCAGCGCCTCGCCGCACGCGAGCGAGAGCTCGCCGAGGCGCGCGGGAGGGAAGCCCGGGCGCAGCAGCAGCGAGGCGTACAGCCCGCCCGGCGCGGAGCGCCATCGCCGGCCCAGGCGCCCCTTGCCGGCCGACTGCTCGAGCGCCCACACCAATGTCCCGTCGGGAGCGCCCTCCTCGGCGAGACGGCGCGCGACGGCCTGAGTCGAGTCGGCGCGCTGTAAGCGCACGAGGCGGCGGACGCCGGGCAGCTTCATGAGCCTATACTACAAAGGTTGCTAGAATGAAGCGTGAACTCGATCGGCGGGCTCAAGGAATGCGTCGCGAGCGAGGGTTTCGCGTTCGTCGAGGGCGCCGGACTCCGCCCCTTGCTCGGCCCCTTGGGCGACTGGGAGCGGTTCTCCGCCAGCTGGGACGACCTCCGGCGCGACGAGCACATGGCCGACGGGGGGCGCGACCGGTTCCGCCGGCACGCGGTGTTCCAGGTCCCCGCGGGCGCCGTCGCCGCGCGCCTCGAGCCGCGCCAGCCGCACTATCAATCCCGCGAGTACAATGCGCTCAACGGCGGCGTCGAGCGCTGGTTCGAGCCCGTGGCGCCCGAGGTCGCGGCCGGTGAGTCGCTGCGGTCCGTGCTCTCCTTCGGAGCCCGGTTCTTCCGCGAGCTTCGCCCCGGCGCGGCCTGGCGCGTCGAGGTCCACCAGTTCCGCATCGAGGCCTCGGCGGGCAAGCCCGGGCGCCCCACGCCCGAGGGCATGCACCGCGACGGCGTCGACTACGCGCTCGTGCTGCTCGTCCGGCGCGAGAACGTGGAGAGCGGCACGACGCGCGTGAGCGCGCCCGACGGCCGCCCGCTCGGGAGCTTCACGCTCGCGCGGCCGCTCGATGCGGCGATCGTCGACGACGCGCGCGTGTTCCACGGGGTCACGCCGGTCGCGGCCGTCGATCCGGCGCTGCCCGCCCGTCGCGACGTGCTCGTCGCGACCTTCCGGGCCGTCTAAGCGAGGTCCAGGCCGAGGTCGAGCGCGGGCGCGCTGTGCGTCAGGCGCCCGATCGAGATTCGGTCGGGGCCGAGCTTCGCCAGCGCGCGGAGTTCCTCGATCCTCACGCCGCCCGACACCTCGATCTTGACGCGCGGCGCGAGGCCGCGGATGCGGCGGATTTCGCGCTTAAGACGCGGGCCGCGCATGTTGTCGAGCAGAATGACGTCGGGCTTCAGTTCCAGGGCACGCGTCACCTGAGCCGGCGCGTCGCACTCGATGATGAGCGGCGTTCCGGGCCGCGCGCGGCGCAGCGCGGCCGCGCCTTTCTCCAGGCTCTTTCCGAAATAATGGTTGTCCTTGACCAGCGCCGCGTCGTAGAGGCCGAAGCGGTGGTTTACCCCGCCGCCGCACGCGACGGCGTACTTGTCGAGCGCGCGCCAGCCCGGGATAGTCTTGCGCGTGTCGAGGACCTTCGCGCGCGTGCCGCGAACGCGGTCCGTGTAGCGGCGCGTCAGCGACGCGACGCCGGACATGCGCTGCAGGAAATTGAGCGCCGTGCGCTCGGCGGTGAGCAAGCCCCGCCCGCCTTCCACCGACAGCACCGCCCGGCCCGCGGCCACGCGCGCGCCGTCCGCGGCCAGGAGCTTGACCCGGGCTCGCGGGTCGCAGAGCTTGAAGACGGCGGCGGCGACGTCCAGGCCGCAGATCACGCCGGCCTCGCGGCTGACGATGCGGCCGCGCAGCCGCGCGTTCGCGGGGACGAAGAAGCGGGTGGTCACGTCGCCGGCGCGCCCGAGGTCTTCCTTGAGCGCGGCTCGCAGGAGGGGGAGATAGTCGGCGGGCCTGAGGGCTCTCACCAGCGTATCTTACGAAAAAACCCCTAGCGGTGCTTCACGTCGATGACGAGGATGCCTTCCGACAGCGCCGCCGCGGAGAAGGCTTCGGGCGTGTAGAGCAGCGGCTCGTTGAGGTGGGAGTCCGTGATCACGATGTAGTGCTGGCCCTCGACGACGATCTGGCCGCGCAGCGCGACCGCATGATAGCCGTGCATGTCCGAGGCGTTCAGCCCCGTACGGATGGCGAGCAGCCCCGCCTGGCGCTTCTTGCCGCTCGCCGCGGCCTCCTCCTGGCCGCGGAAGTACTCCTCGACGGGAATGGCGCGGTAGTCGACCTCCATGTCCTTCGCCGCGCCGACTTCCTCGAGCGTCAAGAGCATCTGCATGAGCTGGGGCTCGCTGGTGCCGCCGGTCTTGTAGTCGGCGCCGGCCTTGACGCCCGCGTCGACGGTTTCGGCCAGCGTGAACGCGCCATTGGAGGCGTTGGCGAGCGCATGCGGCAGGCAGTTGCCTTCCTGGCCCTGCCGGCCCTGCCACGACGCCGGGGCGATGTCGCCGCGGGCCACGGCCGCCGCGACGGCCTTGGCGAGCGCGGGATCCTTCGCCGCCTTCAAGGCGGCCAGGCGGTCGGCGCGCACCGTCTCGGGACGGGTGAGGTTGGCACCGTTGCGGGTGTCCCATATCTGCTCGATCTGGCGCGGCTCCGAGACGGACCCGGAGCGGGCGGACGGGTCGTGTTTGTCGGCGTGCTCTCCCGCGCCGACCTCGCTCTCGCCGCCCGCGTTCTCGTGCTTGGCCTTCACGTAGTCCTCGACGCTCATGGGCTTGGCGGGCGTCCCCTCGATCCTCTTGGCGAACTCCGCTGCGTTGCCGTTGGGGAATGTCACGGTGGCGATGCCGTCCTTGATATCGATTTTTCCGCCGAGCTTGCCGACCTCCTCGCGCAGGCGCTTATAGTCCTTGGGCGGGTACTCGGAGAGGTCGTAGTGGGCGGTCTCGCTGAAGTTCTTTTGCTGGTCGAACATGGCGTCGACCTCGTCGCCGGTGAACGGGGCGCGCTCGTCCTGGCGCTTGCCGGTCTCCTGAAAATCGATGGATTCGATGGAAGTCCCCTTCAGGCGCTCCTCGAGCTGCGCCTTCTTGCGCGGCGACAGCTCGAACTCGGCGATGCCGTGCTCGAGCTTGGGCTCCTCGATGCCGATCACCTTGAGCGCCTCGCGGTACTTGACCAGCTCCGCGGGCGAGGCGTTGTGGAGGTCCAACTGCACCGAGCTGTAGCCGGTGTCCGGAAGCGTGTCGATCTTCTCGAGGCGCTCGCGTTCGACGGCGAGCGACTTCTCGACCGCCGCCTTCTTGGCCGCCTTGGCCTTGCCGTCGGCATGGCCCTTGTAGGCGAACATGAAGTCGCCGCCGGCCTGAACGCCGCTCTTGACGATCTTGGACATATCCCCGGTCTTGATGCCGTCGACGAGCTCGGCGCCGTTGGCGAGGCCGCCCACGATCCAGCCGGTCGTCATGAGCCCGCCCATGGCGCCGTTCACGAAGGTGGCGGCGCCGCCGACGAACTTCACCTTGCCCAGCGCGCCGAGCCCCTCGGTCATGCCCATCACGGGCAGCGAGGCCGCGGCCATCTCGCCCGCCTGGCCCAAGCCGCCGAGCACGTAGAGGAACTTCGAGCCGCCCTCCGAGGCGTAGTCGATCGCGTGCGAGGGGGAGTACGCGTACTCGATAATCTGGAGGCGCTCCTCCTTGCTGGCGCACGGCTTCCGGCTCGACGCGTCCTTGCAGTTGAGCCCGCGCATATAAGCGTCGCAGCCGTCGCCGAGTTGAACGCATTCGGCATGGTGCGCCTCCTTGCGCTTCTCGACCACCTTCTCGTCGACTTCCTTGAGGAGCGCGGGATCGCTCGCAAGCTCCTCGAGCGTGGCCTGCTTCGAGACGACGCCCCGGTATTTGTTCGCGATCACCGCGAGGCGCTTGTCCGGGTTGCTGGACGTGTCGAAGCCGATGTCGTCCTGGAGATAGCCCACCGCGGTGTAGTAGCCCTTCGTGGCGTACTTGCCCGCCTGCTTGAGGACGGGAAGGTCGCCCAACTCGCTCCCGAGATCGGAGAGCCCGGAGCTCGTCGTATGGATGACCTGCGGCTTGCCGACCTCGGCGCGCTCGGCGCAGGGCGTTCCGGGCTTGTCGATGACCCCGTCGTCCTCCTCGGCGCAAGAGCTGATCCACTTCTTTTCGCGCTTGGGATCGCGGTGAAACTGGACAAGGAACAGGTGCTCGAACTCCTTGGAGCTCGAAAAGGCGCCGGCGGGGCCGTCGTTGGAATACCCCTTGACCCATTTCCGCATCTTGTCGTAAGCGACGTACTCGCGCGTCGGCACGCCTTGATCGTCCGTCGCCCGCAGGACCAGCCCGACGGTCTCGTCGTTGTACTTCGTGCCCGTTTCCCAGTGGCCGACGGTCTGGTGGCCGACCTGCTCCGTGTACGCGCCCGAGCCCTCGGTCGTCTCGGCGTTGACGATCAGCAGGAAGACGACCTCTTTTCCCGGCTTCTCGGCCGCGAGCATCGCGCCGCGGACGCCCTCGTCGCCGTCGCTCGAATAGCTCGTGCGGCTCATCTGGTCGAACAGCCATTCGCCGAGCGCCCCCACGCGCTCCTTCTCGAGGGCGGCCGCGCCGACGAACTCCCCGGCGAGCCCGAACGCGTTGGGGCGGTTGACGACTTCCCGGCGCAGCGGCACGGTGTAGCGCAGGGGCTGGCCGCCGGGACCCATCGTGATCAGCACGCGGCCGTACTGGCGCTGCCCGCTGCCGTCCTTCTCGATCACCGACGTCGGCTTGAACGCGCCGGTCTTCGGGTCGCTCTCGCCGTGCAGCTTCTTGCCTCCCTTCTCCTCGATGTCGGTGACGAGGAAGCGCCCCGTCTTGCTCGAGCCCTTCAGCACGGTCGCGTCCTCGAGCGTGAGGCCCTCGAGCTGGAACTTGCCGTTGATCATCCGGCCGTGCTGCTCCAGCCAGCGCGAGCCGTCGGGCTTGCTCGGGTCGACGGGGAGGCCTTTGGGGACGCGGGACGTCACCGTGACGCTCCCGTCGTAGCCGGTGACCGTGTTGCGCAGGTTGTCGGGGTCGCGGATCTCGACGCGCTCCTTGCCGCCCTTGCGGTCGCGGATCTCGTAGCGGCGGAGCTCCTTCTCCTTGCCCTTCACGTTGTAGTCCTTGATCTCCACGTGCGAGCCCGCGCCGCTCATCGTCTCCGCCCGGACGAGACGGCCTCCCGGAGCGTAGTAGAGCGTTTCCGCCGAAAGCACGGTCTCCCGGCCCTCCTGGGCTCCCGGCTTGACCACGGCCGTGGAGCGCGTACGCTCGCCGCCCGCGCCGCTGACGACGACCAGGCGCTCCAGGCCGTCTTTCGCCGGCCGCGCGCCTTCGAAGCGCGAGGAGCCGTCCGCGAGCGCGAACGTGAGCCCCAGATACGGCGCGCCGCCGTTCCCGCCATCGGCCTCCGCGTTCTTGTCCGCGTCCACCGTGATCGTCGTGCCGGGTGGCGCCGCCGTCCCGAGCTCCCAGGGCGCAAGACGCAGCCCGGCCCAGAGCTCGCCGGCGGCCATCTTGTCCTTGAGAAAGAGCTGATGCTCCGAGCGCCCGACGAAGTAGAGGCCGAGCTCCGGCATTTCGGTGAAGACCTTCTCGCGGGCCGCCGCAAGCTCCGCAGGCGTGGTCTTGGCGCCTAGGCATTTCGCGCGGGCCGCGGGCTTGCCCGCCTTGCACGTCTCCTGGCGCGAGAGAGAGACCGCGTCCTCGAGCTTCCGCTCGAGCACGGCCATGAGGACTCCGTCGGCCTCCGTGATCAGCGTGCGCTGCGCCTCCGCGCGCGCCGCGGGGTCCGCGATCGCCGACGCTTGGGTGAAGCGCGCCGCGAGCGCCTTGGCCTTCTCTCCCGGAAGCCCCTCGAGCAGCTTCTGCGCCGCCGCGGCGACCTTGCCGGTGCTCTCCGCGCGCGCCAGGACGAGCTGCTGGCGCTTGTCGGGGAGGATCTTATCCAGAAGCCGGCCCATGAAGCCGCTCGACGGCGGCGCGGCAGGGGGGGGAGGAGCGGCGGCCCCGGGGGCGGTCTTCGCGGGAAGGGGCGCGAGAGGCGTCGGCGGCGGCGGCGCGGGCGGAGGAGGAGTCGGGGCGTCGACGGACGCGACGGGCGCCTTCGCGGCGCGTCCGGGTCCTACGGGCGGGCCGGCGCTCTTGTTTTGAGCCAGCGCCCGGGCCATGATCGCGCCGGTCTTCGCCGCCGCGGCGCGTCTCGGATCAGCGGCGGCGCCGGACTTGTCGTCCCCGCTCGGCTTGGCCGTCGCGGCGGCCGTCGCCAGCTTTCGGAGCCGGCAGATGGGAGGCGTGCCGGGGCAGTAAACGGCTTGGATTTTTTCGACCCCGGTCAAACGGCGCGCCCGGCTGATGAGCGCGATGTTCTGCATGTACTTCGTCGTCTGGCATGGGGCCACGCAGCCCGACGAGACTTTCTTGATCAGAGTGTAGAGCGCCTGGTCGGGACCCTCGAACGAGGCTTCCGGGATCGGGGTACCGGCGACGAAGGCTTTCTGTACCGAGTCCCAGGCGGGGTCGTTCTGGGCGAGGGCGGGCGTCGCCGCCGCGGCTATCAGCAGCAGGAGGGCGGCTCTTCGGTGCCTCATTCGCGCTCCAGGAACGATCGGCGCCGCCGGCGGCTGACGAGCATCCAGATCCCGATGAGCCCGGCGAGCGCGGCGACCTGCCGCCAGCTCAAGGGCAAAGCGGAGGCCTGCGCGGCGGCCTTATGTCGTCGCGCCGCGCGGGCGGCGGCGCGGCGGGCGGCGCGCGCCTTCGGTGTTTCCGTGGCGGACGGAGCCGTCTCCGCGGGGGCGCCCGGCAGCATCGCGCGGAACGCGCCCGTGATCGAGCGGATGAAGGACGGGCTTTCGCCTTCCTGCGGCTCGGAGTCCTCGGCCGCGTCGGCGCCCTTCCGTTCGTCGGCGGCGGCCAGCGCGCGCGAGCGGGCGACGATCTCCTCGTCCTCGTCGGCCCGCAGCGCCTCGTCGATGTCGCGGAGGTCTTCCGGAGACACGAGCTCGCCCTTCTTGTAGGCCTCCTTCGCGACGGGATTGCACCCTTTCTCGAGATTCTTGTTGCAGGACTCGGTGCGCTGGAAGTCACGATCCTGATCGGTCAGCCCGACGTGCCGGAAAGCCGCGTCATGGGTTTCCGGCTTCTCGTGAAATTCGCTCTTGAGCCGGTCGAATGTGCCCCGGCTGAGGACGTTGAAGAAATCGGGGCGCCGCATCAGGGCCTGCGGGTCGGAGGCGATCTGCCGGCGCAGTCGGCCGATGTCCTCCGGGGAGGCCGGGCTGCCGTCGGTATGCACGACGCGTCCCCCGGGGCCGACCTTCAGGCCCGTCGCGCTGAACGAAGCCGAGAAGCCGGAGGCCGCCGCGGCGTTGAGATCGAGACCGCCGCTTTTGTCCGGCGGGCCGCCGCCTCCCGGCTTGCCGTTATTTTGACCCGCGCCTTTGGGAAGATCCTCCACGTCGCGGTCGACTTTGAGTTGCTCGCCGAGGGAGCCCGCGCGCTTCGCGGCCGCCGCGCCGCGCTGCGCCGCGGCGTCGGTGCTGGACGCGTCCCCGCCGCCGCCTTTGCTTCCTCCGCCGCCCCCGCCCCCGCCGCCGCTGCCGCCGCCTCCACCTGCCCCGCTCCCGCCGCTTCCGCCCGCGCCGCCGCCGGCGGACGAGTCGCCGTTTCCGTTTTCTTTCGAGCCCCTGGAATTAGCGGTGGCGCCGCCGGAAGCGGGATTGTCTTTCGGCGTCTTTACCGGCTTGCCCTTCGGCGAGTTCTTCGGTTCGAGGGTGGTTCCGGTCTCCTTTTCTTTCGGCGGATCCTCGGTCGGCGACTCCTTTTTCTTGACGGCGAGCGCGTCGTACAGCTGACGCAGGCCTTCGTCGTAGATAGGGTTTGGATTTTTGTTCGCGGCTTTGGCCGCTTCTTGAGTTTTGATCCGGACCGTCAGCTCGGAGATCGTCATCTGATTCACGGGCTTGTTGGCCAAGTAGTTCGTCACGGCGTCGTTGAGATTCGATGGGCCGGGGCTGCCCTGAACGAAAGGCTTGAGCTCCTCTTCGGTCGGCGGATGCTTCACGAAGCGCGCCTGGAGCTCCAAGCCCGACGCCCTCTTGGGGTCCTTGCCCGTCAGGTAGGTGTCGAGCGCGTCGGCCTGGTCCTGCGGCAGGCCGCCTCCGGGGGTGTAGATATAGGTCCGGAGCAAAGTTTCGGCGGGAGGGTGCGCGTCGTCGAACCGGTAGTCTTCGGCGGCGGCGTTGATGGTCAGGCCCCACAAAAGCAGGGCGAGGACGGAGGGACGCATGACCCCAGTGTAGAAGGGGGGCGGATGTCCGTCAAGTCTGAATTCGTCCGATTAATCCTTCTTTTTGTCGAAGGCGGCGCGCATTTTCAGCGTCTTCATCGTGGCGAGGCAGGCCACGAGGCTCTGCACCATATAGAGGAGGTACATGGCGAAGCGCGGCGTCGCGGCGGCGGGAATACCGAGGAAAGCGGTGAAGGCCAGGTAGCCGCCGGCGGAGAGTGCTAGGATCAGCGCCGACAGGACGAGAAAGGCGCCGATTTCGGCCAGCACGTCGCGCGTGAGCGTCCGGCCCATGAAGCCGATCTTCTCGGGCAGGAAGGACCACGGGGCCTTCAGCAGCCGCGAGAGCGCGGCCTTCCCGGCGAACCAGCAGATGCCGGTGAACAGCGCCCCGGCCGACAGCGTGAGCCACGCGGGCGCGGTGGACAGCGCCAGCATGGTCGCGAACGACCACACCCAGATCGTCTTCGTCCCGAGGTACGCCCACATCATGCCCGCCGAGGAGTCGCCAGCCGAGTGCGAGCGGCGCATCTTCGAGAGCTGGGCGTACATCAGATACGTGAAGCCGAAGCCGGCCGCGACCTGAAGCGGGACGAGCAAGGAGCTCATCGCTGCTATCCCGGGCAGCGCCGCGGCAAGCAGGGGGCCGGTCAGCGCCATCAAGCCGGTGATCACGAGCGCGACGGCGGCGGTCTCGAGCGCGGCGCGCGTCCGGGAGGGTGCGGCCCGCGGGGTCGCGCGCCCGAAACGCGACTTCAGGTAGAGCATGACTCCGAAGCCCGCGGCTTGGGCGAGGTTCCGGTACATCATGAGGTCCTTGCCGTCGAACGCGAAGTTCGCCGCCATCGCGACCGTCGCGAGGAGGCCGACGACCATCATCGATGTCGAGACGTCCGCCGAGCGGCGCGTCAGCATGCGGTGGATCTGCGGCAGCGTGAAGGCGAACGCGAACGGATTGGCCAGCCAGTACGCGGCCTGCCCGAGCCAGTGGAGGCCGAGCAACGCCAGGTGCGGCGTCGCCGCGCCGAACACGGCCGCGACGACGACGGCGGGAACGGTGATCGCCGCGACGCGCCAAATGCGGCCGCGCTTCGAGGGTTTGAGCGCGGGCTTTTGATCGCCGGGGACGTTCTCGGGCGTCGCCGCCGCGAGGCCGGAGGCGCTCCGGCGGCCGTCGAACAACGCGTCGAGGTCCGTGTCCGGGATCGTTCGTCCGGCGTGCTCGATGAGGAACGTCTCGGACTTTTTCACGGCGTCGCGCGGAGCGGACGTTTCCTTGCGATGGCCCTCGGCCAGGGTTATGTCCGGGCGCGAGGCGATCGTCGCGGCCGGCGTCACGGCGAGGCCGAGCGCGGCCGGCGCGAGGACGAGGGGCCGGCCCGTCTGGACCGCGTCCGCGATCGCGGGTGCCTTGCTCGGATGGAGGGCCGGCGCCGGTGCGTTCAGCGAGACGCCGAGGGACGGCGCGGAGAGAGACGTCGTCAGCGAGGGGGAGAACGAGAAGGCGGGCGCGTAGCCGGCGGGGGCGACGAGCGGAGCCGAGCCGGCCTCGGCCGGGACGACGCGGACCTGCGCCGCCGCCGGTCCGGCCGGCAGAAGCAGCGATAAGACGAGCGCGAGCGCGCGCCGGGTGATCACGTGCCTAGGATAGCTCCGGCGACACGCAATCATATGGGCCCGACGGGTCCGGTCCGGGCCCGCAGGGGGCCCACTCGTTGGAAGGCCCTTCAGCCCTGTGGTATCATACGGCGCGTTCCAGGAGGCACGGTGCAGAAATACAAGAAAGAGTGGGTCGTCTCTCTCGGTCTGCTGCTGCTCGCGGCGGTGGCCGGCCTCGTTTTCGGAACGTATCCCTCCGCGGCGCCCGCGGGCGCCAAGCCGATCGTGCCCGGCGACGTCGCATGGATGCTCACCGCGACCGCGCTCGTCCTGCTGATGACCCCCGGCCTCTCGTTCTTCTACGGCGGCATGGTCCAGCGCAAGAACGTGATCTCGACGATGCTTCAAAGCTTCATCGCCATGGGCGTCGTGAGCATCCTGTGGGTCGTGGTCGGGTTCAGCTTGTCTTTCGGCGAATCGATCGGCGGCTTCATCGGCAATCCCTTGACCTACTTCATGTTCCGCGGCGTGGGCGGCGCGACGCACCCCGACCTCGCGCCCACGATCCCGCTCGCGCTGTTCGCGCTTTTCCAGCTCAAGTTCGCGATCATCACGCCCGCGCTCGTCACGGGCTCTTTCGCCGAGCGCGTGCGTTTCATGAGCTACCTGATCTTCATCGTGCTCTTCACGCTGCTGATCTACTGCCCGGTCGCGCACTGGACCTGGCATCCGAACGGCTTCCTGCACCGCTGGGGCGTGCTCGATTTCGCGGGCGGCACGGTCGTCCACATGACGGCCGGCTTCGCGGCGCTCGCGGGCGCGATCTTCATGGGGCCGCGCAAGGAGCACGCTCCCGGCGTCGCGCATGTTCACGCGAACATCCCGTTCGTGCTGCTGGGCACGGGCATGCTCTGGTTCGGGTGGTTCGGCTTCAACGCGGGCTCGGCGTTGGCCGCGAACGAGACGGCGGTCCTCGCGTTCATGACCACGAATACGGCGTCCGCGTCGGCGATGCTGGCCT
>JBBQVX010000072.1:0-19073 GCA_038211115.1 Elusimicrobiota bacterium | reverse complement strand
TCGCAGCACCCAACGTCGTGCTCGACGGGCTCGTGAACGCGGACGGCGACGACGCGATCTCGATCGGCTTCCAGGGCGGCGGCGGCGGCGCCGGCGGCGCCGGGATCGTCGACGCGGGCGTGTTCCGCGGGACGGGCACGGTCTCGGCGCAGGGCGGCGCCGGCGGCACCGCGGCCAACTTCGGCGGCGGCGGCGGCGGCGGCGGGCGCCACTGGATCCGCGAGCAGGTCTTCGCGTCGCTCGGCTCGACGCTGACGGTGCGCGAGGCGGGGGGTGGGTTCGGCGCGGGCGGCACGTTCGGCGGCACCGGACAGACCGGCTCGGCGTTTCTCGATCCGCAGCATTGGACCGGACGCGGAGGCAACGCGCTCGCCTCGAACGCGGGCAATTGGAGCGGCGCCGCGGTCCCGCTCGGCGGCGCGCGCCTCGTGTTCGGCGCGTCCGAGACCGCGAAGTTCTGCAGCTGGGACCTCGCGGTGATCCCGAGCACCGTCACGATCCTCCCGCAGTTCTCGACGTCGGTCGTGCTCGCCTCGTCGATGACCGTCGCCGGCGCGTTCGACATGGCGGGAGGCACGATGACCGCGGCGGGAGCCCTCGCGCTGCGCGTGAACGGCGCGTTGTCTCAGACGGGCGGCCGCCTGAACCTGTCCGTTTCGACGATCTCGCTCGCCGCCGTCGGCGGCTCCGTAGCGGTCCAGTTCTTCGACGCGTCCGCCGGATACCTCTCGGTCGGCGGCGTCTCCCCGGCCACCGCGAGCGTGTCCGGCGCGCTGACCGTCGTCCTGAACGCGGGCGTCTCCGCGGGCGCCCAATTGGCGCTTGCGACGGGGACCCTGACGCTGAACGGAGACGGACCGTATTTCGGAAGCGGCGGCGTGACCGCGTCCACCGGCCACTGGACCGTCGCGGGCTCCGCACTGGCCCAGACTTGGACGAAGATCAACGGCAATTTCGGATCCCTGCGCGTGTCGAACTCGAGCGCGGGGGGGCTGACGCTGTCCACGGCGGCGGGGTCGTCGTTCTCCCTGACCGGGGGTCTGACGGTCGACCCCGCCGCCGTGCTCCGCGCCTCCGCGACGGCGCTGAGCGTGGGGGGGAATTGGAGCGTGCTCGGAAGCGCGCTGCTCGCGCAGTCGACCGTCACATTCGCCGGGGCGTCCGGCTCGACGCTCGCCGTCGTCGCCGGCGCGTCGTTCGACAATCTCCGGATCGCGGGGCCCGCGCTGACCGTGAATTTCTCGACGACGGTCGCGATCGCGTCGACGATGACGGTGTCCGCGGGCACGCTGAACCTGGCCGGATCGACCGTGAACGTCCGCGGCTACTGGACCGAGACCGGCGGTGCCGTGCTCGGCGCGACGAGCCGCGTGGCGTTCGACGGGGCCGCGCCCCAGACCGTCGTCCAGCTGCCCGGCGACACGTTCGGCGCGTTCCTCTCGTCGAACGCGGCCGGCGTGACGGTGGGCTCCGCGTTGACGGCGCTGTCCGCGCTCGAGTGGCACCGCGGCCCGCTGAACTTCGCGGGGCGCGCGCTGACGATCGGAGGCGACATGCTGATCAAGGGCGGCGTGGGCCTCACGTTCGCGGGCTCGACCGTGACCTTGGCCGGCGTCTCGACGCAGACGGTCAACTTCACGACGCTCGCGTCCGTCGTCATCGACAACCCGAATCCCGTGAAGCTCGGGCTCGACTCGACGTGGGGAAACTTCACGATCAACCCGGGCCGCTTCTTCGACGGCGGAATCCGCAACCTCGTCATCAACGGCGACCGGTGGGACACGGCGGGGGCGGTCTACACGGGCGTGCCGCCGCAGCACACGGTGACCTGGACTCCGCCGTCGTCGATCACGATCGGCGCGGGCTCGATCGTCAACGCGAAGCTCGCGCTGTCGATCGGCAAGACCGCGACGCTCCTGGGAGGGCTGTTCGTCGACGGCGCGGGCAATTCGTTCGACCCGAAGCAGGGTTCCTCGGTCGTCAATGCGCCGGGTGGCTCCACGATCACGTTCCGCGGCAGCTCGGACCTGAGCCCGTCCTCGGGTCCGAACTGGTTCTACGCCGGCGACGTCGCGAACTCCTGGCTCGTGTTCCAGGGCACGGGCACGAACCGCGGCTCGGTGATCTCGACGAACACGCTCGGGAGCATCCAGGTCGCGCTGAGCTCGGCGACGATGGTCTTCCAGGCGCCGGACTTAAACCTCCTCGGCTCCTTCGTCGTGTCGACCGGCGTCGTGCGGCCTTTCGGCGCGCGGACGATCAAGATCGGCGGCGACCTGCTGCAGCTCGGCGGGTCGATCGACTTCAACTCCGCGTCGACCGGGACCGTGATCCTCAACGGCTACTCGAGTCAGACCTTGAGTCTGCTGCCGGGCAGCACGCTGTGGAACCTCGTGTCGGTCGGGACGGGCACGGTCGACACGACGGCCTTCCTGCGCGTGCGCGGCGACTTCGTCGCGAACGCGGGCCTCTTCCGGGCCGGCTCCTCGAGCCATTCGTTCCAGGGTGACTTCTTCGTCGGGCCGGGCGGCTCGTTCGACGGCCAGACCAGCACGATCACGCTCGACGGCGCCGCGCGCAGCCTGTTCTCCCAGACCGTGGCCTTCCGCGGCAGCGGCGCGTTCTGGGGGCTGAACCAGGCGGTCTCGAGCGTGACCTTCCAGGCGACGACGACCGCGCAGTACCTCGTCGACTCCGTGCCGGGCAGCACGATCACCGTCGCGGCGGGCGCGACGTTGCGGGTCGGGGACTTCCGCATGGGGGCTTCCGCCGGGACGCCGCTCAAGCTATGCTCGACGGTCCCCGGCGTTCCCTGGTTCCTGCAGGTGGTGAGCGCCTCGAGCGTGACCTTGACCGCGGTGTCCGACTCGAACGCGGGCGGCGGGCTGCTCGTGCCCGCCGACGACGGGCGCAGCGTCGACGCCGGCGGCAACTCGAACTGGGACTTCACGCCGTCGCTGCTCGTGCTGCTCCCCGGAGAGACGTTCACGCCGGGCGTCGCCCCCGGAAAGACCGGAGCGCCCTCTATCTCGACGGCGGGCGTCCCGATCACCGTGACCGTGCGCGCGGTTTCGTCCCGCTTCGACCAGGTCTCGCTCGCGTCGCAGACCGTGACGCTGACGACCGACGATCCGGCGACGGTCGCGCCCGCGCCGGCGGCGCTCGTGCAGGGTACGACGAGCTTCGTCCTGACGCCGCGCGGCGCGGAGCCTTCGCCGCGGACGACGACCGTGACCGCTACGGCGAGCTTCGCGGCGGGGAACTCGGCGCTGTCCGTCGCGCCCGCCGCGCTCGCGCGACTGCAGTTGATCCTGCCCGGAGAGGCTCCGGCGCCAGGGACGCCGGCCGGCAAGACCGGCGGCGCGTCCGCGCGGGTGAAGGGGATGTCGTTCTCGGCGACCGTGCGCGCCGTGGACAATTTCTGGAACGTGATCTCGACGATCACCGACACGGCCGCGCTGTCGGTGTCCGCGCCGTCGGCGACCCTTCCGTCCCCGCAGGCGCTCGCGGGCGGCCAGGCGGTCTTCTCGGGGATCATCGTCTACACGACTGGGACGTTCACGCTGGCTGCGACGGACTTGACCCAGCCGGCCGTCGCGTCCGGGACGAGCGCCGTGTTCGGCGTCTCGCCGCCGAGCCTGTCGAGCCCGTCGCTCGGCGGCTTCGTGCCGAACGGCGCGCGCGTCGCCACGCTCGGCGGCGGGGTCTCCGGCTTCGCGACGGACGGTTCCGCGGTCGAGCGCGTGATGCTCGACCTGCGCGATCTCGACGCGGGCGTGCATTTCGACTGGAACGCGCAGTCGTTCGTCTCCGCCGTCCCGTTCTTCGCCACGGCGACGCTCGCCTCGCCGCTGGCTCCGGGCACGACTTGGTTCCGGCCGGCGGTGGACGCGGCGTTTTCGGATGGGCACCATTTCCGCCTGACGGCGCGCGCCGACAATCCGACCGGGCTGACCGGCCAGGCGACCAGCACCTTCACGTTCGACCGCGGCATGCTCGTGTTCGGTGTGAAGGACGGGCAGGGGAGCGCCGCGGTCCTTCCGGCGAACGCGGCCGGCTGCGAGGAGATTCTCTCGACCGTGACGCTGACCATCGGACCCTCCGGGATCGGGCCCGGCGGGGCGCTGGCCGTGCGCGCGCCGCAGGGCTGGACCTTACCCATCGGCGTCTCATCGGCGGCTCCGCCGCCGTTCGGCTACTGGCACGCGGCGTCGACCTCCTTGGTCGTTGCACTCGGCTCGACGTCGGCGCTCGTCTCGCCGGCGGCCGCGGGCGCGGTTCCGCTCGGTCCGGGCTGGCTCCTGTTGAGCGTCGCGACGAACTCCGCGCAGTCCTACCTGCCGGGGCAGAACGTGATCCTGACCTATCGCGGTCGCCCGCCGTTCGGCCCATCGGGCCGCGGGCCCCAGTCGTTCGGCGTGATGACGCGTGGCGACGCGTCCGGGACCTTGCTCCCTGTCTCGACGGCGCCGTTTATCACCCTCGGCGCCGGCACCACGAGCTTCCTGACGTTCGTCGATCCGTCCCCGCTGTCGATCAAGCCGCTGACGGCGTCCGGAACGATGCAGCTCCTCGTCGCCGATCTGTGCGGCAACCCGAAGCCGGGAGTTTCCTCCGGAACGGTGTCGCTCTCGCTCTCCGTGCTCGGCGGGGGCGGCGCCGTCGTCGATGCGAGCGCGCAGTTCTTCAACGCGGCGGGCGGTCCGATCAGCTCCCTCTTCCTGTCGACGGGGCTCGCGGCCGCCGCCTCGCCTTCGTTCTCGGTGTGGGCGTCGACGGACACGCCCGCCGACATGGTGCTGCGCGCGACCGCGACCTTCTCCGGCTCGGGCTTCGCGCCGCTCATCGTCGAGGCCTCGCGCCCGGTCCGCCTGCGCGCGGCCCTCCCCGTCTTCGCGGCCGTCTCGATCTCGACCGGCGCGCCTACGCCCGGGACGACGAGCGTCCTGCTGTCGGCGGCCGATCCGTCGGGGAGCGCCGCGCAGGTCCGCTTCACGTTCGCCGATCCCGATCTCGCTTGGGAGGCGGTCATCTCGAGCGACGCCGTCAACTTCTCCACGCCGGTCTTCTCCGCCGCCGGGTACGGAGCCGCCGCCCCCGTCACGCTCGCCTGGGACGGAGCCGACCGCACGGGCCCTCAGCCGGTCTATGCCGCCGCCGGACGTTACAAGGTGCGGCTGCGCGCGGGCGGCGGCGCGGTCGTCGACCGGACGCTGGAGGTCGTGGTGCCGCCGACCGCCGGCTATGCGGGGCGCCTCGGCGCCCTGGGCGCCGGCGCGGGCGTGCGCGCGAGCGGGCCGGGCGCGGGCGACGGCCGGTGGGCGGTGGCCTCCTCGACCGGCTACTTCGAACTGCGCGGCCTCCGTCCGGGTCAGGCCTACCTGCTGGCCGCCTCGACTTCGACCGCGGCGCTCGGACGCGCGCTGACGCTCTCGACCGAGATCGCGGCGGGCGCGGCCGCGTCGCCGCTGACCGATCTCGGAACCCTCTCCTTGCCCGCGACCGCTTACCTGCGTGTCGCCGCGCTCGCTCCCGCGCCGTCGCCGCGCGAGACGCTCGGCGGGTTCGTGGGCCGCTTGCCGGACGGCACGGCGGCCTTCTCCGGCTCGCTGCGCCTCTCCTCGGGCTCCGCGACGACGGACGACGCCGGCCCGCTGTTCGGGCGCTCGGCGAGCACCTGGAGCGTCGCGGCCGTCGCCCCCGGAGTCTACGACGTGGACGTCGAGTTCCCGGAGCTGGGCCTGTCGACGCGGGCGGCCGGCGTGAACGTGCCCGCGGGCGGCGGCGTGAACCTCCAGGTGTCCTTCCCGAAGAAAGCCAACGTGTTCGGCTACGTCGTCATGCCCACGACGGTCCCTTTCGGGGCTTTCGTTACGGTGCAGGCGCGCCGGGCGGGCGACGCGGAACCGTCCGTCTACGGCGGCGTATTCGTCTCCTCGGTGCCGCCGCCGTCCGGCCCGTCGAGCGGCGCGTACTCGCTGTTCGGCCTCGATCCCGGGTCCTGGACCGTGCTCGCGCGCGCGCCGGGCTTCGCCGCCTCGTCGGCGACGATCCTCGTGGCGGGGACGTCGGACGTCCTCGGGCTGAACTTGGCGCCGGGCCTGGGCGCCCGCATCACCGGCTCCGTATCCGTGCCGGGCGACACGCGCCAGGCCACTCAGTGCTTCCCGTCGGCGGGCGGCGCGCCGGCCTCGTGCCCCGCCGGGACCTTCGAGGTCGAGATCGAGGCGCTCGGCGTCGGCCGTCTCGACCGCGCGGCGGCGCGCGTGCGTCTCGGCTCACACGTCTCGTTCGCGTCCGCGGCCTTCACGCTCTCGGGGCTCGACGCCGGAACCTACGCGCTGCGCGCCTCCCTTCCGGGCTTTTCGCTCGTCCCGCCGCAGGGCGCTACGGCCGCCGTCGCCGCGGGGGGGACCGCCGCCGCCTCCGTCTCGCTCGCCAAGCTCGACGCGCGCCTGCGCATCGACGTCTTGGTTCCTCCGCTGCCGGGCGGCGCGTGCCGCTCCACGACCTCATATCACTCGCTCGGAATACTGTTAGAGCCCGACGGCGCCGCGCCGCTCGTCCTCGGGGACGCGACGCAGATTTCCACGTCGGCGGGCGCCTTCATCCTCCTGCACTGCGCGAGCGCGACCGTCTTCACGCCGGCGCTTCCGCCCGGCGGCGTCCGCGCGTCGGCGCTGTTCTCCGTGAGCGGCGGCTTCGCCCGCGGCCGCGCCTCGCTCGTGGACGGCACGACCGCCGCGCTGAGCCTCGACGTGTCGGGCGCCACCTTCGCCGTGACCGGGAGCGTGTCGTACGCCGGCGCGATGGGCTTCTCCTCAAGGACGGCCGGCGGCGTTCCGTTTACCGTGGCCGTGAGCTCGATTCCCGGCGTGCTGAGCGCGGCTCCCTCCGCGTCGTTCTGCGTGCTCGGCTCCGGGAACCCGCGAACGTTGTCCGCCTTACGTGCCGAGCTCCTGCCGTTCGATCCCGACGCCGCTCCCGTGCGCCGCTCGACGGGCGCGGCCGCCGGGCTGTGCGCGGCTCCGGCGGCGTCGACCGCGCCGTTCGCCTCGGCCGCGTTCCTCGCGGCCGTGTCGCCCGACGGGAGCTTCTCGTTCGGGGGCGTGTCACCCGGCCTCTACCGCCTGCGCGTGCCGGGCGAGCTCGACGAGGACGCCTCCGACGGCCTCGAGGCGGCGCCGGCCGAAGCCTTGATCGTCGTCGGCACGGCGCCCGTCAGCGCGTCCCTGCGCCTCTCGAGAGGCCGGCGCGTGTCCGGGCGCGTACGCGCGCCTTCGGGGCTCGCGAACGGGCGCGCGTTGCGCGTGACGCTGACGGGCCAGGACGGCAGAGTCGCCGCGTCGGCCGACGTCTCGTGCGGGTCCGACGGCGCCTCCTATTCGCTCGACGGGATCCCGGACGGCCGCTACCGTCTCGACGCCGCCGATCCGGGCGAGCCCGTGATCTGGACCGCGCCTCCGGTGACGGTCGTCGTCGCCGGCTCCGATCTCGACGGCCGCGACACGGCGCTGGTGCCGGCGGCGACGATCCGTGCGCGCCTCTCCCTGGCGCGCCCGCTGCCGGACGGGACCGAGGAACACGTTCTCGTCTCGGCCGAAAATTCCTTCCTGCTGCCGCGCGGCTTCTCCGCGCGCGCGACGGCGACGCCGTATGCGCCCGGCGGCTCGGTCGCGGCCCGCGCGGCCACCGACGGCTCGGTCGTGGACGGCGAGGGGCGCGTCGTCATCGAGGGACTGCAACCCGGCACTTACGACGTGGAGTTTGCCGGGCCGGCGGACGCATCGCCTGGCGGCGTCGCCTTCGCGCCCGCACGCGTGTCGGGCGTGACGGTCGGCGCGGGCCAGGCCGCCGATCTCGGAGTCGTGCCGCTGTTCGCGGGCGCGGCGGTCTCGGGCTTCGTCGGCGACGCCGCGACCGGCCTGCCGGTCCCCGGAGCGCTCGTCTCGTCGCGCGCCTCGCTGCGCTCGGGCGTTCCCGCGGAGCGCCGCGACGGGCCGACGACCGTCGCCGACGCGTCCGGCCGCTACGTGCTGCGCGGCTTGAGCCCCGGGGTGCGCTGGTACGACCTCACCGCGAGCGGCCCGGGCCACGCTCCCGCCCGCGTCTCCTCGCTCGACGTCTCGAGCGGCGCGGCGCGGGATTTCGCCCTCGCTTCGGCGCCCGCGACCTTGACCGGGCGCGTCGTCTCCTCCGACGGCTCGCCGCTGTTCTCCGCGCTCGGCGGAGCCGCCGCCGAGGCTCCGGGCGCCGCGCTCTTCCTGCAGCGCTCCGGCGTCCTGCCGGCGGACGATCCTCTGGCCGATCTCGCGCTGCGCACCGATCCCGACGGGCGCTTCTCGATTCCGTCGCTCGCGACCGGCTCCTACCGTCTGACGGTGACCGCGTCCGGCCAGGCCGCCCTGACGCGCTCGGCGATCCTGGCCGGAGCGCTCACCGACCTCGGCACGCTGTCCCTCGGCGGCGGCGGGACGATTTCCGGCTCCCTGCGCCTGCCGGACGGCTCGCCCGTTCCCGACGAGGAGCTGCGCGCCGTCGCGGCCGTCACCGCGGACCTCTCCGAGTTCGTGTACGGCTCCGTCACACGCGACGCGTCGGCGCGCGCGGCCGTCGCCTATAAGATCGGCGGGCTGCGGGCGGGGCGCGCCTACCGCGTCCTCGCGCTCACGCCCGGCGACGAGGCAGCCGCGCCCGCCGAGGCCGCCTCCGTCGTGCTCACGAGCACGGCCGAGGCCCGCGTCCTCGACCTGGTCGTGCGGCCGCCCGCTCCGACGGTCTCCGCGCGGTCGCGGCGGGCCGGCGCGCGGACGACGGTGGAGTTCGTCTTCTCGCGCCCGCTGCGCGCGCGCGCGCCCTCCGACGACGATCCGTCCTTGGTCGTCTCGACCGTCGCGGCCGCGGGCGCCTTGTCCGGCGCGCGGCTGTCGTCCGACCGTCGCCGTCTCATCGTGGACTACGACGCGGGCGTGGGCGAGTCGAGCTTCACCCTGCGCGCGCAGGCGCCCACCTCGGCGCTCGATTACGACGCCGTGAACCCCGCGTCGGCGCGGGAACTGATCGCGTCGGCGACCGCCGCCTTCTTCACCGGCGAGTCCGGGGCCCAGCGCGCGGTCGTGGCCAACGCGGTCGGCGGCACCTTGGCGAGCGAGGGCGACGCCGGGCGCGTGGTCCTGCCGCGCGGCGCGTTCGCCGTCGACGCGTCCTCGAGCGTGACCGTGATCCTGCGGCGCGCGGGGGCGGCGACCGGCGTCTCGGCCGCGTCGCTTCCGTCCACCTTGAGGGCGGCGGCGCAAGCCCTTCCCGCGACCCTTCCCGCGCAGAGCGACTTTTACGAGATCGAGCTGCCGGCCGGCGTCCCCGCGATCTTGGCGCGCCCCGCCCAGCTTACTGTGGTCTATTCGAGCGCCGCGGCGGACCCCTCCGCGTTGAATCTCTACTGGTACAACCCGGGCTCGGGGCAGTACGTGCTCCAACCCGACGCGCTCGGCGGCTCCGCGGCGCTCGACACGGCGGCGCGCTCGATCACGGTGAACGTCGGCCATTTCTCGACCTTCGTGCTGCTCGCCTCGGGCGCGAGCGCGATCGGCGGCTCCGCGCACGCGGGGGAGCTCGAGGCGTACAATTTCCCGAACCCGTTCGACCTCCAGCTCAAGACCGTCACGACGATCCACGGCGCGGGCGCGGTGTCCGTGCGCGGCACGATGGTCCGCGTCGGCGTGCCGGCGAACCTGTCCGGCCAGGGCCGGCTGCGCGTGTTCGACGTGACGGGGCGGCTTATCCGCACGATCGACATGGGCGCGTTGTCGGCCGGCCAGTCCTACTACCAGGGCTGGGACGGACGCAGCGACGACGGGCGCGACGTCGCGAGCGGCCTGTACGTGGGCCGCGTCGAGATCGGCTCGAAGGCCAGGACCTTCAAGATGGCGGTGATCAAATGAGCGCGCGACGCCTGCTCGCCGCCCTCTTGCTCGCCTCGCTGGCCGGGCCCGCGCGCGCGGGCGGCAAGGGCACGTCGGCGGGCGCGTTCCTGCGGCTGGCGCCCGGCGCGCGGGGTGCCGCGATGGGCGAGGCCCTGGGCGGCGCGGCCGGCGACGCCTACGGCGTCTGGTACAACCCGGCGGGCCTGGGCTTCCTCGAGCGCGTGGAGGCCGCGGCCGCGCACGAGTCGCGCTTCGAGGGAATCTCGTTCGACGCGGCCGTCATGGCCGTCCCGCTCCTCTCCTGGCGGGACTCGCCGAAGCGGGCCAACGCCTACGGCGTGACGGCGCTGTCGGTGTACAGCCTGTCCGCGTCCGGCATCGAGCGCCGGGGCCTCGTCGAGACCGACTCGCCCAGCGGGACCTTCTCCTCCGCCGACCGCGCCTACGCCATGTCCTACGGCGTGAAGATTCCGGGCTCGAGCGTCGCCGTCGGCGCCACCGCGAAGTTCGTGGATTCCGCGCTCGACACGGCGCGGGCCACCGCGCTGACGTGGGACGCCGGCGCCCTGTGGAAAGGCGAGCGCGGCTCGGCGGGCGCGGGCGTGCGCGGCTTCGGCGGCAGCCTCCGCTACGCGATGGTCGCTGATCCGCTGCCGACCGTCTGGTACGCGGGCGGCGCCTACCGTCCGGCCGACGGCTGGCTCGTCGCCGCCGAGCTCGACGCTCCGAAGCGCGACTCCGCGGCTCTCGGCTTCGGCGTCGAGCGTCGTTGGACGCCGGCTGCCGGCTTGTCCGTGGCCGCGCGCGGCGGCTACAACACGGCCCGCTCCGACGCGGGTGGCCTCGCGGGCCTATCGATCGGTTTCGGCGCCGCCTGGCGCGACATGGAGGCCGACTTCGCCTGGTCCCCGTCGGGCGCGCTCGGCGACCTGTTCAAGTACTCGCTGCTGTTCCGCTTCGGCGAGGGCCGCTCGACGATCGCCCGGGACAAGGCCGGCTGGCGCTAGCCGTTTCTGATAGAATCCGGCCATGATGACCGAGCTCAACGAGATCGAGGCGCGCGTGCTGGGCGCGCTCGTGGAGAAGTCCCTGACGACGCCGGAGTCCTACCCGCTGACGCTCAACAGTCTCGTCCTCGCGTGCAACCAGAAGACGAGCCGCGATCCCGTGATGAGTCTGGAGGAGGCCGCCGTCGGTCAGGGGCTGCACTCGCTGATCGAGCGGAGCCTGGCCGGGCGGATACATGAGCCCGGCAGCCGCGTGCCCAAGTTCATGCACCACGCCGAGATCCTCCTCGACGGCGCCGACGCGAAGACGATCGCGGTGATCTGCGTGCTGCTGCTTCGCGGCCCGCAGACCGCGGGCGAGCTCAAGACGCGCACCGACCGGCTCTGCGTGTTCGCGAGCTCCGCCGAGGTCGAGTCCCTGCTGCAGGACCTTTCGCTGCGCGCCGAGCCTTGGGTCGTCAAGCTTCTGCGCCAGGCCGGGCAGAAGGAAGCCCGCTACCGGCAGCTGTTCTCGGCGCTCTCGCCGGAAGCCGCGGCGAGGCTGAGCGCCGCCGTCGTCGCGGCGCCGCCTTCGCCGCCCGACCGGCTCGCGGAGCTGGAGAAGCGGGTCGCGGTCCTCGAGGCCGCGGTGCAGCGCCTTTCGCCGCCGCCGCCGGCATGAGCCGCGCGCCCCGGGCGGCCTGCGCGCTCGCGATTCTCGCGGCCGCGGCGGGCTGCGCGAGGGCGCCGGAGACGTCGATAGACTGGGTGACGATCGGCGCCGGAAGCTTCACTCTCGGCTCCGACGTCGCGGCCGCCGACGCTCGCCCGCCTCACTTGGTCAAGCTGCGGGCGTTTCAGATCGCGAGGACCTTGACCACGAAAGCGCAGTACGCGCGGTGCGTGGACGCGGGACGCTGCTCCGCCCCGCGCTGCCTGTGGCCCGCGGGACCGGGCGAGCGGGATTTCCCGGTCGTCTGCGTGAGCTGGGAGGAGGCGCGGACCTACTCCGAGTGGGCGGGGGGGCGGCTTCCGAGCGAATCGGAATGGGAGTACGCCGCTCGAAGCGAGGGCAAGCCCTGGAGCTTCCCGTGGGGCGACGAGAAGACGACCTGCGCGCGCGCGCGCCGGCGGTTGCGGCTACGGCGCGGCGCCAGTCTGCTCCCGGCCGCAGGGCAATACCCTCCAGGGGCTGTGCGACATGTCCGGCGAGGTGTGGGAATGGACCGCGGACGGGTATCACACCTCCTACGACGGTGCGCCGGACGACGGGAGCGCGTGGGAGAACCCGGCGGGAACGACGAGAGTCAACCGCGGCGGGTCGTGGGACTTCGACGAGTGGGTCGTCCACGCCTACGACCGTAATCAAACCGGCGCCGGAGCGCACAGCGACGACCTCGGCTTCCGGCCCGCCCGCTCGCTGCGCTAAGCGCTACTTCTCGGCCAGGATCATCGAGATCCAGATCAGCTCGCGGCCGCCGTTCTCGTCCCGCGCGAATTTGCCGTTGCCGTGGCGGCCGTCGTCGCCTTCCCAATAGACGTGCGACCGGCGGAAGCCCGCCTCCGCCGTCAGCTCGCGGATCTCCGCGATCGTCCAGATTCGCCAGTCGTAGGTGAACGCGTCTTTGATCTTCCGGCGGCCGTTGGGCTTGAAGTGGATGGCGCAATGGGCGGTGTTGTAGACGGGGTCATAGTCGTACTGCTGCCAGTAGTAGACGAAGTCCGGGTGGACGGTCCGCTCGGCGTTGGGCCGGTGGACGCCGCCGCCGCCGAAGCAGTCCAGCGCCAGGACGCCGCCGCGACGGAGGTTCTTGAAGCAGTTCGCGAAGTACGCCTTGAGCGCGGGACGCGACTTGAAGACGCAATAGGAGAAGTTCATCGCCATGATGAGGTCGCTCTTCGGCCCGCCGGGAGCGAGGACGTCCTTTCTCTCGATAACGACGCGTTTGCGCTGCTCGGGGGAGAGCTTCGCGAGGAAATTCCGGGTCCCGTATTCGACCGGCTCGGCGCCCAGGTCGCGGCCGTACGCGCGGAAATCAGGGCCGAGCTTCACCCACTCGCAGCAGACGCCGAAGCTCCCGCAAAAATCCTCCCGCAGGAGCTTGGGCCCGCGGCCCTTGAGCTCGCGGTACAGCTCCCGGAAGAAGCGGACGTCCACGTCCGGCTGCTGGACCGCTTTGGCGTACAGCGCGTGCTTGTCGATGGGTCAGTCTAGCATTCAGCGAACGAGCGCGGCCGTGTGCAGGCGGTGGCAGGCCGGGCACAGCGTCTCGAGGTTCCCGAGATGGTGCGCGCAGCTGATCTCGCCGTGGGCGCCGCGGCACGGGACGATGTGGTTGACCTCGACGGGCCGCCCGCGGCCGCAGCGCACGCACGCGTATTTATCGCGGCGCTTCGCCGCGCGGCGCGCGCGCGGCCACCAATGGTTGTTCCAGAACGCGGTCGCGCAGCGACTTCGGCACCACATGCGCCGTCCTTTCGCAAGCGCCGCGCCGCACCAGGAGCAGGCGCCGAGGGCGGGGCGGGCCAGCGCGCATGAGGCCGCGAGCGCGGCGCTCTTCGTCATGCGTCTATTGTACCCGTTCGGCGGCGGGCCTTCCGGCCCATGCGGCCCCGGCCTTTAAACCTTATAGTACGGGCATGGAGGGGCGCCTGCTGTCCGCTTGTTTTCTGCTGTGGTCCATCGGGGCCGCGGCCGATCCCATCACGCTCGCCCTGCCTCCCGGGCGCCCGACGCCCGCCCAGCTGGCCGTCGCCGACGCCGGCTTCACGCTCAACGAGGAGGTCCTGAAGGCCTACGGCTTCTCGCTCGAAAAATACGGCGCGATGGCGTCCGACGAGCAGGACCGCGTCACCGAATGGATCCGGATTCTCGAGACCGAGAAGCGCAAGGCGCGCGCGCGCGCGTTCACGGGAGGCAAGGCCGCTCCGGCGAAGCTTCCGGCCGCCGACGCGGCCGAGCAGGCCTCCCTCATGCGCATGCGCGCGGCCGCGCTGGCGCCGTCGTCCTCTTTCGACGGCGCGGGCTCCGGCACCGGGACGGGGCTCACGCTGACGCTTCCGGCCTTCACGCCCCAGCTCGACGTGCATGCCTACGGCGGCGTGCGCCGCTTCTCGCTGCTCGGCAATGACGGGACGCGGCTCGAGGCCGGCTATCTCGGCCTCGACGGGCGCAGCCCCCTCGTGGCGCGCAGCCCCTACGTCGGAGGGGGCAAGGACGGCTCGGGCTCCGGCTCGGCGGTCGACTACGATTACAAGCTTCGGGCCTACGCGGTCGACCTCGGCGCGCGGCTCTACACGAACGACAGCCCCGCGATCGACGCGCGCATCGACAAGGGCGTGGATTCTCTGTACACGCTCGATCCGACCTTGGGCATCAAGCCCGGGACGATCGACAAAATTCGCGACGGGCTGGCGTTCAGCCATGATTTCGAGAGCCAGTGGCTCTTCTACGGCAGCGCGCTGGGGCGCATCGGCCGCGCGTACCATCTGCTTCCGCGCGTCGACGTCGGCTGGAGCGCGATGGGCGACATGCGGATCGCGGGCTTCTTCCCGAACGTCACGCTCGATCAGACCGTCGGCGCGCGCGTCAATCCCGGCGGCGGACAGCACATCGGCGTCTTCGGGGGCGTGACCGAGGGACTCGGCCTGTTCGACCGCTCCATGGTCTCGGACAGCATCAACGACGAGAAGTTCAAGACCAACCTCCATCCCGAGCTCGCCCCGCACGCCGACGTCGCGGCATGGGGCAAGGTCCCCTATCTGTCGAACGTCGAGTACACCGTCTCCGCGGGGCGGCAGTGGAACCCGTGGACGACCCTGACGCGCGTATCGGCCGCAGCCGCGGCGCCCGTCGGCGGCGTCAAGGTGGGCGTCTTCGGCCGCTACAGCGACGAGACCGGTTTCGGCGGCGACTTCGAGCGGACGAAGGCGTCGGCCGGCGTCACCGTCAGCCCGAGCCCCGGGCTCGATTTCTTCGGGCAGTACAGTCAGGATACGGCCAAGTTCGGCACGGCGGAGATCGACAACCGCTCCGTCCTCTTCGGCGTGACGATCTCGCAGACGCAGGGCCCGGCCACGGGCTCTTCCGTGACGATGGAGGCCCTGTTCGGCGGCAAGGGCCAGCTCCTGTCCTCCGAGGAGCAGTCCGCCTTCGCCAAGCAGCTGCAGTCGATGCTCGACCTGATGCTCGTCCTCAAGGGCGCGGCGCTGGGACCCGTGGGCGGGATTCAGAATGGCTGGGGCGCGGTCCAGAAAGGCTGGTCGGATCTGTCGCCTGACTCGCGGCAGAGCCTCATCGACGGGTGGGCTCAGGCTTTTCCGGATCAGCCCGGGCTCGACAGGATCATGGCGATCCCCGGCGCCGATTTCTCGAAGCTCGACAGCGTCGTCAACCTGCTCTCGGACACGAAGGTGCTCGAGCGCCTGATGGTGCGCGCGCTGCGCTCTCAAATCCTCAAGAGGCTCGAGTCGATCGAGGTTCCCCTGCTGGGGAAGGTGCGCCTCTCCGCGCCGATGGTGCTCGCCGCGGCCAACGCGTACAGCCTCGGCCTCTCGCCGCTGCCGCCGGTGTCGGCGCGCGACCAGCAGACGCTCGACGCGTTCCTCCTCAACAAGCTCGGCGGGAAGATCGGCTGCCCGTCGGGATCCGCCGACGACACGACGAAGTGCGTTCTGGGCAAGATTCCGCCCGACGTCGCCGCCCAGCTGCAGAAGACCTACGGCGGGGACCTATCCGAGCTCATGAAGGGCGCCGTCGACTGGCCGAGCGGCGTCCTGCGCCGCGAGATGAACCGGCTGGCCCTGCAGATCATGCTCGCCGCCGAAACGCTCAATGAGCTGTCGGCCGACCAAGGGGAGAAGATCTCCGATCTCAACGTCCGCGGCCTCATGGGCTCGTTCGCGCAGCTCGACGCGCGCTCCCAGAAGATCCAGATCACGATGCTCAAATCCGCCGTGACCGACCTCAAGGCCGAGCTGGCCTCCCAGGACCTCGCCCTACGTGAGAAGCTGTCCGAGTACGGCTCGGCGCGTCTGTCCTGGCTGCAGGGCCAGCCCGCCTGGCCTTCGAACGTGCAGATCGCGGTCCGCCCCGAGGACTGGCCGCAGCTCCTGGCGATCTACGGCGACGCGAAGCTCTTCGACCTCATCCTGCGCTGCAAGTCCGGGCTCGCCGCGGCCCATCCTTCGGGAGCCGCGCGCCTGCTGATCACGCTCGACCGCACGCCGCTGGGCGCGTTCTCGCTGCGCCGCGGCGATCCGATGACGCTGGCGCTGCCTCCGCGCGCGGCGGACCTGACCTTGTTCGACTTGACGTTCTGACCGGCGGAGGGAGCTACTTGTGTCCGGCCCAGTCGGCGCGGCGCTGGTCTTCGGACATCTTCTTCAGCTGCGCGTCGGCGCGATGAGTCTTGCGCCGGGAGCCCTTCGTCTTGGCGGGAGTCTCGATGACGGCCTTCGTGACGAGCCCTTCGACGGGCTTGAGCGGGGCGAGGGGGTCGATCAAGTTCAGCGTGATCGCCTGCCCGGAGCCGATGCGCACCGCCCCGGTGACGCCGCCGGCGGGCTGCGTGAGTTGCCTGCTCATGATCTGATTCATCAGCGGATCGTGCGCGAGCGTGACGGTGGGGACTTCCGCGGAAGCGGAGAGAGCCGCGAGCACCATCATCGTCGAGATCGCCGTCGTGAGCTTCGTCTTCATGTCCTTTCCTGCCTTAAGAGTAGCGGGAAAGGACGCCGTGAATCAGTGTCCTAGGGCCCGGTAGGGCCTAGGCCTATGGACCTAGCCTACTGGTTCGCGCCGGCTTGAATCTTGCCGAGCTGGCCGGGGGTGACCTGCGGGTCGCCGGAGCCGGAACCGGGATCGGCCGGCGAGGCGAAGCCGGTCATTTTGCCGGTGTTGAAGGTCCCGGCCGCGGCCCCGATGCCGTCGGAGTTCTTCTTGAGGCGGGTGTACGTGAAGACGCCGTCGAGCTTCACCGTAGCACCGTCCACCTTGACGACCTCGTCCTTCATGGCGACGTCGCCGCCCGTGCCGCCGCTCCCACCGCTGCCGCCCGTGCCGCCGGTGGCGAAGGCGCCGAAGCCCTTCGCGAGATTGGCCTGGTCGCCGGCGATCCCGGCGCCGAGGCTGCGCGCTCCGGCCGAGCCGCCGTCGCCGGTGACGACGGGGTTATCCTCGCCGGTGCCGCCCGTCGGGGTGCCGTCGCCGCCGTCGCCCTTGTCGAGCGGGACGCTGAGGGCGGTCATGCCGACGGGCCCGGACTTCTTGCTCCCATTCATGCCGCCGTTGGGATTGTCGGGGTTGAGCGATGTGGCTCCGCCGTTGAGGCTCTTGGCTTCCTGGATTTTGTCGGCGAGGCCGGGGTACTTGCCGAGGTCGAGCGGCTTCGCGTTGCACGAGCTCGGGCCGCAGGCGCGCACGATGCCGTCCGGAGTGACGACGCCGTAGCGGTTGTTGCCGAGGTCGACGAAAGTATTCTCATCCCCGTCCGCCTTCGCCTCGGCGCGAATCTTCGCTAACTCGGACTGGAAAGTCTTGGGGTCGAACGCCGGAGGCATGTCGGCGTCGGCCTTATCCTTGAGCCGGCACGGGATCTGGGTGCAGCTCGGGTCGGCCCACTCGTTGCCGGCGCCCGGGTCCTTGGCCGCCATCGTCTCGGCCGGATTGACCCCGGAGCCCCCGTTGCGCATCATGTAATCGGTGCAGGCGTTGGTCACGGGCTGAGGGCAGCCGCCGCTCTTCTGGATGGTCGCGCGGCGGGCCAACTGGGCGTCCGTGCACGCGATATAGGGAACGGTGCCGCACTTGAAGATCATGTCGTCTTCCGGGGGGCCGAAGAACTGGGCCATGGCGGCTGAGGAGGTCATCAGAAGGGCCGCGGCGAGGGGGGTTCGGATATTCATCTGGATTCTCCCGTCTTTCTTGCGTCCTCCACAGCATAGCCCCGGGGCCGCCCAACTGCCATAGGACTAAGGACCTAGACGTCAATAGGCCTAAGGACCTATAATGGGCTGCCTCAACACAGAGATTGACCTTTGCCCCCGCTTATCCTAATATGGCGCCCAACGATTCAACAGGCGCAAGGGGCTAAATGATCAGATTCGGCACTTCCGGTTGGCGCGGCGTCGTCTCCGACGACTTCACGTTCCAGAACGTCCGTAAGGTCGCGCATAGCGTCGCGGGCTGCGTGAAGGAGAGCCCCGAGGTCGGCTACAACAGCGACGACTATCGCCAGTTCCTGGCGGGCACGGCGCCGAGCCGCGTGCCCACCGTCGTCGTGGGCTACGACACCCGCTTCCAGTCCGAGGATTTCGCGCACGAGGTCGCCGCGGTGTTCGCCAACGACGGCATCCGCACCTTGCTCGCCTCCACCGACCTGCCGACGCCCGCCGTCGCGTGGGCCGTGCTCGCCAATAAGGCCGTCGGCGGCGTGATGATCACCGCCTCTCACAACCCGGCGCAGTACAACGGCTTCAAGTGGATGCCCTACTGGGGCGGTTCCGCTTCGCCGGCCGTGACCAACGATCTCGAGCGGCGCATCGAGCTGCTCGGGGACCACGCGATCAAGACGATGACCGACGAGCGCTCGGCCAAGGAAGCGTGGACGGACACCGTCGACTTCCGCAAGTCTTACTTCGACCAGCTCGAGAGCCTGCTCGACGTGAAGGCGATCAAGAAGGCGAAGCTCAAGGTCGGCGTCGACGCGATGCACGGCTCCGCGCGCCTGTACCTGCGCTCGTTCCTCGAGGAGCGCCTGGGCGTCGAGGTGTTCGCGCGAAACGAGGACCGCGACGTGCTGCTGGGCGGCATCTCGCCCGAGCCCACGCCGATCTCCACCGCCGGCTTGGCCGAGCAGGTCAAGAAGCAGAAGCTCTCGCTCGGCCTCGCGTGCGACGGCGACGGCGACCGCTTCGGCATCATCGACGCGGGCGGCGTCTGGATCCAGCCGAACGAGGTCATTGCGCTTGCGTACGAGCACCTCGTCGTCAACCGCGGGCTGAAGGGCAAGGCCGCCCGCTCGGTCATGACGAGCCACTTTATCGACGCGGTGGCGAAGTCCCACGGCTCCGAGACTCGTGAGACGCCCGTCGGCTTCAAGTACCTGGGCGAGCTTCTGCGCTCGGGCCCGTTCCTGCTCGCCGGCGAGGAGTCGGGCGGGCT
>JBBQVX010000071.1:0-19186 GCA_038211115.1 Elusimicrobiota bacterium | reverse complement strand
GGCTGTCCGTCCGCGGACACGTTCCCGAGAAAGACGGCATCCTGGCCTGCGTGCTGATGCTCGAGCTCGTCGCGTTCGAGCGCAAGCCGCTGTCGGTCGTGCGCGACCGGCTGTTCAAGAACCTGGGCGCGTTCCACGGCGCGCGCCTCAACTACAAGATGGAACGCCTGCGCGACATCATCGAGCTCGAAGGCCGGCTGAAGGTGAAGCCGCCGCTGGAGCTCGGGGGCGCGTCGGTGTGGCGCATCGACCAGAGCGACGGGTTCAAGTTCATCCTGCGCGACGGCTCGTGGCTCGGCCTGCGCAGCTCGGGCACGGAGCCGGTGTTCCGCGTGTACGCCGAGGCGCATACGCCCAAGCGCCTGGCGGAGATGATCGACGCCGGCAAGAAGATGCTCTCGGGGAAATTCTGACCATGTCTAAAATCGAATCCGTCCGCGCGCTGGAAATTCTCGACAGCCGGGGCTACCCCACGGTGTCGGCGACCGTCGTCCTGGCCGACGGCTCGGAAGGCATGGCCGGCGTGCCCAGCGGCGCGTCGACCGGCGAGCACGAGGCCGTTGAGCTGCGCGACGGCGACAAGGCCCGCTACTTCGGCAAGGGCGTGAGCAAGGCCGTCGCGAACGCGAACGGCGAACTCGCCAAGGCCGTGAAGGGGCTCGACGCGGACGACCTTCCCGCGCTCGACGCGAAGATGATCGCGCTCGATGGCACCCCGAACAAAGGGCGGCTCGGCGCGAACAGCATTTTGGCGGTTTCGATGGCGACGGCTCGTGCTGCCGCCGTGTCCGCCAAAACGCCCCTCTATGCCTTCCTTCGGAAGGCTTACGGCCTGACTTCCGACAAGTGGCTCCTGCCCGCGCCGATGCTCAACGTCGTCAACGGGGGCAAGCACGCGGACTCCGGCCTCGACGTGCAGGAGTTCATGATCGTCCCGACCGAGGCGCCGACCTTCCACGACGCGCTGCGCCAGGGCGCCGAGGTCTACCAGGTTCTGAAGAAGAAGCTCGCCGCGATGAAGATGACGACCGCGGTCGGCGACGAGGGCGGCTTCGCGCCGCGCCTGAAGACCCACCTCGAGGTCCTCGAGGTCCTCACGGCCGCGATCGCCGAGGCCGGCTACGCGGGCAAGGTCCGCCTGGCGCTCGACTGCGCCGCGAGCGAGTACTACAAGGACGGCAAGTACGTCCTCGAGGGCAAGCCGCTGTCCTCCTCCGAGATCGAGAAGGTCTACGCGGGCTGGGCCGCGAAGTACGGCATCGTTTCCATCGAGGATCCGCTCGACCAGGATGATTGGACCGGCTGGAAGGAGATGACGGCCGCCCTCGGCGATCGCATGCGCCTCGTCGGCGACGACCTGTTCGTGACCAATCCCTCCCGCCTCGAGCGCGGCATCAAGGAAAAGTCCGCGAACGCGATCCTGATCAAGCTCAACCAGATCGGCACGCTCACCGAAACCGTCAAGGCCGTGACCGACGCGCAGAAGGCGGGCTTCTCGACGATCATCTCCCATCGCTCGGGCGAGACCGAGGACGCGTTCATCGCGGACCTCGCCGTCGCGCTCAACGCCGGCGCGATCAAGACCGGCGCGCCGTGCCGCTCGGAGCGTCTGGCCAAGTACAACCGCCTCCTCCAGATCGAGGCCGCGCTGGGGCCCAAGGCCTCGTACGCGGGCGGACGCGCGTTCTCCGCCACGGCCGGAGCGCGGTGAAGGATCGGGCCCGGCGCGCGTCGGAATTCGTCCGCGCGCACTGGGGCCGCCTCCTGACCGGAACCGCGCTGCTCCTCGTGTTCTTCGGCAACGGAGGCTTCCGCTCGCTGACGCGCAACTGGCTCGAGCTGCGCCGGCTCAATAAGGAAATCCTCGCCCTCGAGACGGAGGAGAAGGAGCTCGACGGCCGTCTGAAGGCCCTGCGCTCCGGGGACGGCCCCGTCGAGCGCCTCGCCCGGCGCGAGCTCGGCTACATCAAGAAGGGCGAGATCGAGTACCGCTTCCCGCCGCCCGAGAAGAAGTAATGCGGCCGGTCCTGTGGTCCCTCGGCCCGGTGCGGCTCTACGGCTACGGCGCGATGATCATGCTCGGCGCGGCCGTGTCCGCGCGGCTCTTGTGGCTGCGCCGCGCGAAGATCGGCCTTCCGGACGAGGAGAGCTATTGGGCGCTGATCAACGTCGCCGCTCTGTCGGGGTTCCTCGGCGGCAAGCTGCTGTACATGCTCCAGTACGGCTTCGGCTCCGGGCTGTCCGTCATGAACGGCTACTCGGCGTTCGGCGGCTTCGTGAGCGTGCCGCTGGCCGTCTTCGCGTTCGCGCGCTGGAAGAAGGTCCCGTTCCTCAAGCTCGCCGACTACATGTTCCTGGCCGCTTTGATCTGGCATGCGTTCGGCCGCCTCGGCTGCTTTCTCGCGGGCTGCTGCTACGGACGGCCGGCGTCGTTGCCCTGGGCCGTCTCGTTCCGGGATCCCCGCGCTTTGATCCCGCCGGAGCTTCTCGGCGTTCCCGTCCATCCGGTCCAGCTGTACGAGTCGGCGGGGGACCTCGTCATCGCGGCCGTCCTGTACCGCATTCTGGTCGCCACCGAGAAGGGGAGATGTAAGCCCGGTCTCGTCGCGGCCGGCCATTTCGCGGCTTACGGCGTCTTGCGCTTCTCGCTCGAGTTCCTGCGCGGGGACGCTCTGCCGTTCCTCGGGCCGTTCAGCCAGGGGCAGGCGCTGGGGCTCGGGCTGGTCGCGGCCTCGGGCGGGATCATGTTCTGGAGGAGCCGATGTTCCCGGTCCTGCTGAAGCTCGGCCCGCTCGAGATCTCGACCTACGGCGTGCTGGTAGCGCTCGGCTGGCTCGCGGGCGTGCGCTGGCTCGTCTCGCGCCGCGCGGCGATGCGGCTCACCGAGGATCAGATCTGGGACATCGTCTACTGGGTGTTCGGCGGCGCCTTCGTCGGCGGCAAGCTCATGTACTTCCTCGTGACGCCGGGCGCCTTCGCGTTCACGCTCGAGGCCCTGCGCTACGGCTTCGTCTTCTACGGCGGCCTGATCGGAGGCCTCGCGGCCGGACTGTGGCATGCGCGCCGGCTCAAGCTCCCGTTCCTGAAGCTCGCGGACTGGTGCATGACGGCGCTAGCGCTCGGCCACGGCATCGGCCGCTTCGGCTGCCTCGCGGCGGGCTGCTGCTACGGCCGCCACACGACCTTGCCGTGGGGCGTGGCGCTCGCGGGCGACCCGTGCCGCCATCCGACGCAGGTCTACGAGGCGCTGCTCAACCTCGCCTTGTTCGGCGTGCTCGTCCGCTTCGTCCTGCCGCGCATCGAGAAGGGCCGCTGGCGGCCCGGCAGCGGGCTCGCGGGCTACGTCCTCGGCTACGCCGCGCTGCGCTTCGCCGTCGAGTTCCTGCGCGGCGACGACCGCGGCTCCTTCGCCTTCGGCCTGTCCCCGTCGCAATGGGTTGCGCTCGCCGCCGTCGTCGCCACCTTGTCCGCCCTCGCTTTACGGAGAAAATCCAAATGAAGAAACGCCTGATCGTCGAAACGGACCTGCCGCGCCTGGACGCGTTTCTCTCCAAGAACCTGACCGGCTACAGCCGGGCCTTCCTGAAGGACATGATCAAGCGCGGCATGGTCAAGGTCGACGGCGCCGTCGTCGACGCGGACGAGCCCATCCTGGAAGGGCAGAAGATCGACATCGAGCTGCCGGAGACGGAGTCGGCCACCGCCGACGACTTCGAATCCTGGATCCTTTACGAGGACAAGCGCCTGCTCGTCCTCAATAAGCCCTCGGGCCTCCTCATGCACCCGCTCGGCGACTCCTGGCTCAAGAGCCCCGAGGCCGCGCGCGCCGGCCGCGAGACGAACCTCGCCGCCGAGCTCCAGGTCCATCGTCCCGCGATCCTGAAGGCGGGCACCCCGCGTTGCGGCATCGTCCACCGCCTCGACCGCCCGACGAGCGGCGTGCTCCTCGTCGCGAAGGATCCCGAGACCTACTCCGCGCTCACCGACATGTTCAAGGAGCGGTTCATGGACAAGACCTACCGCGCGATCGTGCGCGGCGTCCCGCCGCCGACCTCTCGCGTCCAGGCGCCGATCGGCCGCGAGCCCGGCCAGCGGCAGATCGTCGTCACGCCGCTCGGCAAGCCCGCCGAGACGAACTTCCGGGTCGTCACGAAGAAGAAGATCGGCTGCCTCGTCGAGGCCAAGCCGCTGACGGGACGCACCCACCAGATTCGCGCCCACCTGGCCCACATCGGCCATCCGGTGATGGGCGACAACGAGTTCGACCGCAAGGGCGTGCCTGCGGCGCCGCGCCTGATGCTGCACGCGTACCGCATCGCGTTCGAGCACCCGTTCACGGGGCGCCCGGCGCGCTTCGAGGCGCCGCCGCCCGCGGATTTCAATAAATTCTGGAAGGGGCTGAAATGACTCCCGATCTCATGATGCGTCTTGGCGCGGGGTTCATGTTCCTGGCCGTGGGGCTCGGCGCGTTCGGCGCGCACGCGCTCAAGGCCCGCCTCGAGCCGGATATGCTCGCGATCTTCGAGACCGGCGTGCGCTACCAGATCTATCACGCGCTGGCGCTGCTCCTGCTGGCCGGGCTGCGCGGCCCGAGCAAGGCGGCCTGGTGCTTCACCGCGGGGATCGCGCTCTTCTCCGGCAGCCTGTACATCCTCGCGCTGACCGGCGTAAGGAAATGGGGCGCCGTCACGCCGATCGGGGGAGTCTTGTTCCTGGCGGGTTGGCTCATCGTGCTTTTCCAGCGTCATTCCGGCTCACTCCTCGATCGCCTCAACCTTTGATAGAATCGCCGCGATGAGAGCCCTCACCTTCCTGGCCCGCCGGTTCGTCGCGGGCGATCGCATCGACGACGCGATCGCGGCCGTTCGCGCGCTCAACGCCGACGGCCTCAAGGCCACGCTCGACAACCTCGGCGAGGACAGCCACGATAAGGCCCACGCGCTCGCCGCGCGAGACGAGAACCTGCTGATGCTGCGGCGCCTCGGCGAGTCGGGCGTGGACGCAAACATCTCGCTGAAGCTGACCCAGCTCGGCATGGGCTTCGACGACGAGCTCGCCAAGGCGAGCCTTCTCACGATCGTCGCGGAGGCGGAGCGCCTCGGCAGCTTCGTGCGCATCGACATGGAAGGCTCCAAGTTCACTCAAAAGACCCTCGACATCTTCTACTCGATCCACGACGCGCATCCCGGCGTCGGGATCGTGCTCCAGGCGATGCTGCGGCGCACCGAGGCCGACTGCCGCGACGCGGTGGCCCGCAAGGTCCGCGTGCGGCTGTGCAAGGGCGCGTACAAGGAGCCGGCCTCCGTCGCGTTCCCCGACAAGAAGGACGTCGACGCGAACTACGACAAGTGCGCGGCGATTCTCGCGAAGGCGCCGCTGCCCGCGATGGCGACGCACGACGACAAGCGCGTCGAGGCGGCGTTGAAGGCGTTCGACTCGGCGGGCCTCGTCAAGTCCGAGTACGAGTTGCAGATGCTGTACGGCATCCGCGCCAAGCGGGCGAAGGAGCTGCGCGCGAAGGGCCACTCGGTGCGTATCTACGTGCCCTACGGCACGCATTGGTTTCCGTATTTTTACCGGCGCATACGCGAACGGAAGGAGAATCTACTCTTCGTCGCGAGGAATTTCTTCGAATGAAAGCCCTGATCAAGAAGTCTCCCGCGCCGGGCGCGGCTTACGAGTCGACCGGCGACCTGCAGATCAAGCCCGACGAGGTACTGATCAAAGTCCACCGCGCTTCCATCTGCGGTTCCGACCTTCCCATCTACGGCTGGAACTCCTGGGCGCCCGAGCGCTTCAAGACGCCGAGCACGTTCGGCCACGAGTTCTGCGGGACGATCGAATCGGTCGGCGCGTCCGCGCGCGACTTCAAGAAGGGCGATTTCGTCTCCGTCGAGAGCCACATCTTCTGCGGCCTGTGCTACCAGTGCCAGAACGGGCAGCGTCACGTCTGCCGCGAGATGAAGATCATCGGCGTCGACGGCCCCGGCGGCTTCGGCGACTACGCGGCCGTGCCCGCCCGTTGCGCGTGGAAGCACAGCGACGACTCCCTGCGCGACTTAGGCTCGCTCTTCGAGCCCTTCGGGAACGCGGTGTACTCCGTGCTCGTCGAGCCGGTCGCGGCGAAGTCGGTGCTCGTGATGGGCTGCGGCCCGCAGGGTTTGTTCTCGATCGCGGTCGCGAAGGCCTCGGGCGCGGACCGCATCGTCGCGGTCGAGGGCTCGAAATACCGCGCGGAGCTCGCGCTGCGCATGGGTGCGACGACCGTGGTCTCTCCCGACGAGGATCCGATCAAGGCGGGCAAGGTGAAGGACGGGTTCGACGTCGTCTGCGAGATGTCCGGCGCGCAGGCCGCGATCACGTCCGCGTTCAAGAACGTGCGTAGCGGCGGCCGCATCACCGCGTTCGGGATTCCCTCGAAGAAGATCGAGCTCGATTGGGCCAACGACCTGATCTTCAAGGGCGTGCGCGTGCACGGCATCGTCGGCCGCGAGATCTTCGAGACGTGGTACAAGGCCGACCGCCTGCTCCGCTCCGGCGCGATCGACCTGAAGCCCGTCGTGACGCACACGTTCCCGCTGAAGGACTACGAGGCGGGCTTCGCGGCGATGACCTCGCCCGCGCGCGACTGCGGCAAGGTCGTCTTCGTCCCTTAGTCGAGGAGGGCGAGCAGCGCGGCCGTCTTGGACTCCCACGGAGTCCCTTCCGCCGACTCGGCCAGCGTGAGCGCCGCGTCCTTGAGCGAAGGCGCGTCGAAGTCGATTTTCGCGGCGCGGGCTTTGAAGGCGGGAGACACGGCGTCGGAGGACAGCTTGCCGGCCTTGATCGCGGCGGCGACCGTCTGCGCGGTGAACTCGAACAGCTCCGGATCGTCGAGCCCGACGGCTTCCTCGGACAGGGCGGTCAGCGCCTCGGAGAACGGGGTCGGGCCGGACTTCTTCGCGATCTCGGCGGGCTTCTGCTCGGCCGGGGCCTCGAGGCCGAAAATTGCGCGGATCTCGTGGGGCACGCCGTGATAGGTGAAGCCCGTGAGCGAGTTATAGAGGCGGTAGATCAGGCCTTCGCGGAACGCGCCGCCCAGCACGCGCTCGTAGAGATGGTACGGCACGCCCTCGGCGTCGACGGTCTCGCGGATTTGAGAGGAGGTCTTGCCCAAGCGGTTGAAGTCGACGCGCGCCGGATCGGGCGTCAGGCCGTCGCTCAGCGCGTCCGGCGTGACCAGGTAAGAGAGCAGCTCGCGGCCGGTCTTCTTCGTCGCCCCGTCGAACGTGAATTCGCCGTCCATGAACTCCTTCGCGGAGGACTCGTCGAACGCGCGCTTTAAGTAATCGACGACGGGGATCTCGGCGTGGGCGTGCTGAACCGCCTTGGCCGCCTCCTGCCGCTTCTCGGAGAACGCGCCGTCGGGGACCTCGACGGCGGCGGCGTGGAGAACGGGCGTCAGCGTCAGAGCGAGCGAGGGAGCGCTCAGCGTGGGGGAAACCGTCAGAAACCCGCTTCCCGATACGGCGGGGGCCGCCACGGTCGGCGGAACCGGCGAGGGGGCCGCGAGCATCAGGACGAGGGCCGCTTTCATGGTTTTATTGTAGGGGAAGCGCTTCCGCGGCGGGCGGGCCTTCCGGGAAATGCTTTTCCGGCATTGGACCTAGGGCTTCCTATATGTCTATAATATTAGACATAAGATGATCTATCAGAAAGGCCACCTCGCCCGCCCGCTCGACGCCGTTTTTTCGGCTCCGAGCCGCCTCGCCGTACTCCGCGCCCTGGTCCGCGCCAAGTCGCCGTTGTCGGGACGAGCCCTCGCGCGCATTGCGGGCATCAACCACCAGGGTGCTGCCATGGCGCTTGCGGCGCTGGCGAAGCTCGGCTTGGTCGAGCGTCGTCCGTCCGGCCGCTCGGACCAGTGGCGGCTCGATCGGCGGCGCTGGCTCATGTCCGAGCTGCTCGTGCCGCTGTTCGAGCGTGAGGCGGATCACGCCGAGGGCATCTCCGGCGCGATCAAGAAGGCCTTGCGCGGCAAGGCCGCGGCCGTTCTATTGGGCGGCGCGGCCGCGAAAGGACGCCTGGAGCCGGGCCAGTCCGTCGAGCTCGTCATCGTGGAAGGGCCTACGGGCCGCCGGCCCCTGGCCTCCGCGATCCGCGATCTCGGCGAGGTGATGGCGGAGCAGTGGTCGCTCGGCCTCGACGTCCGGATTCTCGCGCGGCGCGACGCGGTCCGCGCCGTCGCGGTCGAAGATCTCTGGGAGCTCCTCCCCGAGGAGGGGCCGCCGTCCTACTTCGCGGCGGGCACGACGGCCCAGCGGTAGTACGGCGCGCTTTCGCAGTCCGGGCACTGATCTGCGTCGAAGGCGAGCGCCGGGTCGCAGCCCGGCGCGGGCACGGCGGCGCGGTGGAAGAACAGCGGGAGCGCGATGAAGCTCCTCTCCGCGTGGGCGATGGCGCAGGCCCTCGACGAGTCGAACGCCGCGAACAGCGCGTCCTTACGGGCGAAATCCCTGGAGTTCTCCTTGCGCCAGCCGACGTGGAAGTTCAGCGGCCGCCGGTCGCCGGGCGCCGCGAGCTCGCGCAGCAGGAAGAATTGCGTCGCGAGCGCCGTCACGAGGGCGCAAGTGTAGAGCCCGCTCCTGTCCGCGCGCGCGAGCCGGGGCATGGCCGTCGCGAGCGCGAGCGTGCCCAGCAGCGCGGGCAGGGAGTAGTAGCGCAGGGAGCTCGTGTGGCGGAAGAAGATGAACACCGTCGCGAAGGCCGCCGGCCACAGCTGCAGCGTGCGCTCGTGGAACCCCAGGCGTTCGTCGTTCCACGCGCGGCCGCAGGTCCAAGCGAGCAGGCCGCACAGGAAGAGCCCCCACGCGTAAAACAGCGCGCTCAAGATCCAGGGAAGAGAAAGCGAGAACAGCCGCTTGAACACGACGGGCCCCGCGTAGATCTGGACGAGCGGGGCGAGGTGCCACACGAAAAAGGCGGTGATCGAGAGGCCGAACAGGACGCGAAGCTCCCGGCGCGCCCGCGTGAACGGCAGGAGGAGGACGGAGGCGGGGAGCAGGCGGACGGCCGCGGCGGCTGCGGCGGGAAGGAGCAGGAGCGCTGCCAGCAGAGGCGCGCGATGCGCGGCCCAGACCTCGTCGGTCAGCGGGTACTTCACGAGCGCCAGGACGATGCCGGCCGCGAGCGCCGCCGCCGCGTCGCGCAACGGTCCCGCGGCTTCCTTTTCGCCGCGCCAGGACGCCCTTGCGCCGAAGAGCACGACGAGCGAGGCCGGGATCGAGAGGTAGATGAAATGGTTCTGCACTCCTATGATCGTGAGCGCGACGAGGAGGGGGCCGCCTCCCGGGCGGGCCAGCGCCGCGAGCGTTCCGAGGATCAAGACCGGATGCAAGGCGTACACCTCCCACGCCACCCGTGACTTCAAGAGGAAATAAGCGGAGCCCGCGCACAGCAGGACCCAGGACGCGGCCGCTTCCGGGGAGACGCGCCGGCGCAGGTGCAGCCAGAGGCCGGTGAGCGCCGCCGCGTTGAGCAGGGCGCCTGGCAGGCGCAGCGCCTCCAGGGACGGGCCGCGCCAAGCGAAGCAGGCGGAAACGAGCCACGCGTACAGCGGGCCCGTGTAGCGGTTCATCTGGTGCGGCGTGTAGGCGCCGAGGTGGCGCAGGCGCTCCGCGAGCATGCCGATCCAGGCTTCGTCGAGCGACATCTCGGGAATCCGGCCCAGGCGCGCGAGCAGTCCCGCGAGGCACAGGGTCAGGAGGAGGATCGCCGCGGCGTCGGTGCGCTTCATGGCGGACATTCTATATAATCGCGGCATGACGACTAAGACCGACGGTTTGATGGACTTTCTCGACGCCGAACTCGCCCAGCTGAAGTCCGAAGGCCGGCTCGTCAAGCTGCGCGTCGTGACGGGCCATCAGGCGCCGGTCTCGATCGTGGACGGCAAGAAGGTCGTCAACCTGACCTCGAACAATTACCTCGATCTGACCGGGCACCCGAAGCTCAAGGCCGCGGCGAAGGCCGCGATCGACAGTCACGGCGTCGGCACCGCCGCGGTGCGGCCGATCATCGGCACGCAGGACATCCATCTCGCCCTCGAGCGGAAGCTCGCCGAGTTCAAGGGGACGGAGTCGGCACTCGTCTTCCAGTCCGGCTTCACCGTCAACGTCGCGTGCTGCCAGAGCCTCATGAGCGACCCGAAGGACCTCCTGATCTCCGACGAACTCAACCACGCGTCGATCATCGACGGCGCGCGCCTCGCGAAGGCCGCGCGCAAGGTCTATCCGCACAAGGATATGAAGGCTTTGCGGGCGATTTTGGAGTCTCCGGAGGCGCGCGGCGCGCGGCGGAAGATGATCGTGACCGACGGCGTGTTCTCGATGGACGGCGACCTGGCCCCGCTCCCCGAGATCGTCGAGCTCGCCGAGACATACGGGGCGTTCGTGATGGTCGACGACGCGCACGCCTCCGGTGTGATGGGGGAGAACGGACGCGGGACGCCGAGCCACTTCAAGGTGTCCGACCGGGTTCAGGTCTCGATCGGCACGTTGTCGAAGGCGGTCGGCTCGGTCGGCGGCTACGTCGCGGGCCAGAAGCGCCTCGTCGACTACCTGATCTCGACCGCGCGGCCGTTCACGTTCTCGAGCTCGCACCCGCCGTCGGTGATCGCGACGTGCTCGGCCGCCATCGACGTCATGCTGCAGGAGCCGGAGCGTATCCGGAAGCTGTGGGCCAACGCGGACCATTTCAAGCGGGGCCTCAAGAAGCTGGGCTTCGACACCGGAGCGTCCGAGACGCCGATCACGCCCGTGCTGATCGGGGACACGAAGAAGGCGCAGGAGTTCTCCGCCCGCCTGTTCGACGAGGGCGTCTTCGCGCTCGCGATCTGCTTCCCGATCGTGGGCCGCGGCAAGGACCGCCTGCGCACGATCGTCTCGTCCGGGCACTCCGAGAAGGACCTCGACTTCGCGCTCGAGAAGTTCGCCGTGGTCGGCCGCGAGCTCGGGCTGATCTAGTCGCGCGCGGCCATCGCGGCGGCGAGCTGGAGGCCCGCGCGGTAGCCGGCCGCCTCGAGCGCCTTGTCGGCGGCGCCCTCGGGGTCGACGTCGAGCCCCGAGGCGGCGCTTAAGACGCGCAGCGGCGCTCCGTCGCCCTTGAGCGTCAGGGCCGCGCTCGCGCGCACCGCGGTCGTGCCCTGGATCAGGCTCTGCGGCAGGTTCGAGGTCCTCGCGACGCCCGTCAGCTCGGGCGCGCCGCGGCCGCCGTCCATGTCGATGCGCATCGAACGTAGCGCGCGGGCGACGCCGTCGGCCAGCGGGCCTTCGGGCATCTTCATGGAGACGGACGCGTACGGCGCCGTCCCCTCGCGCACGCGCGCGCGCAGGCGCACGCGCACCATGCCGTCGCGCACGTCCTCCTGCACCGGGCTCGAGGACTCGACGAAGCCCCGGCTGCGGCTCGTCGTCTTCTGCTCCGTCGTGACCGCGCCCTCGACGCGCGAGGTCGACTCGACGGACACTCCCGCGACCTGCTCGACGGCCCGCCGGCGCGCGTCGCTCGCGGCTCGGTCCCGCGCGTCCGCGAGCCCGCGGGCGTCCATCGGCGCCCACCCCTCGGTCTCGACGATCTTCGTCTTCGGCCCCGCGTGCGCGCAGGCCGACGCCGCCAGGGCCGCCGCGAGCAGGAGCTTCCTCACTGGAGGCGGCTCCCGAGCGACTTCTCGAGCGCCGACTTGGGCAGGCGCAGAGTCACGACGCAGCCGTTGTCGGCGGTGAACTCGGATTTATGGATCTCGGCGCCGCGGATCACGTCGTCGACGCGCGCCGACAGCGTGGAGTCGCTCTCGATCGCGCGCTCCACCGTCACGCCGCCCTCGAGCCTGACGCCCTTGACCATCGACAGGAGCTCGTACTGCGCTTTGACGATCGCCGCGTCGCGGGCCAGCGCTTTGCGCTGCGTGTCCGACTTCAGCTCCGGATCGGACGCGCCGATGCCGATGGCCTCCATGTAGCCGCCGTGAACGGGCTTTTGGTTGATGACCCCGTCCACCGTCCCGCCGTGCACGCGGCGCGTGACGCCTCCGCATCCGGCCAGCAGCGCCAGCGCCGTCAGTCCGACGAATCTCATATCCATGCATCCTCCTAAATCAGCTTCCGCAAAGCCCCGTCAAAACCTTGACCTCTTCCAGGCCCTTGGCCAGCGCCGCCTGCTCCGACGGCAGCAGCGGCGTGCGCGCAGGGGCGTCGTAGCGCTCGCGCATTTTGACGTAAAACTCGCGCCGCAGATCCTCGTCATGGATCTCCGAGCCGGGGTTGCGCTTGAGCGAGCGCAGGGTGAACGAAGGGTCCTTCAGGCGCTCGGCCCAGTACCGGGCCTTGAAATCGAGCAGGCGGCGCTCGACCTCGTCCACGCGCGACAGGCAGGTCGTTCCGCCGCTGCGGAAGAAGTCGCCGTTGAGCTGCGGGACGGGGACGATCCAGGTCGACATGTCCTCACCGATCGGGCGGTCCTCCCAGTCCTTGCTCACCCGCACGGTGTCCGCGGCGATGACCTGCGCGGTCTCGGCGTTGATCAGGCGCGCGTTGATCTCGACGCGCTCGTTGTGCAGCTCGACGATGCTGCCGGTCAGGATCGCGTCGACGCCGAGGACCTTGCCGAGCGTCTTGACCGTGTCCTGATCCATAATGCCGAAGACCCCCAGGCGCTGCTCTTCCAGCACCTTATCGAGGAGGCGGCGCTCGATCAAGTCGAGCTGGCCGCGGGCAAGGATATGGCTGACCAGGCGCTCGGAGATGATCGAGCCGGAGTAGGAGGAGGCTCCACGGGGGCCCGTGAAGGGGACGATGGCCACGCGCTTGATCCCGCGGGTGCCGGCGGTCATGACGATGACCTTGGCCATCTCCTGTATGTCCTGGGAGGCCCGCGCCGCGTCGGCGCAAGCGGCGACCGCCAGCATCGCCAGGACGACTCTTCGGTAGACCCCTTTCACCATGATCGGTTGGGAGTCGTTCGTTTCGGCGGCCCGGCCGGCTTGTGCGCTTTTTACGCGCCGTCAGCCCCTCGGCTTTGCGGCCCCGGGTTTCCCCGGGTGTGCCCTTCTCGGCCAATCGACTACCACAGGAGTCTAACAGCCGGAATGTTTACCGTAAATTCACCGTCGTGTTACACGGAGTTACGGCTTGGTTACATGCCGATCCTCTAGGAAACAATAACCAAAATTCTTCACATTAACGATTCTTTCGGCCAGCTCCTTCGGCAGAGTTTTTTTCAGGCGGTTGAGCATGACGTCGAGCGCGCGCGACAGCCCGGGGTTCTCGACCCCCTCGACCATGCGGTAGAGGTCCTCGCGCGAGACCGGCTGCGGCCCGCGCTCGACCAAAATGTGGAACAGCGCGAAGGCCTTCGGCGTCAACGTCGCGACCGGGGCGTCCTTCCAGAGGACCTGGCGGTCCATGCTGCGCAGGGCGAGATCGCCGTGGACGTGCACGCCCGTGTCCTGGCGCGCCCGTCGGAAAAGGGCGTCGAGGGTGGTCATCAGCTCGCGCGGGTTGTCGGACTTCGCGACGAAGTAGTCCGCGCCGTTCTCGAGGCCCAGCATCTTCTCCCGGCCGTGCCCGGTGAAGAGGACCACGGGCACGCGGGAGAGATCGGGGATCGCGCGCAACTTGCCGCAGACCACGCTGCCGTTCTGGTCGGGAAGTCCGAAGTCGAGGAGGATGCAGTCGGGCTTGCGCTGGACCGCGGCCTCGAGGGCCTGGGCGCCGGTCACGGCGTACTCCACCCGGGCGTAAGCCGCGGTGGTGAACCAGAGCTTAAGCAGCTCGATCCAGCCTTGGTCGTCCTCGACCACCAGTATCCGCTCGGCGCGCATCCCTTGGAGTATAGGACCGCCCGGGTCTTGACGCAAGACCGATCGTGATGTATCATACTTTCAGTAAATACTGAAAATAGGATAATCATGGACGACAAGCTGACGAAGGCGCGGGAGCGGTTCATCGCCACCTGGGGCGAGATGGCCTCCTGCTGGGGCATCAACAAGACCATGGCCCGCGTCCACGCTCACCTGATGGCCGCCGAAGCCGCCCTCTCCACCGATGAGATCATGGAGGCACTCCAGATCAGCCGGGGCAACGCCAACATGAACCTGCGGGCGCTCGTGGATTGGGGGCTCATCCGGCGCGTCTCGGTCGGCAGCGAGCGCAAGGAGTATTTCCAGAGCGAAAAGGACGTCTGGAACATGTGTTGCCGCATCGCCCGGGAGCGCAAGAAGAGGGAGATCGAGCCCGTGATCGGGGCCCTCGAGGAGTGCCTGCGTGAGGCGGGGGACGGCAAGGAGGCCGCCGCCTTCCGTAAGAAGCTCACGGAACTGCTGGAGCTGGTCCGGACGCTCGATTTCGTGCTTGGAAAGCTGGCTAAACAGGAGAAAAACGCCTTGATGCCGAAAGTAGTCACCTTACTCAAGGCGATGGCGTAGCCGTGGTATAATTGAGAGCCCCATGCCGATTTCTCTATTAAAGGTGGAAGATTCTCTTACCCGGGTCCGCTCGGGTCTGGAGAGCCGCGCCCGCCGGATCGAAGGGCGCGTGGGCCAGGAGTTGGCCGCCCACATCGGCCGGCCGGGCAAGATGCTGCGCTCCCGCTTCGCTTTGCTCCTCGCGGGCGCCCTGGGCGTGGACCAGGAGAAGGCCGAGGGCGTCGCCCGGGCCATGGAGCTCGTGCACAACGCGAGCCTGCTCCACGACGACTGCGTCGACGAGGCCGAGCTGCGCCGCGGCCATCCGACGCCCAACAAGATCTTCGGCACCACGACCGGCCTCCTCCTCGGCGACCTCGCGTTCGCGCAGGGCCTCGAGGAGGCCATCGACATCTCCCCGAACGCGCCGAAGCTCCTCGTGACCACCGTGCGCGAGATGACGGTCGGCGAGCTGCAGGAGGAGTTTCTGAAGGGCTCCCTGGAAGTCACCGTCGACGCCTACATGGGCGTCGCCTCGCGTAAGACGGGAGCGCTGTTCGAGTGGGCCGGCTCCGTCCTGTCCGAGCTCTCGAACTTCCCGCATTCGCAGAGCGATCCGCCGCGCCTCGCGTGCGCGGCCGGCATCCTGCTGCAGATCGTCGATGACATTCACGACTATACGCTCACCGATCGAGTCTCGGGCAAGGACGAAGGCCAGGACCTCGCCAATCGCAAGCTCACCTTGCCCTGCATCTACGCAATTCAAGATCAAAAGACCCGCCCCGGATTCTTGGCGCTGTGGAACGAGGACAAGCCGGATCACGCCAAGATCGCCAAGCTCTTGAAGGATCGCGGCCACATTCAGCAGACGCGCGAAAAGGGCCGTGAAATCGTGAACTCCATGTTGTCCATGGTCAGCAAGCTGCCGTGCAAGGCCGAGGCCGCGGAACTCGGTTTCTTCGTCGAGATCATGGCCAAGAGGGAATTCTGATGTCCTACGAATCCCTGCTGCGCAAATCATGGACGAGCGGACAATTTATCGTCTCGGAGACCGAAGCGGCCCAAGCCGACCCGGCGGACGAGGCGAGCCGGCGCAAGGTGCGCCGTGAGATGGAAGAGATCGCGGCGCGCGAGGTCTGGGACGCCAACTCCTGCCTCGTCGCCCACAGAGAGGGAATCATGAAGCTTGCTCCATTCGTGAAGTTCCGGGAAGAGAAGTTCGGCGCGGTCCTGTTCGAGACGCGCTCCGAGAAGGTCTACACGCTGAGCCCCACCGGCGCGGCGGTCGTGCGCGAGGTCATCGCGGGCGCGGAGTCCGGAAACCTCGTCGCGAAGCTCAAGGAGAAGTTCGAGGACCCCACCGGCAAGATGGCGACCGAAGCCGAGTCGTTCCTCGCGCAGCTGAAGGAAAAAGGATTGATCGTCGAGTAAACCCATGGAAGACCAACAGACGTCGGACCTCGCAGCACCCCTGTACGTCGCCTGGCAGATCACCAACGAGTGCAACCTCGCGTGCCTCCACTGCATCGAGGAGAGCGGCCCGGGCAAGGCGTTCAAAGACGAACTCACCACCGAGCAGGCGCTCGGCATCATCGACCAGCTCGTGAAGTCCGAGGTGCCCTACGTCTCCTTCTCCGGCGGCGAGCCGATGGTCCGCCCCGACTTCTTCCAGATGGTCGAGCGCATCACGAAGGGCGGCGTCGGCCTCAAGATCGAGACGAACGGCCACTATCTGACGAAAGAGAACTGCGCGAAGCTCAAGGACTTGGGCGTCAAGGCCGTGCAGGTCTCGCTCGACGGCGCCAGCAGCGCGTCGTTCAATAAGATGCGCGTCCATGGTCGTTTCGATGAGGCTTTGAACGGGATCAAGAATCTGCGCGAGGCGGGCATTCCCATCGAGATCAACTTCGTGCCGGCGCGCTTCAACATTAAAGAGATCGGCGCGGCCGTCGACCTCGCGTATTCGATTGGCGCCTACTCGTTCTACACCGGCAAGCTGATGTTCACCGGCAACGCGGTGCGCACGTGGGGCATCACGGCCCCCGACGAGGCCGACTACCCCGAGTTCTTCGCGACGCTCGCCCAGAAGACCGAGCAGTACAAGGGCAAGATGCGCGTGTACTATCACGAGATGGGCCTCCTCGAGGAGCTGCGCTACCGCCTGCTCAACCCGGCGGCGCTCTTCATCATCCTGCCCAACGGCATGGTCAAGCTCATCAACGCGCTGCCGTTCACGTGCGGCGACCTCCGCAAGCAGACCCTCGGCCAAGTGTGGGCTCAGTTCCAGAAGGCGTGGAAGAGCCCGCGCGTCGAGGCGTTCATCGACCGCCTGGCCGAGGACCCGAACATCGTGTCCCGCCTGCACCAGTGGGAGGAGGTCGGGGCCGCATGACCGACGTCTTCCAAGCGCCTCACGCTCCGGCCGAGCAGACCCTCGTCATGAAGGTCGCGTCGGTCGTGCGCTACAGGTTCTTCCTGTACGCGGGGCTGCTCCCGTACTTCTTGGGCGGCGCGTGGGCGTACGGCGTCGAGAAGACCTTTAAGCCCGGCATTTTCGCGCTCGGGCTGTTCGGGATATTCCTGTCGGTCGTCGGCGTCGAGAGCTTCAACGAGTACTACGACGCGAAGATGGGGACGGACCGCGTGTTCAACCCCGACGCCGAGGAATACATTCCCGAGTGGATGTTCTCGCTCGGCGTGACGGCGTTCGCGCTGGCGGCCTCGATCGGCTTCTACCTCGCGTGGGAAGGCGGCTGGCCGATCGTCCTGTACACTTTGCTCGGCGGCGCGGCGGCGGTCTGGTACGTCGGCCCGCCGGTCCGCTGGGTGTACCGAGGCTTGGGCGAGACCGTGATCGGTCTCTCCTACGGGCCGTGGATGGTGCTCGGCTCCCTGCACCTGCACACGCACCGCTTCTCCTGGGCCGCGCTGCTGGCGTCGCTCGTACCGGGCCTGCTGATCACGGCCTTGGCGACGGTCAACAACATCCCCGATTTCCACCAGGACCGCCTCGTCGGCAAGAAGAACCTGGTCGTGCGCCTCGGGCGCAAGAACGGCCGCTACCTGTATCTCGCGATGTCGGCGCTCGGGCTCCTGATCATTCCCGCCGCCGCCGCCTTCGGCGTGTTCCCGAAGCTGACCTTGCTCGCGGCCGCCGCGGGCCTGCCGCTCTGGATCATGTCCCTGCGCGCCGGCGCGTCCACGTGGGACACCCCGCGCCTGTTCATGCCGGCCATCCGCGCGATCGTGCAGTGCTACGCGCTGACGACCGCGATCTTCGCTCTGTGCGTGGCCCTCTCATGAGGATCGAAGCCTTCGCCGCTCCGACGATGGTCACCTGGCAGCTCACGCGTGACTGCGACCTGGCGTGCCTGCACTGCTGCACGGACTCGGCGCCCGGCAAGGCCTTGAAAGGCGAATTGACCGTGGATGAGGCCGTGCGATTATCGGATCAGATCGTCGCGGCGGGCGTGCCGTACGCGATGATCGTGGGCGGCGAGCCGACCCTCGTCCCGCATTTCGCCAAAATCTGCAAGATTCTCTCGGACGGCGGCGTCCTGCTCAAGATCGAGACCAACGGCAACAATTTCAACGTCGCGAGCCTCAAGGGCCTCGGCATCCGATCCGTCCAAATTTCCTTGGACGGCGCGTCGCAGGCCGTGTACGGCCGGCAGCGGATCAACGGCAATTTGGAGAGGGCGGTCGCGGCGTGTCGAGAGACGGTCGCCGCGGGCCTGCCGCTCGAGATCACCTTCGCTCCGACGCGCCTGAACATCTTCGAGGCCGAAGCCGTGATCGATCTGGCGGCGTCCTTGGGCGCCTTCCGGTTCAACACGGGCCAGTTGATGCGCCTGGGCACGGCCGCCAAGCTGTGGGACAAGCTCGAGCCCTCGAAGGCCGAATACGCTGCCTTTCTGCGTGTCCTGGAGCGCAAGGAGCGCGAGCTCGCCGGCCGCATGGAGCTGTGCTACAAGCCGTTCTCCCTCGAAGAGGAAATGGCGCACCGCGCTTTTCAGCCCTCCGGCACATTATTGGTACTTCCCGACGGGCGCGTGAAGGTCGCGGCCCCGTTGCCCTTTACATGCGCCGACCTCAAAACGCAAGATTTGCTCTCGGCCTGGGAGTCGTACAAGAACGCCTGGTCCAATCCAAGAGTCCGCGAGGCGCTCGAGGAGCTGGCGGAGGACCCGGCGGCGGCTGCGAAGGCCAATGAGTGGGTCGGACTGGAAAAATTTGAAGATATGCCCGCCGTGGTCTGACGGGCAACAAGGAGTACCACATGAACGACCAGAAAACCGTGACGGATGCCAAGGCCGAGCCGAAGCTCGCTTGGGAGACGCCCTCTCTTGAGGAAGTTTCCGAGCGCGTGATGGCCCAGCCGTACATCCGCTTCACCTAAGATGGACCGGAGGGGGGCGTCCGTGGGCGACTACGGCGCCCCTCTCTTTCTTGCCTGGCAGCTGAGCAACCGATGCACGGGCCGCTGCCTGCACTGCTGCGAGGAGTCGGGGCCCGACAAGGCTTGGCCCGACGAGATGAACCGCGAGCAGGCGCTGTCGCTCACCCGCCAGATCGTGTCCAACGGCATCGCGTATGTCGCCTTCGGCGGCGGCGAGCCGATGGGCAGCCCCTGGGCGTTCGAGATCTTCGAGACCCTCACCCAGGGCGGCGTCGAGATCAAGATCGAGACGAACGGCCTCGACCTCGATGACGCCGCGTGCGACAAACTCCAGGCCCTCAAGATCGCCT
>JBBQVX010000070.1:0-19209 GCA_038211115.1 Elusimicrobiota bacterium | reverse complement strand
AGAAGAAGAATCCCCTATACCGCTTCCAGCTCGGCCAGCTGTACCGCAAGCTCGGGCGCGACGCCGACGCCGCGGAGCAGCTGCGCGAGTCCGTCAAGCTCGAGTCCGGCTACGAGGACGCGATGCTCGAACTCGGCTGCGCCGAGGAGCGGCTCCACGAGGACAAGGCGGCGACGGCCACGCTCAAGCGCGCGGTGTCGCTCAAGCCCGGCGACTCGGTCGCGCGCATGCGTCTGGCGAGGCTTCAACTGAAGGCCGGGGACCGCGCGAAGGCGCGCGCGACTTTGCTCGACGCGTTCTTCCTCACGCCCGAGAGCGGCGGTCCGGGCCTGCAGCTGTCGGTCTCCTACGCGGGCGGCAAGCGGGCGGCCAAGCCGGGGGAACTGCCTGAGAAGGCTCCGAAGCCCCAGGCGGAGGATCCGGCCAAGGAGAACGATCCGCTGGCGGTGTTCGAGCGCAACCTTCGCCGCGTGCCGCTCGACCAGGGCGCCATGATGAAGGTGGACGCGGTGTTCCTGCCGCGCCCGAAGCTCGTCCGCAGCGAGCCCGGCGAGGGACGCAGCCTCAAGAAGGCGCTCTCGCGCGCGCACGACGGCACCGGCGACGCCTCGCCGCAGGCGGTGCGGCGCGAGTACTCGCTCAAGCCCGGAGACGCGGGCCCGCGCGAGGAGCAGGTGAACCGGATCATGGACGACCTGCGCAAGACGATGCGCGAGGCCCCGTCCGACACCGACGCGCGCCTCGGCATGAACCTGACCTTCACGCATCCCGTGTCCGCCGGCCATGCCGACGCCGAGAACCCGGCGAAGGTCAGCTACCAGCCGCGCCAGGTCGGCAACGACATGGGGCTCTGGGTCATCGGCACCGGCTGGATGGCGCTCGTCGCCGAGGTGCTACCGGAGGGCGACGAGAAGCCGGATCATCCCGACGACGCCGACTGGTGGACGACGACTGGCCTCGCGCACGCCGCCGTCGGCGAGGGCCAACGCGCCGACTCGGCGTTTCGACGCGCGTCCGAGCTCGATCCGTCCTCCGTCCCGGCGTGGCTCGGGCGCGGCGTCTCCTCCGTCATGATCGGCGACGAGACCGGCGCCGTCGCGGCGCTGCGCAAGGCGCTCGAGATCGCGCCGAAGAACAAGGCCGCCGCCGACGGCCTCAAGTGGCTGATGCGCCCCGCCGCCGGGAAGCAGGCCCAAGGAGCCGGAAAATGAGCCGACGCGGGGACGGTTTGATGAAGTCGTTCGTGCGCAGCATCCATTTCGTCGGGATCGGCGGCGTCGGCATGAGCGGCATCGCCGAAGTGCTGAACAACCTGGGCTACAAGGTCTCCGGCTCCGACTCGAAGTCCACCGAGACCACGCGCCGCCTGCAGGCTGCGGGCGTGCGCGTCTATGAGGGGCATTCGGCGGCGCAAGCCGCCAAAGCGCAGGTCGTCGTCGTGTCGTCGGCCGTCGCGGCCGACAACCCCGAGGTCGCCTACGCGCGCAAGCGCCGCATCCCGGTGGTCCTGCGGGCCCAGATGCTGGCCGAGCTCGGACGCATGAAGAAGACCGTCACGATCGCGGGCTCGCACGGCAAGACCACGACGACCTCGCTCGTCTCGATGGCGCTGAAGGAGGCCGGCGCCGGCCCGACGATGATCATCGGCGGCCAGCTCAAGAACATCGGCTCCAACGCGAAGCTCGGCATCGGCGAGTATCTCGTCGCCGAGGCCGACGAATCCGACGGCTCGTTCCTGTTTCTGACGCCGCTCGTTGCGGTCGTCACGAACATCGACAACGACCACATGGATCACTACAAGACGATGGACGCGCTTAAGGACGCGTTCGTGGCGCACTTGCACCGGCTTCCGTTCTACGGGGCGGCGGTGCTGTGCGCCGACGACCCCGCGCTCGCGTCGATCCGCCCGCGCGTGACGCGGCACGTCGTGACCTTCGGCTTCTCCGCCGGCGCCGATTGGCGCGCCCAGAACGTGCGCCTCGGCAAGGACGGCTCGCAGTGCGACGTCCTCCGCGGCGGCAGGAAGGTCCTGACCCTGCGCCTGCGTGTCGCCGGGCGCCACAACGTCTCGAACGCGCTCGCGGCGCTGGCCGCGGGAGACTTCCTCGGCTTCGACCTGAAGCGCCTGGCGAAGGGGCTCGCGGATTTCCGCGGCGTCGGCCGGCGCATGGACCGGCTCGGCTCCGCCGCCGGCGTCGAGTTCGTCGACGACTACGGCCATCATCCGACCGAGGTGCGCGCGACGCTCTCCGCCGTCGCGGGCTTGTGGAAAGCCAAGCGCGTCGTCGTGATCTTCCAGCCGCACCGCTTCAGCCGCACGAAGCTCCTCGCGAAGGAGTTCGGCGCGGCGTTCAAGGGCGCGGACCTCGTGTACGTGACCGACATCTACGCGGCGGGGGAGAAGCCGCTGCGCGGCGTCACGTCGAAGATCATCGTTGACGGGATCCGCAAGACCGGCGTGAAGGCTCTTCCGTTTCCGGGCGCGCTCGACGCGGCCCGCGACCTGCGCCCCGGCGACGTCGTGCTGACGCTCGGCGCCGGCGACGTCTGGAAGATCGGCGAGGATTTGCTGCGCCGCCGCCGGGGCGGAAGCGCGGCGGGGGTCTAGCATGGGAGCGAGATTAAGCCAGCACTTCCTACGCGATGAGGGCTCCCGCGACGCGGTGGCGGGGCTCTCGAACGCGGGCCCCGGCGATAAGATTCTCGAGATCGGCCCCGGTCGCGGCGCCCTGACGGGCCGGCTGCTCGCGACGGGCGCTCCGGTGACCGCGATCGAACTCGACGAGATCATCGCGGGCAAGCTCCCGGGCATGGTCGGCCCCGAGGCCGCCAAGAACCTCAAGACGATCAACGAGGATTTCCTGCGCTGCGACCTGCGCGAGCTCGGCCCCGGGCCGTGGATCGTCGTCGGCAACCTGCCCTACGCGGTCGGCACGCCGATCCTGCAACGTCTGCTCGACTGGGACCAGTGGGACCGCGCCGTCCTGATGTTCCAGCTCGAGGTCGGCGAACGCATCGTCGCCAAACTCGGCGGCGCCGACTACGGCCTGCTATCCTTGTCCGTGCTCGCGCGCGCCGACGCGGAACTCGCGTTCGAGGTGCCCAGGTCCCATTTCATGCCCGTGCCGAACGTGGAGTCCGCGGTCGTCGTGCTCACGCGGCAGAAGACTCCGCGCCTGCCGAAGGCCGAGGAGAAGGCGTTCTGGCGCCTGGCAAAAATCGCGTTCTCTCAGCGCCGCAAGATGGCGGCGGGCGTGCTGGCGAAGGCGATCGGCAAGCCGAGGACGGAGGTCGACGCGGCGTTCGCGGCGGCCGGCCTCGACGTCTCCGCCCGGCCCGAGGAGATTGCGTTTGATGCATGGCGCTCGCTCGCGCGCGCGTTATGTCCCTGAGACGCTGGGCCTGGTGCGGCCTGGCGGCCGCGCTGCTCGCGGCGGCCGTTCTGCGCGCGGGCCTCGTCGCCCGCCGCTACTACGACACCGACGAGCTCGAGCATCTGCACGCGTCCCTGCTCGTGGCGCGCGGAAACCTGCCGTTCCGGGATTTCTTCGAGCATCACGGCCCCCTGTTCTGGGCGGCGCTGGCCCCGATCGTCGACGCGCCGCACGACCCGGCGGATAAGGCGCTGGCCGGGCGAATCTTCGTCTCGATCTTTTGGCTGTGCGCGCTGCTGCTCGCCGCGCGTCCGCGCCGCGGCGCCTCGCCGTACGAGGGGGCGCTCGCCGCCGCGTGGCTCGCGGCCTTCACGGCCTTCGCGCAGAAATCGCTCGAGATCCGGCCCGACGTGCCCGCGATGCTCCTCGTCCTCGCCGCCGCGTACGCGCTCTCGCGCCCGGCCAGAGCGGCGGGGCCGCTCGCGGGGGCGCTGCTCGGGCTCGCGCTGTGGTGCACGCCGAAGGCGGTGTTCCCCGCCGCCGGCATGCTCCTCGCCGCGGCGTGGCGGCGCGCCGGCGAGAAAGGGGGCGCACGCTTCCTCGGCGAGACGGCGCTCGCGGCGGCGGCCGTGCTCGCCGCCGGCGTCGCCTACTTCGCGGCGCGCGGAGGACTCTCCCGGCTGTGGTCGTACTACTTCCTCTACAACGCCGGCTTCCCGGGCGCGCGCGTCGCGTGGGCCGCCACGGTCAAGCCCTCGCTGACGACGGATCCGCTGATGTGGGCCGTGGGCATTATAGGCCTGCGGCGCTGGCGCGAGCGTCCCGAGGAGGCCGGAGCCCTCGCGTTCGCCTTGGCCGGCCTCGCCGTGACGCCCTCGGCGTACCCGCAGCACCTGCTGTTCGTCGCCCCGTTCCTCGCCGGCTTCGCGGCGGCCGAGACGACGGGCTGGATCCGCTCGGACCGCGCCCGCGGGAAGATCGCGGCCGCAGCGCTCGCCTTCTCGTTTCTGATCCCGGCCGCGAACGCGGTCTTCCTCATCCGCTACGGCAACGACGAGCAGCGGCTGCGCTGGCGGTGCGCGACCGAGTATCTGCCCAACGGCGCGGCGGTGTGGGACTCCTGGACGGGCGACTCGTTCCACCGTCCGCACGCCGCGTTCATTTGGTTCGTTCCCGAGGACAGTCAGTCGTATTATGAGCCCGCGATGCTGGAGGCGCAGTTCACGGAGGCCCTCACCTCCCCGCGCACGCGCGCGGCCATCCGCTGCGTTTCCTGCCTCGAGCGCCTGCCGAAGGGCGTCACGGCGGCGTTCGACAAGCACTTCGAGCCGTCCGGCTGCGGCCGGCTCTGGCTCCGGAAACGCGGCGCATGAACCGGACATGGACGCCGATCTTCGTCGCGCTCGCCGTCTTCGCCGTGTTCAGCCTCGCTCCGGCCGCGCGCTTCCTCCAATGGGACGACGCGAAGAATCTCATCGACAACGACCGGTGGCGCGGGCTGTCGTGGGCGCATCTGAAGTGGATGTGGACCACGCGCCATTACGGGCCGTGGCAGCCGCTGTCGTGGCTTTCTTGGGCCGTCGACTACGAGCTGTGGGGGCTGAATCCGGGGGCGTTCCGCCGGACGAACGTGCTGCTTCACGCCGCGACCGCCGGGCTTTTCTTCGCGACGTGCCGCGCGCTGCTGCCGCGGGGGAAGAACGCCGAGGCCGCGGCCGTCGGCGCGGCCTTGGTCTTCGCGCTGCATCCGCTGCGCGTCGAATCGGTGATCTGGCTCACCGAGCGCCGCGACGTGCTGTCGGGATTCTTCTCCGTGCTGTCGATCTTCCTTTGGCTCGAGGAGCGTCGCCGTCTCTCGGCGCTGGCGTTCGCGGGCGCCATGCTGTCGAAGGGCACCGCGATCGCGGTGGTTCCCTTCCTCCTCGCGCTCGACGGGCGCAAGCCCTTTGCCCGGCTGCTTCCGCACGCCGCCATCGGCCTTTTCGCGGCGTGCATGAACCTGCGCGGATTTCAAACGGGGGAGCTGCACGGCCTGGACCTGCCGCTGTTCGACCGTCTTCTCGTCGCGGGATCGGGAGCGTGGTTCTACCTGAGCAAGACGCTCCTCCCGGCGGGGCTTTCTCCTTATTACGCTCTGCCCTTGGACGCCGGAGCGATCCGGACGGCGTCCTATCCGGGCGCCGCCTGCGCGGCGGCGGTCACGGCCGCGTGCTTCCATCGCCGCGTTCGCGCGTGGGCGGTCCCCGCGTGGTTCGCGTACCTCGCGGCGCTCGCCCCCGTCTCGGGTCTGCTCCAGAACGGGCGCCAGGCCGCCGCGGACCGCTACTCGTATCTGGCGTGCATGCCGTTCGCGGTGCTGGCCGGGTTCGGCTTGGAGCGGCTGTCGAGCCGGCGTGCCGCCGTCATCGCGTGCGGCGCGGCGGTCGTGCTGACGTTCGCGACGGTCCGGCAGTCGTCGTACTGGCGCGACGACGTCGCACTCTGGACCCGCGCCGCCGCCGTCCAGCCGGACGCGTATCTCCCGAGCTCGAACCTCTCCGTCGCCCTGCTCGTCGCGGGCCGCGGCGCCGAGGCCGTCCCGTATTTGGAGAACGCGATCCGTCTCGAGCCGCGCGACGCGGAGGCGCGCGTGAACCTCGCGTCGATCCTCGCGGCCCGGGGCGACGACGCCCGCGCGGCCGAGCTGTTTCGGCAGGCCGTCGATCTGAAGCCGGCCGATCCGTCGTTCGCGTCGGCCCGCTTCAATCTCGGCTTGTTGCTCCTGCGGCGCGGCCGCAAAAGCGACGGCCACGCGCAATTGCGCGAGGCCGTGCGTTTGGATCCGTCGCTTTCGCGACGCTTACCGCGCTAGAGCGGGCCGGACTTTCGTCAGGAGCTTGTCGGCTTCGTCTTGAAGGTCCTGCGCGTGCTCGTCGACGTCGCGCGAGTCCCGGTCGAGGTCCATCGCCTCGAACGTGAACCCCGCCCGACGGAAGTCCCAGGTCGCGAAGCGTGCGTCCATCGCGAGCCAATTCGTCTCGCTCTTGAGCCAGCGCGCCGAGTTGAGCAGCTGCGTCGCCGGCCCGACGAGCGCCTGGTCCTTCACCGCCTCGGCGCTCAGAAAGCGCAGGTCGCTGAGGCGCCACTGCGCGTCGCGCGTCAGCTGCGACAGCTCGCGCGTGAAGCGCTGCACGTCCCAGCGCAGGTTCGAGTCCGGTCGCTGCAGGCGCTGCTGCAGGAAGCGTAGATCGGTCCGCAGCTGCGACGCGTCGCGCTGAAAGCGCTCCAGGTCCCAGGCGAGGCGCGAGATCCGCGGCCCGAGATCGCCGGCCTTGGTCTTGATCTGCGCTCCGCGCAGCGCGGCGACGGCGGTCTGCAGCTGGGCGGCGGAGAACTCGAACGAGGGGATCGCGGGCGAGGCGGAGGCGCTGACGGCGGAGAACAGCAGTACGGCGGAGAGGAATCGGACCATTGGACCTACCTCCTTGGCGGGACCTTTGGCCCCGCCCGCCGATTCTAGCGCGGAGAGTAGTTCGAAGTCAAGACGGCAGGCAGGGTGAAGTTGAACGCCGAGCCCGCGCCGGGAAGGCTCTCCACCCAGATGCGCCCGCCGTGCGCCGCGACGAGGCCCTTGCAGATCGCGAGGCCCAGGCCGAGCCCCTTGCGCTTCTGCATGTTGCCCTCGGCCTGGTAGAAGCGGTCGAAGAGCATCGGCAGCTCGTCCGCGGGGATGCCGGCGCCCGTGTCGATGACGCTGAAGCGCACGAACTCCCCGTCGCGGTGGGCGGAGCAGTCGATCGTGCCGCCCTCGGGGGTGAACTTGAGGGCGTTGCTGAGAAGGTTTCCGAGCACCTGGAGCACGCGGCGCGAGTCGGCGCTCACGAGCAGGGAATCGCCGACGGGGCTGCGCCAGTGCAGGCGGACGCCGCGGCGCGCGGCCTCGAGCTCCACCGACTCCACGGACTCCTGCAGCAACGTGGCTCCCTCGATCGGGTGCGTCTCGAGCGTGAAGCCGTCGGATTCGAGGCGCACGGCCTCCTGGAGGTGGTCGACGAGCCCGATCAGGCGCTCGGCGTTGGAGAGCACGGCCTTCAGGGCCTTGCGGGTCTCCTCGGGGCTGACCGTCTCCTTCGTCAGGTAGGACGCGTAGCCGTGGATGACCGAGAGGGGGTTCTTCAGCTCGTGGGCCACGTCCTGCATCAGCCTGGTTTTGGCGTCCAGGAGGTCCTTGAGCTCGGCGAGGCGTTCGTGAGCGCTCATAAGGTAAGTCAGTTCATTGTAGCACGGTTTCCGGGCTATTTAGTAGGATGAAAGGGCGGTTTTGCCCCGCAATTTTCAGGAGGAAGCACCAATGATCGACACCTCGCAGTTCCGCAACGGTCTCGTCTTCGAAGATGAGGGACAGATTCTCCAAATCATCCATTTCCAGCACCATCGCAAGTCGCAGTCCGCGGCCGTTTACCGCACCACTTTGCGCAACCTCGCCAACAACGCGGTCATGGAGCGCTCCTACGCGTCCGGCACGAAGTTCCGCGACGTCCCCGTCACGAAGCGCGAGAAGACCTACAGCTACGATGAGGGCTCGAGCGCGGTGTTCATGGACAACGAGACCTACGAACAGATCCACTACCCGAAGGAACTCCTGGGCGACCAGGTCAAGTTCTTGCGCGAGAACATGGAAGTCCTCGCCGTCTACGTCGACGACAAGCTCACCGGCATCGAGCTTCCCGCCAACGTCGTGCTGACCGTCGTCTCGACCGTTCCCGGCGTGAAGGGCGACTCCGTCTCCAATATGGTCAAGCCCGCAACGATGGACACCGGTCTCGAGATCAACGTGCCGCTCTTCGTTAAGGAAGGCGACAAGATTCGCGTGGACACCCGCAACTCGAGCTACGTCGAGCGCGTCAAGGAATAATCCCTTGATCAAGGGCGTCATCTTCGACATCGACAACACGCTCACCGACTTCATGAAAATGAAGCGGACGGCGGTGGACGCCGCCGTCGAGGGGATGATGGACGCCGGCCTGCCGGGCAAGAAGGACGACCTCATCAAAGAGTTCTTCGATCATTACTGGAAAGAGGGCATCGAGGACCAGAAGATCTTCGACAAGATTCTCAAGGCGAAGCTGGGCGCCATCGATTACAAGATCCTGGCGTCGGGCATCCTCGCGTACCGCCGCTCGAAGAACGGCACGATGACCTTGTACCCGCGCGTCAACCAGACCTTGATGGAGCTGATGAAGATGGGCATCAAGCTCACGGTCCTCTCCGACGCGCCGAAGATGGAGGTCTGGCTGCGCATCGTCAGCCTCGGCCTGCACCACTACTTCGACGAGATCATCACGTCGGAGGACTTCGGCGTCAAGAAGCCCGATCCGAAGCCGTTCCGCCGGGCGATCGAGGTGCTCGGCACCAAGCCCGAAGAGACGATCATGGTCGGCGATTGGCCCGACCGCGACGTCAAGGGCGCCAAGGCGGCCGGCATCCGCGCGATCTGGGCGAAGTACGGCGACACGTTCGGCACGAAAGAGTCCGGCGCCGAGTTCGACGTCAACGACATCTACGAGGTCGTGGGGATCATCAAGAAGGAGAACGGCGTTGCGGCTTAGCCGCCTTCTCGTCACCGCTTCGCTTCTCGCGCTTTCGGTCTCCGCGCGCGCGTACAAGGTCGAGCATCTGGCGGGCCCGGGCATTCAAGGCGTCGGCGCCGGGGGCATGGATGTCGTCGGCGAGCAGATTCTCGTGCATTTCTCGACGAACGCTTCCGCCCCTCAACGCGCCGCCGCGGTCGCGGCCGTGAGCGGCGTCGCGATCGAGGACGTGTCCGTTCCGGGCTGGGCGCTCATCACTTTGTCCTCCGGCGCGAGCGTCGTGCCCGCGTTGTCCGCCTTGGCCAATCTCCCCGGCGTCGCGCAGGCCGCGCCGAACCGGCTCTTCCCGCTGTCCGTCTATCCCAGCGATCCCGGCGTCGCGAGCCAGTATTCGCTGGGCAACACGAGCGCGTTCTCCTCTTGGGATTACGGCACGGGCTCCACCGGCAAGGTGACGATCGCGATCATCGACAGCGGCATCGACGGGACCCAGCCCGACCTGCAGGCGAAGATCGTGAGCGCCGGCGCGATCCGCAGTCAATATTTTCCGGTCGCGGGCGGGCAGGCCGTCAACGATCCGCCGACGGCCTCGTGCGATCACGCGACGCAGGTCGCGAGCGTCGCGGCCGCGATCACCAACAACGGCGTCGGCATCGCCGGCGTCTCGTGGGGCGCCCAGCTGATCTCGCTGAAGATCTTCGATCCGGGCTGCGCCGGTAGCTCGGACTTGGCGATCTCGAACGCGATCAACTACGCGGCCAACACGCTGCAGAACGACGCCGCCATCGGCAAGCTCATCGTCAATCTCAGCGTCGGCGGCCCCGGAACGTGCGGCTCGAGCCCGTTGACGAGCGCCGCGCTGGCGAACCTCGTCACGACGCACGGCGCCCCGATCGCGATCGCCTCCGGCAACAACGGCGCGCAGCAGTGCACCAACGGCGGCAATCAGGGCGTCGACGGCCCCGCCAATTGCGCCGGCGTCTCCGCGGCCGCCGGCATCATGCCGATCGGCGCCACGGACTCGACCAACAACGTCGCCTCGTTTTCCTGCAGGGGCTCCGAGCTGGACGCCCACGGCGTGGCCGCGCCGGGCGTCAGCATGCTCGTCGACACCACGCCCGGCGGCGGCACGACGATCAACAGCGGGACCTCGTTCTCGTCCCCGTTCGTGGCGGGCTTGATGGCCAACATGCTGTCCGCCAAGCCGACTTTGACTCCCGCCCAGATCGAGGGCAACATCCGCACGGGCGCGTACAGCATCGGCGGGCAGTCTCTGGCCCCCGCGGGCAGCGCTTCGGGCGCGGGACAGGTCAATCTTTACCGGACGATGCGCTTGACCGTCAACGGCACGTTGGCCGGCTTCGACGGCGAGATCAAGCCCATCGCCTTCCCGAACCCCTTTAAGCCCTCCCAGAGCGGCACGGTCAATTTCGCGATCCCTCCGTCGCTCGCCGGGGCTTCGCTGACGATCAAGATCTACACGCTCGACGGCACGTTCGTGCGTTCGGTCAACGGCCTCTCGTGGGACGGCAAGAACACCGAGGGCGCGCCCGTCGCCAGCGGCACGTATGTGTTCGCCGTGACGAGCTCGGCCGGCACCGGCCGCGGCCGCCTGGCGGTGCTCCGGTGATCGCCTTCAACGCGACGCGCAACGCGCCTGTCGCGACGAAAGTCGACAAGGCGGACACGTCGGCCTCGCGCAACAAAGGGCTGCTCGGACGGGAGTCGCTCGCGTCGGACGAGGGCCTCTGGATCGTGCCGTGCCCGATGATCCACACGTTCTTCATGAAGTTCCCGATCGACGTCCTTTTCCTCGACGCGGACCTCAAGGTCCGGCGCGTGATCGAGGACCTGCGCCCGTGGCGGCTGTCGCCGTGGGTGCTGTCGGCGCGCAGCGTGCTCGAGCTCAAGGGCGGCGTGCTCAAAGGCTCGGTCCGCGCGGGGGACGTCATCGAGATGAGGCCCTCATGAGCGATCCGGCTCCCGCTCCTGAATTTCCGACGCCGTCGGGCATCGACATCAAGCGCTATTACGGCGCCGACACGGTCAAGCCCGGCGACGCCTCCCGCGCGGGCGAATATCCGTTCACGCGCGGCATCCAGAAGACGATGTATCGCGGCCGCCTGTGGACGATGCGCCAGTACGCCGGCTTCGGCACCGCAAAGCAGACGAACGAGCGCTTCCGCTGGCTCCTCGAGCAGGGTCAGACCGGCCTGTCGACCGCTTTCGACCTACCCACGCAGATGGGTCTCGACGCCGACGACCCGAACGCGAAGGGGGAGGTCGGCCGCGTCGGCGTGCATATCGGCACGATCGACGACATGGAGATGCTGTTCGACGCGATCCCGCTCGACCAGGTCTCGACATCTCTGACGATCAACGCGACCGCGTCGGTCCTGCTCGCGTTCTACGTGGCCGTCGCCAAGAAGCGCGGGATTCCTTTGAAGGAATTGAAAGGAACGCTGCAGAACGACATCCTCAAGGAGTTCATCGCGCGCGGCACGCAGGTCTTCCCCGTCGGCCCCAGCCTGCGCCTGTGCGCCGACAGCATGGAGTGGTCGTTCAAGAACACGCCGCAGTTCCACCCGATCTCGATCTCCGGCTATCACATCCGGGAGGCCGGCTCCGACGCAATTCAGGAGCTCGCGTTTACTTTTGGAAATGCCGTTGTATATATAGAGGCCCTGATCGCTCGCTCCATCGGAATCGACACAATGGGCCCGAAGCTGGCGTTCTTCTTCGGCTGCCACAATCACTTCCTCGAGGAGATCTCGAAGTTCCGCGCCGCGCGCCGCGTCTGGGCGCGCGTCATGAAGGAGGAGCTCGGCGCCGCCGATCCCAAGTCCCAGTCGCTGCGCTTCCACGTGCAGACCTGCGGCTCCACTTTGACGAGCCAGCAGCCGATGAACAACGCGATGCGCGTGGCGTGGCAGGCGATGGCGGCGGTCCTGGGCGGAGCGCAGAGCCTCCACACGAACTCCTACGACGAGGCGCTGTCGCTGCCGTCCGAGGAGTCCGCTTCATTGGCGCTGCGGACTCAGCAGATTCTGGCCCACGAGACGGGCGTGACCGACACCGTCGATCCCGTCGCCGGCTCCTGGGCGATCGAGTCGCTCACCAATGAGATCGATGCGCGCGTGACCGCGAAGCTCGCGGAGATCAAGGCGCAGGGCGGCATGCTCAAGCTCATCGAGGGCGAGGTCCCGCAGCGCGAGATCCAAGAGGCCTCCTACAAGTGGCAGCGCGACGTCGAGGAAGGCCGCCGCAAGATCGTCGGCGTGAACGTTTTCCGCAATGAGGACGACCGCGCCATAAGGCGCGGAGGTGCCCCTTCCGAAAAGTCTTTCGGGGAAGGGGCCCAGATCAAGCGCTTGAAGGCGTTCCGGAAGAAGCGCGACGGAAAGGCCTCGGCGGCGTCGCTCGTCCGCCTGGAGAAGGCCGCGCGCACCCCGGACCAGAATTTGTTCCCGCATATCCTGAATGCCGTCGAGTCCCGCGCCACGATCGGAGAGATCTTCGGGACTTTGCGGTCCGTCTTTGGAGAATATCATGGCGGTTAAAGGCCTTCAGCGGCGCAAAACGGTTTCGGAGGTCCTCGCGGAACGCAAGCTCCTCGACGCTGAGCAGCTCGCGAAGGTCTCGGCCGATGCGGCCAAGACCGGAAAGAGCTTCCAGCAGGCCGCGATCGACGGCGGCTTGATCGGCAAGGCACAACTCCTCAAGTCGTTGTCTGAAGATTGGCAGGTCAAGGCCGTCGATCTCCTGCAGATGGATGTCGACGCGGAAGTCGCCAAGATCATCCCCGAGGCCGTCGCGCGTCGCCACGTCGCGATCCCGTTCGCGAAGGAAGAAAGCGTGCTGTTCGTCGCGATGGCCGACCCGCGCGACTTCTTCGCCACCGAGGACATCCAGCTGCGCACCGGCCTCGAGATCCAACCGTACTTGGCGCTGCCGGCGGACATCCTGACCGCGCTCGACGTCGCCTACGGCCGCGGCGAGGGCGAGGCGCTTAACCGCCTGATGACGGACGTCGCCAAGAGCGAGTCTCAGAGCATTCCCGACGGCGAAGGCATCGAGGTTCAGAAGGAAGCGGCGAAGTCCGACATCAGCGAAGTCGACGCCTCCGCGCCCGAAGTCGAGAAGTTCGTCAACGCGATCATCCTCACATGCATGTCCATGAAGGCCTCGGACATCCACGTGGAGCCCTTCGAGGACCCGACCGGCAAGACGTCCAAGATCATGCTGCGCTACCGCGTCGACGGCATGCTCCTGCCCGGGACGTTCTCCGTGCCGTGGAGCTACCGTAACGCGATCGTCGCGAAGATCAAGATCATGACGAACTCGATGAACATCACCGAGCGCCGCATCCCGCAGTCGGGCCGTATCCAGATCCTGGCTCAGGGCAAGCCGATCGAGTTCCGCGTCGAGATGGTGCCGACCGTGTACGGCGAGTCGTGCGTCATGCGTATTCTCGACCGCGCCAGCGTCCAGGTCGACATCTTGAAGATGGGATTCTTGGAAGACACCTTGGCGAAGCTGCTCGGCCTGCTCAAGGGCATCGGCGGCAAGAAGAACTTCGGCCTCATCGTCGTCTGCGGACCGACCGGCTCCGGTAAATCGACGACGCTTTACGCCTGCCTCAACCACATCAACCGCCCGGACATCAAAATCCTCACGGCCGAAAACCCCGTCGAGTACAACCTCGACGGCATCATTCAGGTCCCCGTGAACCCGGACGTCAAGCTCGGCGGCGACAAGAAGTTCGACTTCGCCGCCGCGCTGCGCTCGTTCCTGCGCCTCGACCCAGACGTCATCATGGTCGGTGAAATCCGCGACGAGGAGACCGCCCACATCGCGATGGAAGCCGCGATGACCGGCCACCTGGTCTTCTCGACCATCCACACCAACGACGCCGCCTCGACGATCTCGCGCTTGACCGACATGGGCCTGCCCGCCTTCATGGTCGCGACGACGATCAAGGCCGTCCTGGCCCAGCGCCTCTCGCGGCGCCTGTGCTCGTGCAAGGTGCCGCACGATCCCACGCCCGAGGAGATCAAGATCTTCAAGGAGAACGGCGTGGACCTGCCTAAGGACACCAAGCTCATGGGCCCGCCCAAGGGCGGCTGCGAGAACTGCAAGACGCTCGGCTACAAGGGCCGCGTCGGCATGCACGAGATTCTGGTCATGTCGGACACCTTGCGGGCCTTCTGCCTGAAGGACGTCGCCGCGGACAACGTGCGCAAGGAAGCGGTGAAGGAAGGCATGCGTTTGATCGTGCAAGACGGCCTCGAGAAGGTGAAGATGGGGCTGACGTCCTGCCGCGAAGTCCTCGGAGGCACGGAGTAAATGGCGAAAACCAACGCGAATCCGGCCGGCCCGGAGATGAACGTCGATCTGGCGCTCGAGCTGTTCTCGATCGCCGGCTCGCTGAACTCGACGACGGACCTCGACTTTCTGCTGCAGAAGATCGGCGCCGCGGCCGAGCAGCTGCTCGACTCCGAGGCGAGTGCTATCATGCTCGTCACCGACGACAAGAAGCACCTGTTCTTCCGTGTGGCGAGCGGCGAGAAAGCCAAGGCGCTGCGCACGATGACCTTGCCGATCGGCCAGGGCATCGCGGGTTGGGTCGCGCAGAACCGGCAGCCGCAGGTCGTCAACGACACGAAGAGCGATCCGCGCTTCGCCGGCAAGTTCGACAAGGCGTCCGGCTTCGTCACGCGCTCGCTCCTGTGCGTGCCGATGATGTTCCGCGGCGAGCTCGTCGGTGTCGTCGAGGTGCTCAACAAGCGCGCGGGCGGCTACGGCGAGGGACACATCGGCCTGCTGTCGAGCCTCGCGAACCTCGCGTCGGTGGCTATCGTCAACGCGAAGATCATGGCCGAGCAGAAGAACTTCTTCTCGTACGTCCTCGAGCTGCTGACCGCCTCGATCGAGACTTCCCGGCCCGGCCTCGACGGCTACCCGATGCGCGCGGCGAAGCTCGCGTGCGCGATCGGCCGCGCCCTCGAGGTCGACGAGTACGAATACCGCATGCTCTACTACGCGGGCGTGCTGCATAAGATCGGCTACGTCGCGTTCAAGAGCCCGCGCCTGCTGGCCGATCTCGGCGTCACGAGCGCCTCCGACGAGATGCTGCCCGCCTTCTCGGCGCGTATGCTCGAGAACATCAAGATGCTCGACGGGGCGATTCCGATCATCCGGCACCACAAGGAGCGCTGGGACGGCACCGGCTACCCCGGCAAGCTCAAGGGCGAGGAAATCCCGTTGGGAGCGCGGATATTGGGACTCGTGACTAAAATGGAGGAACTGCGCTCGGCGGGCCTCAAGGACGCCGCTCTCGGCGCGCAGGCCGTGAAGGAAACGCGCGACGGCGCGGGCACCCGCTACGACCCGAAGATCGTCGAGGCGTTCGCCGCCGTGCTGGAATCCCAGGGAGGGACTTGGTAATGGACAAGCCGCTTCGCGTACTCATCGCCAAGCCCGGTCTCGACGGCCACGACCGCGGAGCGAAAGTCATCGTGCGCGCGCTGCGCGACGCGGGCTTCGAGGTCATCTACACCGGGATCAGACAGACTCCGGAAATGATCGCAACGGCGGCGATGCAGGAAGATGTCGATGCCGTCGGTTTGTCTTTGTTGTCCGGCGCGCACCTGACCTTGTTCCCGGCGATCTGCAAGGAGCTCCGGAAGAAAGGCCTCAAGGACGTCCTGGTGTTCGGCGGGGGCATCATCCCCGACGAGGACATCCCCGTGCTCAAAAAGGCCGGCGTCGACGGCGTCTTCGGCCCGGGCACGCCGCTGCAGACCATCGTCGACTACCTCAAGGGGAAGCTGGCCGTTGCCAAGTAAAGTCCTCCCGGCCGACCTCGTCAAGCGCGTGCGCCGCGGCGATCACGCGGCGGCGTCGCGCGCGCTGTCCATCGTCGTCAACGACGAAAAGGACTCCGAGGCTCTCGCGAAAGAGTTCTTCAAGGCCTCCGGCTCGGCCCAGAAGGTCGGCATCTCCGGGCCTCCCGGAGTGGGTAAGTCGACCTTGACGGGCCGGTTGATCGGCTATTACCGCTCCAAAAAGCTCAAAGTCGGCGTGCTCATGGTCGATCCGTCCTCCTCCATCTCGGGCGGGGCATTTCTCGGCGACCGCCTGCGCGTCATGGAGCACGCGACGGATACGGGCGTGTTCATCCGCTCGCTGGCCTCGCGCGGCATGATCGGCGGCCTGACCTACGCGATCTTCGGCGCGATCCACGTGCTCGAGACGCTCGGCTGCGACAAAATTCTCATCGAGACCGTCGGCACCGGCCAGGACGAGGTCGAGATCGCGTCGGTCGCCGACACGGTCCTCTACGTCACGACCCCGTCGATGGGCGACGAGATTCAGGCGATGAAGGCCGGCGCGATGGAGATCGGCGACATCTTCGTCGTGAATAAGGCCGACCTTGCGGGCAAGGACAAGGCCGTCGCGGACCTCAAGGCGGCGCTCGGTCTCGGCCACTCCGCGGGGCAGGCCATCAAGGCGTGGGAGCCGCCGGTGCTGGCGAGCTCCGCCAAGAGCGGGGAGGGCATCCCCGAGCTCGCGAAGGAGCTCGAGGCCCACTGGGCGCACCTCGGAAAATCCGGCGAAGGCCGCGCGCGCCTCAAGCGCCAGCATGCGACCGAGCTCCAGTTCTGGATCCAGCGCCGCGTCATCAAGAGCGCGCTCGAGCGTGTGACCGACAAGATTCTGGAAGACATGGTCAGCCGTAAGACCGATCCGGCCAGCATCGGGCGTCGCCTGCTGGGGGCCCGGTGAAGCTCCACCACGTCGGCGTGGCCGTGAAGGATCTCGACGAGGCGATCGCGCGCCACGCGAAGCTCGGCTTGAAATTGGTTCACCGCGAAGCGGTCCCGTCCCAGCAAGTCGAGGTCGCTTTCGTGGGCGAGCGTCCCTGGATCGAACTCGTGGCCGGCACGCACCCCGATTCGGCAGTGTCTCAATTTATCAGCAAGCGCGGCCCCGGGCAGCATCATCTCGCGTTCTCCGTCCCGAGCATCATCGAGGAGCTCGCGCGCCAGGAACGCGACGGTGCCCAGCTGATCGATAAAGCACCTCGCCCCGGCGCGTGGGGCCATCACGTCGCTTTTCTGCACCCCAAGGATCAAGGCGGCGTCCTGATCGAGCTGGTCGAGGAATCCCATTGAGCGATAAAGACAAGAAGGAGCGCCCGCTCGTCTCCCCGAAGACCCAGATCCTGTTCGACAAGAAGGCCAAGGTCGAGGCGGGCGGCGGCCCCGAGCGGCACGCCGCGCAGAAGGCCCAGGGCAAGCTCGGCGCGCGCGAACGCATCGAGCTGCTCGTCGACGACGATAGCTTCGAGGAAATCGACGCCCTCGTGGAGACGCGCGCGACCGATTTCGGCCTCGACAAGAAGTACATGGCGGCCGACGGCGTGATCACGGGCTTCGCTCGCATCAACGGCCGGCCCGTGTGCCTCTACGCGCAGGACTTCACCGTAGTCGGCGGCTCTCTCGGCCTCGCGCACGCGATGAAGATCTGCAAGGCGATGGACATGGCGATCACGGCCGGCGTGCCGGTGATCGGCCTGTGCGACTCCGGCGGCGCCCGCATTCAAGAAGGCGTCGAATCCCTGGGCGGTTACGCCGAGATTTTCTACCGGAACGTGGACGCCTCCGGTTATGTTCCTCAAATTTCCGCGATCCTCGGGCCCTGCGCCGGCGGCGCCGTGTACTCGCCCGCGCTGACCGACTTCATCTTCATGGTCGAGGGCACGAGCCACATGTTCATCACGGGCCCCGAGGTCGTGAAGGCGGCGACCGGCGAGACCTGCGACTTCGAGACCCTCGGCGGCGCCGACACGCACTCGCGCCTATCCGGCGTGTGCCATTTCACGGCCGGTTCGGAGCAGGACTGCTTCCGCCAGATCCGCGAGCTGCTCGATTTCCTCCCGCAGAACTGCCGCGAGAAGCCGAAGGCGGTCATGCCGAGCGACGACCCCAAGCGCGAGAGCGATATTCTGGAGCGGGTCGGGGAGCTCGAGCCGAAGAAGGCCTATAAGATCCACGACGTCATTTGGGAGATCGCCGACGGCCACCAGTTCTTCGAGGTGCAGAAGGGCTTCGCCCGGAATCTCGTCGTCGGCTTCATCCGCCTCGACGGCGAGTCGATCGGCGTCGTCGCGAACAACCCCCAGGTCCTGTCCGGCGCCCTGGACATCGACGCGTCGGAGAAGGGCGCGCGCTTCATCAACTTCTGCGACTCGTTCAACATCCCGCTGCTGACTTTGGTGGACGTGCCGGGCTATTGGCCGGGGCTCGAGCAGGAGCACGGCGGCATCATCCGCCGCGGCGCCAAGCTCCTCTACGCCTATTGTCGCACGACCGTTCCCAAGGTGACCGTCGTCTTGAGGAAGGCGTACGGCGGCGCCTACGACGTGATGAGCAGCAAGCACATCCGCGGGGACGTGAACTACGCGTGGCCGTGCGCCGAGATCGCCGTCATGGGCCCCCAGGGAGCCGTCAGCATCCTTTATAAGGCCGAGCTCAAGGCCGCCAAGGACCCCGAGAAGCGCCGCGCGGAGCTCGTGCAGGAGTACGTCGACAAGTTCGCCTCGCCGTTCCAGGCCGCCAAGCGGGGCTACATCGACGAAGTCATCGAGGCGCGAAAAACCCGGCCGAAGGTCATCCGGGCGTTCAAGTTCTTGAAGGGGAAGAAAGTCTCTCGTCTTCCCAAGAAGCACGGCAACATACCGTTATGAAATGGTGTCAGGCCTCCCGTTGTTGCAGTATTCGCGAGGAATTTCCTGATCGAATACTGCAACAACGGGAGGCCTGACACCGTACCTATAGGAGAATCCAATGGCTAGAACGAAAGTGACGGTGATCGGAGCCGGAAACGTCGGAGCGACGCTCGTGCAGCGCCTCGCCGAGATGGAAGTCGCGAACGAGGTCGTGGTCGTCGATATTCCCGCGACCGAAGGCATGCCCGCGGGCAAGGCCCTCGACTTGCTCGAGTCCGGCCCCGTTGTCGGCTACGACACGAAGATCACCGGGACCACGTCCTACGAGCCGACCGCCGGCTCCGACATCGTGGTCATCACGGCCGGCATCCCGCGCAAGCCGGGCATGAGCCGCGACGACCTTCTCAACACGAACGCCAAGATCGTCGCGTCCGTGACCGAGAACGTGGTCAAGTTCTCCCCGAACTGCATCCTGATCATCGTCTCGAACCCGCTCGACGCGATGTGCCAGGTCGCGCTGAAGACCTCGAAG
>JBBQVX010000069.1:0-19337 GCA_038211115.1 Elusimicrobiota bacterium | reverse complement strand
ACCGTCGACCCCGCCCGGCGGACGCGCCTGATCCAGGCCGCGTGCGGCCTGACGACCGCCCAGGCCCAGCGCGTGTTCGCCAAGGGCCTGGTGTCCGACGGCGCCCTCAACGACGCGGACGTGGAACTGGTCGTCGCTCAGAAGAAGGACCTGATACGGGAGAGCAAGTCCCTCGAGTTCTATCCCGCGCAGGCCCTCCCCGAGGACGTGGGCGGGCTCGAAGTCCTCAAGAGCTGGCTCAAGTCCCGCGCGGGCGCGTTCGGGCCCGAGGCGCGCGAATACGGGCTCGCCGTGCCCAAGGGCATCGCCCTCATCGGCATCCCCGGCACCGGCAAGTCGCTGTCGGCCAAGATGGTGGGCAGCCTCTGGGGCCTGCCGCTGCTACGCTTCGACGTCGGCGCCCTCTTCGGCAGCTTCGTCGGCGAGTCCGAGGAGCGCACCCGCAAGGCCCTGCGCCTGGCCGAGGCGGTCTCTCCCTGCGTCCTGTGGATCGACGAGATGGAGAAGGCGCTCGCGCACGGCGGCAACGACTCGGGCACCAGCACCCGCGTGTTCGGCTCCATCCTGACCTGGATGTCCGAGAAAACCGCGCCCTGCTTCGTCGTGGCCACGGCCAACGACATCTCGGCACTTCCACCCGAGCTTCTGCGCCGCGGCCGCTTCGACGAGATTTTCTTCCTGGATCTCCCGACGAAGGAAGAGCGCAAGGCGATCTTCATCGTGCACCTACGTAAACGCAAGCGCAAGCCGGAGGCCTTCGACCTCCAGGCGCTCGCCGAGGCCTCCCCGGGCTACGTCGGCGCGGAGCTCGAGCAGGCGGTGACGGACGCGATGTACGCCGCCTTCTCCGAGAAGCGGGAGTTCACGACCGACGACGTCCTGGCGGCGCTCAAGCGACTGATCCCGCTGTCGGTCTCCCAGCGCGAGCAGGTCGCCGGCCTGCGCTCCTGGCTCATGGAGGGCCGCGCGCAGTCCGCCTCCTTCACGGAGGCCCAGAAGGCGAAGGACGCCTTCGTCGAGCCCCAGGCCCCCAAAAAACCCGTCAAGCCTTAACCGCTCGAATCAAAAAAGAAGCCGCCCGGTGCGAATCGCACCGGGCGGCCTTTTTTCGCGACCCGTCTCTTAGATGAAGAGGGGGGCGAGGACGAGCGTGATCGTGGCCAGGAGCTTGATGAGGACGTGCAGCGACGGGCCCGCGGTGTCCTTGAAGGGGTCGCCCACGGTGTCGCCGACGACGGCGGCCTTGTGCGCGTCCGACTTCTTGCCGCCGTGCGTGCCCATCTCGATGTACTTCTTGGCGTTGTCCCAGGCGCCGCCGGCGTTGTTGAAGAACAGCGCCATCAGGATGCCCGTGATGGTTCCGACCATCAGGAAGGCCGCCACGGCCTCGGCCGCGATGGTCCGCTGCGCGTCGGTGATGAAGCCGCGCATGAGCAGGCCGACGACGATCGGCGCGAACACGGCGAGGATGCCGGGGGCGACCATCGCCTTCAGCGCTCCGAGCGTCACGATGTCGACGCACTGGCCGTAGTCCGGATCCTCGGTGCCCTTCATGATGCCCGGGCGCTCCTTGAACTGGCGGCGGACCTCGGTGATGACGGTCTGCGCGCACGTGCCGACCGCGCGGATCGCCAAGGCTGAGAACACGAACACGAGCATAGCACCCATCATCGCGGCGACGAACACCTCGGGCTTGGACAGGTCCACCCCGATGCGGATGCCGGTGTAGTTGAAGATCTCGTCGAGGTAGGCCGAGAACAGCAGGAAGGCGGCCAAAGCCGCCGAGCCGATCGCGTAGCCCTTCGTGAGCGCCTTCGTCGTGTTGCCGACCGCGTCGAGGCGGTCCGTCTTCTTACGGATCTCTTCGGGTTGGTGGGACATCTCGACGATGCCGCCGGCGTTGTCCGTGATGGGACCGAACGTGTCCATCGCCAGGATGTACGCCGCCGTGCCGAGCATGCCCATCGTCGCGACCGCGGTGCCGAACAGGCCGCCCGTGAGGCCGGCCGCCGGTCCGAGCGCCATGACGCCCAGCTTGAACGAGGACAGGATCGCGACCGAGATCACGATGACCGGAGCCGCCGTGCACTCGAGGCCGACCGCGATGCCCGCGATGATGTTCGTCGCCGGACCGGTCTTCGACGCGTCCGCGATCTCGAGCACGGGACGATACTTGTACTCGGTGTAGTACTGCGTGATGTAGACGAACGCCTGCGCGGTCAGGATGCCGATAAATCCGCAGGTCGTGTAGTAGATCCACGCGTTCGGCGCGGCTTCCGAGCGCAGCATCCACCACGCGGCGCCCGCGAAGCCGAGGGCCGAGAGGAAGGACGTCAGGTAGTAGCCGATGTTGAGGGCGTCCATCGGGTCCTCGTGCTCCTCGCACTGCACGACGAGCACGCCGAAGATCGACGCGAGGATGCCGAGCGCGCGGGCGACGAGGGGGAACACGACGCCCTTCCAGCCGAAGTACGGGATCAGGCCGACTCCCAGGATCATCGCGCCGATGTTCTCGGCGGCGGTGGACTCGAACAGGTCCGCGCCGCGGCCGGCGCAGTCGCCGACGTTGTCGCCGACCAAGTCCGCGATGACGGCGGGGTTGCGGGGGTCGTCCTCGGGGATGCCGACTTCGACTTTGCCGACCAAGTCCGCGCCGACGTCGGCGGCCTTCGTGTAGATGCCGCCGCCGAGCTGGGAGAAAAGCGCTACGAACGAGGCGCCGAAGCCGTAGCCGACGATCATGAACGGGATCTTCTCGAAGGGGAAGCCCAGGAGCTTGAGGATGATGAACAGGCCGCCGACGCCGATCAAAGACATCGAGCAGACGAACAGGCCGGCGACCGCGCCGCCGCGAAGGGCGATGCGCAGCGCATCATTCAGGGATGTTCGGGCCGCGGCAGCGGTACGAATGTTCGTGCGGATCGAGACCCACATGCCGATGTAGCCGGCGATCAGCGAGCACGCCGCGCCCGCGATGAACGAGGCGGTCGTGCAGAGCGCGAGCTGCATCGAATTCGCCGGATCGTGCTCGTTGTGCTTGCGCACGAAAGCGTAGAGGACGAAGATCACGACGGCCAGGACGCCCGAGAGCGTGATGATCGTGTAGTTCTGGCGGCGGAGGTACGCCTCGGCTCCGGCCTTGATGGCGTCGGAGATCTTGCGCATCGCGTCCGTGCCGGTGTCTTTGGCCATGACCCAGTTGATGAGCCAGAAGGCGGTCGCGAGCGCGATCAAGGAAATCCCCATCACGATGACGAACGGGAATTTCATGCTGTTGATAAAGTCCATTCAAGTCCTCCGCGGATCGATGTGGCGGCCCGTGTTATCGGTCGCCATCTTTTATCGGTTGTGGATTATACGGAAATGCGCCGCCCCGGTCAAGAAAGAGCGACAAAACCGTCACTTGCGGCCGAGCTCGCGGACGAGAGACAACTGAGCGCACACCCTCGCGCCAGTCACGGGCGAAGCTCCTCCATTAATAGAGCCAAGCGGCCGAGCAGTTCCCGGTCCTTGACGGGATCCAAGCGCGAGGCGAGCCAGCCCGCCATCGACAGGCGCGACTGGAGGAGGTAGACCTCCTGCGTCCACGCGCGGCTTGTGCGGCGCGTGAAGGACGAGGTCTCGGGTGCGTCGAGAAACCGGCGGGCGTCGGCCGCCGGGTCGCTCTTGACGGGCGCCGACTCCACGCGAACGAGCCCGCCCTGCGGGACGCTGCGGGGGAAGCCCGCCAGCACGGGGCCGAGGACCGACGGCTCGGCGAGCACCGCGCGGCCGGGGTTCAGCTTCTTCCAGAGCGCCCAGTCCGTCCCGGGCCCCGGCGGCACGGCGACGCCCGGATAGGTCTTTTTCAGCCGGCGGATATACGGCGGAAAGTTGAACATCGCGGGGCTCAGGAAAACGCGGCCTCCGGTCTCGCCCCGCACGAGCTCCAGATCCAGCGCCGCGAAGCTCGTGTCGTCGCCGCCGAGGACGATAAAGTCCCCGGGCGCCGAGTCCCGCACGAGCGCGCGGACGTAATCGAGCAACGGATCGCTTCCGGCGAGCGAGAGCGGGCGCAGCAGAAGCGGCGCCGCGACGACGCTCGCGAGCAGTGCGCATGCGAAGGCGGGGCGGACGCGGCGCGCGAGCACTTCCGCCCCGAGTCCGGCCAGCGCGAACACGGCGATCAGCGGGAGGAGGTGGAAGCGCGCGGCCACCGCGCGGGCGTATTCCGGATCGACGGTGGGCATCTGTTGGCTGCTGAAGACGAGGAATACGCCCGCCGAGGCGCAGAACCACAGCGTCCAAGCCGCGAGATCTCGCCGCGAGTTCCTCCAGCGGTCCGCAGCGCCCAGCACTGCCAGCGCCAGCGCGGCGGGGCCGGCGTGAGTCCATAAAGAGGAGAGCAGCCAGCCGGACTGCTCCGCCAGGCGCCCGAAATCAAAGCGCTGCGATCCGAGCGCCGGGGCCCCGCCCGCCATGAGCAGCGGCCCGCCGAGCCGGGCGCGCGTGTAAAGCGGCCAGAGGTCGCCCCAGCCGCGGACCTCGAAGAGATTGTAGGCGGGCACACCAAGACTCAGGCGGACGCCGAGCAACAGGTACGGACCCGCCAGGCCCAGCAGGGCCAGCGCGCAGGCCCGCCACGCGAGCTTCGCCGGAGGACGCCGCGCCGCGAGCCACGCGGCGTACGCCGGCACGAGAAAGACGTACGTCGGGTGATGCGACAGCCCGAGACCGAAGAGGAAAGCGAACGCGAGAAGCGAGCGGGGCTTCCCGCCGCGCCACCAGTCGACGGCGAAGCACGCCGCAGCCAGCGCAAGCAGGTCGTTGAGCGCGCGGACCTCCGCGACCAGCGCGTAGTACCAGAATAACGGAGAAAGCGCCATCAAGACCGCGCCGGTCAGCGCCGCCGAGCGGCGCGCGCCGGAAAGCCGGAGCAGCGCAAACAGGGCCGCGGCCGCGGCTGCGGCGAAGATCCCCGAGAGGCCGTTGACCGCCTCCCCGGGATCGGACCACGGAAGGCGCGACCACAGCCAGCCGAGCGCGGTCTGAAGGGGATACCCGGGCGGGTGCGGCACGGCCCAGAGTAAAGCGGCCAGCGCGTGCTGCGGGCTGTCGCCCATTCCGAACGAGCGCGTTCGCCCGAGCCAGAATAGGGCGGCGCAGCCGGCGAAGACGGAGGCACCCGCGAGCGCGTCGCGCCGCCGTTCCTCGCGAGCCGTCTTGCTCACTTCGCGGGCTTCTCCGCGTAGCGCTCGCGAAACGCCGCGCGCGCGTCCGAGAAGCGGCCGGCGCGGATGGCCGCGCGAATCTGCTTGGTGACTTCTTCCATGAAGTGCAGGTTGTGGTAGGAGAGCAGCCGGTAGGCCGCGAGCTCCTTGCAGCGCAGCAAGTGCCCGAGGTAGGCCTTCGTATAGCGCGCGCAGACGAAACACGAGCACTCCGGGTCCAGAGGCGTGAAGTCCCGGCGGAAGCGGGAGTTCGTCACGTTGAACTTCCCGCCCGACGCCATCACGTGGCCCGTGCGCGCGACGCGCGTCGGATAGACGCAGTCCATCATGTCGACGCCGCACGCGATCGAGTCCCACAGGTCGAGCGGCGTGCCGACGCCCATCAGGTACCTGGGCCGCTCCTCGCGTAGCAGCGCCGTCGTCTCGGTCAGCATGTTCCAGGTCGTCGCCTTGTCCTCGCCGACCATGAAGCCGCCGATCGAGATTCCGTCGGCCGGCGACGCGTTGTGGTGCTCGGCCGAGCGCTTGCGCAGCGCCGGATGCAGCCCGCCCTGGAATAGGGGGAAGAACAAGCATTTCGAGCCCGCGGCGCGCGCGGCGGCGACGGCGGGGATCGAGCGGTCGTGCCATTTGAGCGTGCGCTCGAGAGCCTGAGCCGCCTCGGCCTCGGAGCACGGGTACGGCGGGCACTCGTCGAGCGTCGTCCAGGCGTCGGAGCCGAGCCCGGCCTGCACCGCGATCACGGACTCGGGGGTGAGGCGGTGCTTGGAGCCGTCCAGGTGCGAGCGGAACGTGACGCCTTCGTCGTCGATCTCTCGCAGGTCGGACAGGCTCAGAACCTGGAACCCGCCCGAGTCCGTGAGGATGAAGCCCTCGTAGTCCATGAACTTGTGCAGGCCGCCCGCGGCCTTGACCGTGTCGACGCCTGGGCGTAGGTACAGGTGGTAGGAGTTGGCGAGGATCGCGCTCGCGCCGAGGCGGCGCATGTCGTCGGAGTCGAGCGCCTTCACGCTCGCCTGCGTGCCGACGGGCATGAACACCGGCGTCTCGACTCGCCCATGGGGGGTGTCGAGCCAGCCGGCCCTCGCCAAGCCGTCCTTCGCCTCGATCGTGAACGTCACGGCCGGATTCTACCTTTTACGCGGCCGAGCTCGGCCTCAGCCTGCGCCAGCAGGCCCGCGACGGCGCCCGCGTCGCCCCGCTCCGCCGCTTCTTCGACGCGGCGCGACAGTTCGCGCAGCCCGCGCGCGCCGACCGCGGCCGAGGCTCCCTTCAAGGAGTGAGCCGCGCTCGCCGCGTCCGCGAGCGACCCGCGCGCCGCCGCGAGGCGAGTCTCGGCGTCGGCCAGGTAATCCTCGAGCACGCGGCGTCCGCCGGCGCCGCCGGCGATCTGAAGAAAGTCCTCGAGCGCTTTTTCGTCGAACGGGACGTCCCAGCGCTCCAGCGCCGCGAACAAGGACTCGAGCGTCGCCGGCTTCGGCACGAGATCGTCCATGCCCGATTCGAGGCAGCGCCTGCGGTCGGAGTCGGCGGCGCTCGCGGTCAGCGCGATGATCGGTACGCGGCGGCGGCCGTTCTCGAGGCGGCGGACCTCGGCGGTCGTCGCGAAGCCGTCGAGCCCCGGCATCTGGCAGTCCATGAAGACCATCCCGTAGTCCGCGCGGCGCAGCACCTCGAGAGCCTCCACGCCGTTCGCCGCGGCATCGGCGGAGCAGCCGAGCCGGTCGAGCTGACGCACGAGCAGGCGGCGGTTGAGCGGGTTGTCCTCCACGACGAGCACCCGCAGGCGGTCACGAGGGCGGGCCTGCGGCGGCACCTGAGGATCCTTCGCCTCGACGCAGGCGGAGGCCGCGCCCTCCGCGCGCTCGAGCCGGACCTTGAGCCAGAAGCGCGAGCCTCGGCCCGGCTCGCTTTCGAAGCCGAATTCGCCGCCCATCAACTCGGCCAAGTTCCGGCTGATGGCCAGGCCGAGTCCGGTTCCGCCGTAGCGCCGCGTCGTCGAGCCGTCCGCCTGCGTGAAGGGCTCGAAAAGGCGCTTGCCCTGCTCGCTCGTGATGCCGATGCCCGTGTCGCTCACCGAGAACTCGAGCTCCGTGCGGCCGTTGCCGGCGTCGGCGGCGCGGAGCAGCGACGCGATCTCGCCGCTCTCCGTGAACTTGACCGCGTTCGAGAGCATGTTCAACAGGATCTGCCGCAAGCGCGCCTCGTCACCGAGCACGCTTAAGCCCGCCGCCCCGTTCGAGTCCAGGGACAGCAGCAAGTTCTTGCCGGCGGCTCCCGCCGAGACCAGGGAGACAGCGTCGGCGAGCACGTCGGCGGGACGCAGGGCCACGAGCTCCACCGTCATGCGCTCCGCCTCGATCTTCGAGAAATCGAGCACGTCGTCGATGATCTCGAGAAGGCTGTGGGCGGCGCTCGACAGCGTCTCGACGCTCTCCTTCTGCCCGGGATCGAGCCGCGTTCCGCGCAGGAGCCCGGCCGCGCCGACGACGGCGTGCAACGGCGTCCGGAGCTCGTGGCTGATGTTGGCCAGGAACTCGCTCTTCACGCGCATCGCCTCGAGCGCCTCGTCGCGCGCCTTCGCGAGCGCGCGCTCGGTCACGATATAGAGGGTCAGGTCCCGCAAGGTGATCGTGCGCCCGATCGCGGAGCCTTCGAGCAGGTAGGGCCGGGACACGCGCTCGAACACGCGTCCGTCTTTAAGGTGCAGCAGGTCGCTCTTCTCGGGAGTGCCCAGGTCCGTGTAGTTCTGGGTCGTGCCTTTCATGAACGACTCGGCGTTGTCGATCCTCTCGGCGACGAATTCGGTGAGCTCGCGAAAGCCGAAGGAGCGTATGTGCTCCTCGGCCACGCCCCACATGTCCGCGAAGCGGCGGTTGAAGGAGATGACGCGCAGGTCCTTCGAGATGACGAGAATGCCGTCGGCGCTGGCGTCGAGCGTCGCACGCGCGGTCGCGAGCGCGACCTCGAGGCGGTCGCGCGACACGACGGTGCGTGAGAGCGCGGCGCTCATGTCGTTGAACGCGCTCGCGAGCTCGCCGACCTCGTCTCCCGGGCTGGTCGGCAGACGCACGTCGTAGTTCCCGCCGATGATGCGCGCGGTGCCCTCGCGCAGGATCTTCAGGCGCCGGCTCAGTTCGCGCGCGAAAGCGAGCGCCAAGCCCAGCGCCGTCAGGCAGAATAAGGCGACGAGGATCGCGAGCGGCGCGCCGACGCGGGGCGCTCCCTCGAAGTTCGCGACGAAGGCCGCGCTCAGGCACATCGCGGCGGCCATGGGCAGGGACAGCAGGAGAAGCTTCCGCTGAAGGCTCATCGGATCAAGGTCGCGTCGCCGAAGGAGTAGAGGCGGTAGCCGAGCGAGACGGCCTCGCGATAGGCGGCCAGCAGGCGCTCGCGCCCCGCGAAGGCGCACGCGAGCAGCAGCGGCGTCGAGCGCGGCAGGTGGAAGTTCGTGATCAGCGCATCGATCCCTCGAAAGCGGAAGCCCGGCGTGATGTAGAGGGCGCTCTCACCGCTCCCGGGGCCGAAGCCTTCCGGACGCGCCGCGAGCGTCTCCAGCGTTCGCGTCGTCGTCGTGCCGACCGAGACGACGCGTCCGCCGCGCGCGCGCGCCTGCGCGATGACCTGGGCCTCGGCGGGCTCGACCTCGTAGCGCTCGCCGAGCATCTTGTGCGCGGAGGCGTCCTCGCTCGTGATCGGCCGGAAGGTGCCGCGTCCGACGTGCAAAGTCACGTGGGCCAGCAGGACGCCCGAAGCCTTCAGCTCGCCGAGCAGCTCCGGGGTGAAGTGCATGCCCGCAGTCGGCGCCGCGATCGAGCCGTCATCGCGCGCGTAGACCGTCTGATAGCGCGCCGCGTCGGCCCGCGACGGCATCCGCTTCTTCGCGATGTAGGGCGGCAGCGGGGGGAGGCCGTGCTCGGCGAGATAGGGGCGAAGGTCCGTCGTGTCGAACGAGACGCGGTATTCGCCCTCCTCGCCGAGGCCCTCGACCGTCGCCGTCATGCCGCCCGGAAACTCAAGCTTGTGCCCGGCCTTGAAGCCCGACGCGAGCGCGGTCCAGAGATTGGGGGCCAGCTCGCGGACCAGAAGCAGATCAGCCTTGCCGCCCGTGGACTTCTTTCCGAAGAGCCGGCACGGCATCACCTTCGTGCGGTTGACGACGAGGCAGTCTCCGGCCTTCAGGAAGCGCGGCAGGTCGCGGAAGATCGCGTGCTCGACGGAGCCCGCCGCGCGGTCGACGACCATCAGGCGCGACGAGTCGCGCGGCTCGGCCGCGGACGACGCGATCAGCGACTCGGGATACTCGTAGTCGAAGTCGGAGAGCGGGATCACTCGTCGACCTCCGACAGCTCCGAGCCCGGAAAATAGAAGCTCAGGATCTTGGTGTAGGAGCGCCCCTTCTCGGCCTGCAGGCGCGCGCCCCACTGGCACAGGCCGACGCCGTGGCCCGAGCCTCCGCCGAGGAACTCGACGCCCTTCTTGAGGAGGTTCACGCTCTTGATGCGGACGCTCTTCATCTCGCCCGCGCCGAGCGAGCCGCGCAGTTCCGCGGCCTTGATCTCGACGCTTTCGCGCCCGGTCTTCGCGAGAAAGGTGCGCACGTAGCCGGCCGCGTCGCGCGCGCCGATCCGCAGGCTCTTGAGCGGCCCGTTGAGCATGCGGCGCTCCGAGATCGCGGCCGTCAGATCGGCCCACGCGAAATAAGCGATCCATTTCATGTGCGGCGACGTCGCGCACCACGGGTCGCGCACGCCGCGCAGCGGCTTGGGAATCTCGCCGTCGCTGCCCCACGCGGCCCCGACGTCCGTCGTCGCGCCGCCGCAGCACGCGTGATAGTACACGTGCAGGAGCTTGCCGTTCCAGCCGAGCACCTCGCCGCGCGTCTGCCGCACCGCGGCGCGCACGTTCTCGTTGACGCCGGTCGTGCCCTTGTACACCTGAGAACGCGTGTCCGCCGTCAGGTCGAACCCGTCGCGGCGGAACTTGCCCATGTTCGCGTACGTGAACGTGCGCGCGACGACGGCCTGGGCCTTCAGCGCCTCGAGCGGCCAGTTCGGGTCCATCTCGTGCGGCAGGATGCCCTCGAGGTAGTCCTCGATCGAGGCGACCTCGACGATCGTCACGGTCTGCCCGGGATCGAGCCGCAGGATCAACTCGCCGCGGTAGAGGTTCGCCCCGACGCGGATGCCGGCGCCCGCCGCGGGGACCAGACGCGTCTCCGTCTTCAGGCGCAGGTCGGCCAGCCTCAGCCCGCCCTCGCGGGGCTTGAGCGTGAGTTGCCCCTTCCATTCGAGCGGCTTCGCCTTCGCGCCGGGCTGGACGATCGACACCTTGCCCTCGGGCAGGATCGTCGCGGACCCGGCCTGGCGCACGATCGCGACCTGGACGGTGGACGCTTGGGCCCCGACGGCGGCCGCGAGGACGAGGGCCGCCGCCGCGATCACAGCAGGTCGAGCGCGCGGCGCGGGGCCTTGAGGCCGAGGTGCGCGTACGCCTTCGGCGTGGCCGTCCGGCCGCGCGGCGTGCGCGCGAGGAAGCCCGCCTGGATCAGGAACGGCTCGACGACGTCGGTGACCGTATCGAGCTCCTCGCTGACGGCGATCGCCAGGTTCTCGACGCCGACCGGGCCGCCGTCGAACTTCTCGATGACGGCCCTCAAGAGCCGGCGGTCCATCGGATCCAGGCCCTCGGCATCGACCTCGAGCTTGGAGAGAGCGTGGCGCGCCGTCTCGCCCGTGATCTTGCCGTTGCCGTCCACCTGCGCGAAGTCGCGCACGCGCCGCAACAGACGATTGGCTATGCGGGGCGTCCCGCGGCACCGGCGCGCGATTTCATCCGCACCCTCCGAATCCGTCGGGATATTCAGCAGGCTGGCGGACCGGAGGACTATTTTGCAGAGCTCAGCCTGCCCGTAGAAGCCGAGCTGAGCCACGATGCCGAAGCGGTCGCGCAAGGGGCCGGTCAGAAGACCGGACCGCGTCGTCGCTCCCACGAGCGTGAACCGCGGCACGGCCAATTTCAGCGTGGAGGAAGCGGGGCCTTTGCCCGTCGAGATGAAGAACGTGTAGTCCTCCATCACCGGGTACAGCGCCTCCTCGACCACGGCGTTCAGCCGGTGGATCTCGTCGATGAAGAAGACGTCGCCCTCGGAGATATCGGTCAGCAGCGCCGCGAGGTCGCCGACGCGCACGAGGATCGGGCCCGACGCGGTACGCAGGTTCACGCCCATCTCGCGCGCGAGGATGTTCGCGAGCGTCGTCTTGCCGAGCCCGGGCGGCGCGTAGAACAGGCAGTGGTCGAGCGGCTCGCCTCGCTTCTTGGCCGCCTTGATGAAGACCTTGAGATTCTCCTTCAGCGAGTCCTGGCCGATGAACTCCGCGAGCGTCTTCGGCCGCAGCGCGCGATCCGCCGTCTCTTCGGCGGGGGCGGCGTCGGGATTGAGCAGCTCGTCGGGTTTGGGCATTTAGAGCCTCTTCAGCGCCTGGCGCACGAGCTGCTCGGTGGGCACGTCCTTGCCGCCATGCTCCTCGGCGAGCGCCTGGAGCGCCGTGCGCGCGTCGGAGAACTTGTAGCCGAGCGCCTCGAGCGCGTTGAGCGCCTGGCTCCACGAGCCGGCCGAGGGGAGGGAGGAGGCCGCCGCCTGAAGGTGCGGCACGCCGGGGACACGCACCTCGTCGATCTTGCCCTTGAGCGAGTCGACGATCTTCGTCGCGGTCTTCTTCGTGAAGCCGAATACGCCGCACAGCAGCTTCTCGTCGCGGTCCATCACGGCGCGACGGAAATCGGGGAGGGACTTGGAGGCCTTGTCGAGGAATTCGAGCGACTTCTTCGCGCCGGTGCCCGGGATCTCGTCGCGGAACGCGCAGAACATCGCTTTCTCCGAGACGGACAGGAAGCCGTACAGCGACTCACCGCCGCCGTACATCGCGTACGAGGCCACGATGAAGAGCAACGCCTCGCCGCCCGGCGCGGGCAGCTTCGACGCGGTCGCGGAGGTCACGTGGATCTCGTGGCCGACGCCGCCGACCTCGAGCACGACGCTCTCGAGGTCTTTCGTCAGCACGAGGCCGCGCAGCGACGCGATCATTTTCCGCCTCCCCACGAGTCGAGCACGCGCAGGCCCTTGCCCCGGCCCGCGCGGAGGTGGCACAGCGCGATCGCCGCCGCGTCGGCGACGTCGTTCGGGCGAAGCTTGTCGGCCAGGCCGAGCGCCTTCTGCACGACGGTCTGCATCTGCGCCTTCTCGGCGCGACCGGAGCCCGTCAGCGAGAGTTTGACCGTCTTCGGATTGTACTCCGTCACGCCGTGGCCGGCGTGGGCGAGCGCCAAAAGCGCCACGCCGCGGGCCTGCAAAGTCGCCCGCACCGTGTTCGCGATCGTCGTGAAGAACATCTCCTCGATCGCACACGACTTGATCGGGTGCCCCTTCAGCACGACAGCGAGTTCCGTGTGGATGGCCTTCAGCCTCTCCGGGAGAGGCGTGCCGGGCAAGGTGCGGATCACGCCCGAGGCGATGAGGCGCGGAGCGGAAGGCTCGCCGTCGAGGACGGCCCAGCCGGTCTCGTGAAGGCCCGGGTCGATTCCGAGGATCATTAAGCGGCCATCTTCTCCATCACGGCGTCGGAGATGTCGAAGTTCGCATAGACGTTCTTGACGTCGTCGAGGGCCTCGAGGAGCTCGATGAGCTTGAGCACCTGCGGCGCGTGCCTCTCGTCGACCGAGACCAGGTTGTCGGGGATCATCGTGGCTTCCGCGGTCGCCGGCGTGATCTTCTTGCCGATGAGGGCGTCCTTCACCTTGAGCAGGTCGTTGGGAACGGTGTAGATCTCGAAGGTGTCGCCGTCCACCTTGAAGTCTTCGGCGCCGGCGTCGAGCGCCGCTTCCATCACGGAGTCCTCGGTGAGCGCGCCGGTCTTGAGCACCGTGATCAGGCCCTTGGGCTTGAACATCCAGGCGACCGAGTTCGGCGCGCCGAAGGAGCCGCCGTTCTTGGAGAGGATCGTGTGGAGGTCGGTGCGCGTGCGGTTGCGGGAGTCGGAGGTGCACTCGATGAGCATCGCGACGCCGCTCGGGCCGTAGCCCTCGTACGAGAGCTCCTCGAAGACCGCGCCTTCGATCTCGCCGGTGCCGCGCTGGATGGCGCGCTTGATCGTGTCGTTGGGCATCGAGAGGGCGCGGGCGTCCTCGATCGTCTTGCGCAGGCGCGGGTTACCGGTGGGGTCGCCGCCGCCGAGCTTGGCCGCGATGGTGAGCTCGCGCGAGAGCTTCGTCCACGCCTTGCCGCGCTTGGCGTCCGCGGCGCCCTTCTTGTGCTTGATGTTCGCCCAGTGTGAATGCCCGCCCATAGCTGAAATCCTCCGTGAAAACCTTCCAAATAATACCAAAACTCGACGACGAGAATGTACCGCGCGGGGCGTGGGCCATAGGACCCGATAAACATGGGGTCCCCTGACCCCTGCGGGCTCCTTCGTAAATCCCCATAATAGAGGTATGAGACTGCCGCGCCGCGCGATCGCGACGTTCCTGTCCCTCACGATGGCCGCCCTCTCGGGCGGGCCCGTGTGGGCGCAGACCGCGCGCATCGTCGTGGAGGGCACGGCGGGAACCGGAGTGCCGGTCCTGCCCCAATCCGGGATCGGCTCCCTCGGCTTCTCGAACTCCCCGTCCCTTTCGCCCTCGCTGACCGCCTTGACGCCGCTGCCGTCTCCGTCCGCGGCCGTCCTGCCGCGGGCCCTCGTGCCGGCCGCGCTCATCCAGGCCGCGGCCGCGAAGCCCCTTGCCGTCTCGCCGGTTTCGAACGTCAAAGCCGTCGTCACGGCCGCGGCGAAGCCGGTCGACGCCGCCGGCCAAACCACTTACGCCGCCCTGCGCGCCCAGACGCTCTCCGCCGCCGCCGAAGGCGGGGAGAGAAAAGGCGACGAGCAGTCCGCCGCCGACGCGCAGAAGACGTTCGACGGCGTCGAGGTCAAGACCGCGCAGGCGCCCGTCGTCGCCGCGCCGTCGCGCCTGCGCTCGTTCCTGAGGAAGACGAGCGCGTCGCTGTCTTCCTTCGGCAAGGACGTCAAGGGCATGGCGACCGGCGACAAGGAGCTCGAGCCGCTGCTCGCCGACTCGAAGCCCGCGATGCGCAAGGCGCAGCTCCTTCTCGTCTTCGACGCGCTGCTCTCGATCGGCATGGCCTTCATCGTCGGCCCGCTGCTCGACACCGCCGCGCTCGCGGCCAAGACCGGCATCGCGGCGCACATGATCCCGCTGCTGGTCCTCGGCGGGGCCCTCGTCGTCTCGTCTTTGGCCTACGCGTGGGTCGAGCGCAGCCACGCGGTGCAGACCCGTCTCGCGGGCCTGCGCTCGACGCGCGACTACCGCGCGGCGCTGCAGCGAAGCCTGCTCGAGCAGGAGATGGACTTCCACCTCGCGCAGGGCTCGGGCAAGCTCGCGGGGCGCCTGCTCAACGATCCCAACTACCTGTCGAACAAGAACGTCGACACGCGCTTGTCCCTGTTGCACTACGCGCTCCACTTCACCTTCGGCGTCGGCATGATGCTCTACACGAGCCCGGCGCTGTCCGTCGCGGCCCTCGCCGTGATCCCCATCCTCGGCTGGCTTTCGAGCCACTTCGGAGACAAGATCGGAGAGGTCGGCAAGGAGCAGCTCGAGCAGAAGGCCGACATGATGAAGCAGTCGCAGGAGAGCCTCCAGCAGGCCGAGACGGTGAAGACCTTCGGCGCGCGGGAGCAGGAGCTCGCCCGCTACGCGAAGTCCGCCGACGGCGCCGCGAACCTCGCCGAGCAGGAGGCGCGCCTGACCGCGAAGTACATGCTGTTCGCGGGCGGCCTCACCGAGTTCTTCACGAAGAACGCGATCTACATCCTCGGCGGCGCAGCGCTGGTGCTCTCGTGGGGCCTGAGCTTCGGGCAGATCGCCCAGCTGGCGCTCTTCGCGGGCTTCGCCAAGTACGCGTTCACCGGCCTCACGAGCCTGTACATGCGCTACAAGCGCAACGCGAAGGCCTCGGAGTCGGTGCGCGACCTGCTGACGCGCGTTCCCGCGATCACGGACGCGCCGGACGCCGTGACGATGCCTCGCGGCGAAGGCACGATCTCGTTTGCGGGCGTGAGGTTCGCCTACGCGGCGCGCAAGGCCGAGGCCGTGCTCAAGGGCGTCGACTTCGACGTCAAGGCTGGGCAGACCGTGGCTTTCGTCGGCGAGACCGGCTCGGGCAAGAGCACGATCACGCGCCTGCTGCTGCGCATGTGGGACGCCGACTCGGGCGCGATCACGGTGGACGGCAAGGACATCAAGTCCGTCACGCGCAAGAGCCTGCTGTCCCGCTTCGCGGTCGTGCCGCAGGAGACGCGCCTCTTCAACGGCACGCTGCGCGAGAACATGCTGTACGGCGCCGAGGACGCCACCGCCGAACGTCTTGAGGCCGCGATCCGCAAGGCCGGCGCAGCGTTCGTCTTCGACGCGGCCCGCTTCCCGCAGGGCCTCGAGACGCCGGTCGCCGAGGGCGGAGGGCGCCTCTCCGGCGGCGAGCGCCAGCGTGTCGCGATCGTCCGCGCGATCCTGCGCGACCCCGAGATCCTGATCCTCGACGAAGCGACTTCCGCGCTCGACAACAAGACCGAGCGCGAGGTCCAGCAGGCGCTCGACTCGCTGACCTCGGGAGAGGGCGGACGCAAGCCGACGACGCTCGTCATCGCCCACCGCCTCAGCACGATCCGCCGCGCCGACGCGATCCACGTCTTGGAAAAGGGGGAGATCGTCGAGAGCGGCTCGCACGACGAACTCATACGGCTCGGCGGACGCTACGCCCGCCTGTGGAAGGAGGGCGGCTACGACGCCCAGGCCGCGCAGACGGTCCTGGCGGAGGAGGCCGCGCCCGAGGCCGTCGCCGCGACGGCCGTCTCGCCCGCCGCCGCCGAGGAGGAAGCCGCGCCCGCGAAGACGGGGCTGCGCGCCAAGATACGCGAGGGGCTCGCCGTGATCCGCGAGTACGTTCGCGGCGACAAGGAGATCATCCCGTTCGTCTCGCGGCGCGCGATGCTAGCACTCACCGGCCTACTGCTCTCGGACTACGTGCTCTCGATCGTCGGCGCGCATTATCTCGGCCGCTTCCTCGACGGCGCCCAGGCCGCCGCAGGCGCGGGGGGCCTCGCGGCCCTGCTGCCCCTCGCCGCGATCTCGGTGGCGGCGCTCATGATCTCGGTCACGGGCCAGTACCTGTACGCGGTCAAGCAGGGCATCCTGCGCGCCCGGGCCCTGTCCTCGGTGCGCAAAGCCTTGATGGCGAAGCTGCACGGCAAGGGGATGGACTTCCACCTCGAGAACGACTCCGCCGGCCTCGCGAGCCGCCTGAGCGAGGACGCCGACGCCCTGCTCAAGAAGAACTTCGACGCGCGCGTCACGATCATCGCCAACATCGCCTCGCTCGTGATCGCCACGGCCCTGTTAATCCACGCCAGCCCCGCCGCCGGCCTCCTCGTGTTCATCATGCTCCCCGGGCTCGGCTTCATCAACGGCTACTTCGGGCAGAAGCGCGAGAAGCTGTACTCGACCTTCAGCCTGCGCCGCGCCGCGCTGGGCAAGCAGGGCCAGGAGCCGCTCGAGCTCATCCAGTCGGTGAAGACCTTCTCGAACGAGGAAAAGGAGAACGCGAAGTACCGCGAGAAGGCGCAGGCGCTCGTCGACGTCGGAGAGCAGGACGCGCGCGTCGGCGGCACGGCGCACATGCTCTCGAGCTCGCTCACGGACTTCTTCACGCGCCAGCTCATCTACATCCTCGGCGCGTGGGCCGTCGCCGCCTCGATGGGCCTGTCGATCGGCTCGATCGTCGTGATGACCTTCTACGCGACCTTCATCAAGGCGGCCTTCGACGGCATCTCGACGCACTGGCTCGAGTTCAAGAGCGCGCGCGGCGAGACCGAGGTCGTCCGCGAGTGGCTCAGCGAAAAGACGCCCGTCGCCCACGGCGCGGCGATGCCGCCCGGCGGCGGAGGCGCGGTCTCCATCCAGGACGTCTCGTTCCGCTACTCCGCCGACGGCAAGGGCGGCGGCGTCGAGAGCGTGTCGCTCGAGATCAAGCCGGGAGAGACCGTCGCCTTCGTCGGCGAATCCGGGTCCGGCAAGAGCACTTTGCTCAAGCTCCTCCAGAACCTCTGGACCCCTCAGAGCGGCAAAATCATGATCGACGGCGCCGACGTCTCGACGACCGGGGAAGGCCCGCTGTCCCAGGCGATCGCGAAGGTCCCGCAGGAGACGAGGTTGTTCGACGACTCGCTGCGCTACAACCTGACCTACGGAAGCCCGGCGGCGACCGACTCCGAGCTCTTCGCCGCGATCTCCGCCGCGAAGGCCGACTTCGTCAACGACGCGGCCGCGTTCCCGCAGGGGCTCGACACGCGCGTCGGCGAGGGGGGAGCCACGCTCTCGGGCGGCCAGCGCCAGCGCGTGGCCATCGTGCGCGCTCTGCTCAAGAAGCCCCGCGTGCTCCTGCTCGACGAGGCCACCTCGGCGCTCGACAAGAAGACCGAGCGCGAGATCCAGGAGACGCTCGACCGCCTGACCTCGGGCGCGTCCGGGACGAAGCCGACGACGCTCGTCGTCGCGCACAACCTGACGACGATCTCCGGGGCGGACCGCATCGTGGTCATGGCGAACGGCAAGATCGTCGAGGTCGGCTCGCACGTCGAGCTCCTCGCGCGCGGCGGCGTCTACGCCCGGCTCTGGCAGTCCCAGTCCTCCGCCCGCTGAGCCGCGGCCGTCTTGACAGCCCGCACGCCGCGTGGCATACTCAAAAAAGATGTCTAACCGCGCGCTCGCCGTCGTCACGGCCGTCGTGTTGCTCCTTTCCTTCTCGGTCGGAACGTACATCTATTTGTCGAGCCGTCCGTCATCGAGCGCAGGCTCGTCGAACGGCTTCGACCTCAGCGGCGGCGAGAAGGCCGGTATCGCCGTCGAAGGCGCCCCGGCCCCGGCCCCGCCGGGCAAGATCCAGTCGAGCCCTCATCCGCTGATCGGCTACGGCGACGACGACGCTGAGGAGGAGGGCGCGTCGGCCGTCGTCTCCGGCGTCCCTGGCGGCGCGCACCCGTCGGCCTCGGCGGACGGCGTCGCGGCCGCCATCGCCGCCGTCCCGGGCGCCGCGGCTGCGGCGGCCGGCGGCTCGGGCGGGTCGACGACGCCCGCGGCGCAGCGCGCGCATGAGCTCGACTTCCTCGCGAAGCACGGACGGGAGCTGGCGGCGTACCACGCCAACCTCAACAAGATCGCGATGAAGTACTTCAATTCGAACCCGGTCGTGCGGGACGTCGACAAGGCGTTCGCGGGCATGAGCAACTACATGGCCGTCAAGAAGCGCTACGACAAGGGCGGGGACCCGTTCCAATTCGCGCGCGACGCCATCGCCCTTCCCGAGGTCCGAGCGGAGATCGCCAAACGCATGACGGACCCCGCCGTGTGGGGGGCCGCGCTCGGCATGATCACGGAGGCGCTCAAGCAGCCCCCACCGGCAGCGCTGTACAAGGAAGCCCAGAACTTCATGACCGCGGACGACAAGGTCGCGGACTACGTCGTCGGCTTCACGGGAGACGTCGCGAAGAACGTCCCGGCACTGATCAAGGGCATTCCTCCCGGCGCCGACCTGTCCGGAATGAAGAAGATCATCACGGACGTGGCTCCCAGCGCCGCGCTGCCGCCCTGATCCGAAAACCGCCCCTTCCGCGAACAAAAAAAGGCCGTCCCGCGCGAGCGGGACGGCCCTTTTTCATGCGCTGAACCCGCTCAGTGAGCGGAAGCGGGAGCAGGGGTGTTCGTATCGGCCACGCACTCGGCGCCGACCTGCTTTGTGCCCCTGCCGCACTTGAGGGCGGGAGGAGCGGGGGGCGGGGGAACGTTGATGTTGCAGCAACCGCCCGCGGGAGAGCCGCCGCCACCCGCGTCCTGGGCGCGGCTGCTCGGCGAAAGCGAGAGAAGCGCCACCGCGGCGAACGAGAAGGTCACGACGAACACGCGAATCAAGGACGATTTCATAGGTAGTCTCCTCAAAACGATTGCTGGCTTATTGTAACGGGCAAACCGCTTTATTGCAAGGCTAACGGCCTTTTTTACCGTTTTTTCATCCAAAGC
>JBBQVX010000068.1:0-19432 GCA_038211115.1 Elusimicrobiota bacterium | reverse complement strand
CCTCCCAGGGGCAGGAGCTCTTTGATGATCTCGTAGAGAGTATCGAGGTTCACGGGTTTCTGGACGAAGCGCGTCTTCGGGTCGTTCGGAAGGAGCTTCTCGAGCTTCTCGCGTGAATGCGCCGACATGAAGATCATGGGGATGTTCTTCGTAGCCTCGTCCTTCTGGAGGACCTGATACGCGGAGTTCCCGTACGCGCCGGGCATCTGGATGTCCGTAATGATCAGATGCGGTCGGTGCTCGCCCGCTTTCTGCGCGAGCTGGAAGCCGTCGCTGACGAGGATCACCCGGTTGCCCTTGCTCGACAAGTAGTCATTTAGGAGCTCGGTGATATCGGGGTTGTCGTCGGCGATGAGGATCTGCGCGATCATCTGGCGGTGAGCAGCTTCTCCAGGATCGCGGGATAGATGGGGAAGCGGCGGCAGAGCGAGGTGACGCCTTCTTTGACGCGCGCCAACGCGGCGTCGTCGGTCCGGACCTTGAGGGCCTCGTCGATGAAGGTGGCGACCTCGTCCATTTCCTTTTCGCCCATGCCGCGCGTCGTGATCGCCGGCGCGCCGATGCGCACGCCCGAGGCGATGAACGGCTTCTGCGGATCGTACGGGATCGCGTTCTTGTTGACCGTGATGCCGGCCTTGTCGAGCGCCTCCTCGGCCTCCTTGCCCGTCGCGTTCTTCGGGCGCAGGTCGAGGGAGAATACATGGCAGTCGGTGCCGCCGGCCACGATGCGGAAGCCGCGGTCCTGCAGGGCCTTCGCGAGGCGGCGCGAGTTGGCGAGCGTCTTCTGCTGGTAGATCTTGAACTCGGGCTTGAGCGCCTCGCCGAAGCAGACGGCTTTGGCGGCGATCACGTGCATGAGCGGGCCGCCCTGCTCTCCGGGGAATACGCTCGAGTCGAGAGCCTTGGCGTGGGCCGTCTTGCACATCACCATGCCGCCGCGGGGGCCGCGCAAGGTCTTGTGCGTGGTCGTGGTGGTGAAGTCGGCGATGCCCACGGGGGACGGGTATACGCCGGCGGCGATCATGCCCGCGTAGTGGGCGATATCGGCGGCGAACAGCGCGCCGACGTCGTCGGCGATCTTCTTCAGACGCGCCCAGTCGATGACGCGCGAGTAGTTGGAGGCGCCGACGAAGAGGATGCGCGGCTTGTGCTCGTGCGCGTCCTTCTCGGCCTTCTCGTAATCGATCAATTCATCGTCTTTGCGGACGTCGATCGGAATAATCTTGTAGTACTTGCCGGAAAAGTTCATCGGGTGGCCGTGGCTCAGGTGACCGCCGTGCGCGAGGTTGAGGCCCATCACGCCGTCGCCGGGCTTGAGCGCCGAGAGGTACATGGCCATGTTGGCCTGAGAGCCGGAGTGCGGCTGCACGTTGACGTGCTCGGCGCCGAAGAGCTTCTTCGCGCGCTCGATGGCCAGCGTCTCCACCTGGTCGACGAACTCGCAGCCGCCGTAGTAGCGCTTGCCCGGGTAGCCCTCGGCGTACTTGTTCGTGAGTAAAGACCCTTGCGCCTCCATGATGGCTTCGGACGTATAGTTCTCGGAGGCGATCAGCTCGAGGTTGTCGGACTGGCGGCGCGCTTCGCGCGCGATCGCGGCGTAGATCTCGGGGTCCTGTTCAGCGAGTGTTTTGGGCATGCAGTTTATTCTCCCTAAGCACGATGATCCGGAGCGCTTCCTCGATCGAGGCCGCGCAAATCTCGTATTCCGCGGCATCGGCGCCGACGGGGTCCTCCACTTCGGCGGGCTTGAGCCCCGCGGCTTCGCGGAGGAGGGCGATCTTGGCGGCGTATCCGGGAAATCGGGCGACGAGCTGATCGCGGTGCGCGCGCTCCATCACGTAGACGGATTCGGCCGCGTCGAGGAGCGCCGTGTTCACTGGGCGAGCGTGGTGCGCGGCCGGCCCGAGGCCGCGCTTTTCGAGCACGGCCGCGGCGCCGCGCGAGAGCGGCATGCCTTCGGCCGCCCGCGTGCCGGCGGAGGCGGCGGAGCGCGAAAGGCCGGCCTCGCGGCAGATCTCGGCGAAGAAATGTTCGGCCAAGGGCGAGCGGCAGGTGTTGCCCGTGCAGACGAACAAGACGGATCCGATCATGCCGCGAGCGCTCCCAGGATCGCCTCGGCCGAGATCAGACCGACTTTGGTCACGCGGGGCTTGTCGCCGGTCGCGTCGACGAGCGTCGGGTCGCCGCCCGGGACGGCGCCGCCGTCGAGGATCACGTCGATCTCCGCTCCGAGTTCGGCGGAGACCTCCGCGGCGTCGAGCTTGGCGGGCTTGCCCGACTTGTTGGCGCTCGTGTAAATCCACGGCACGCCGGAAGCTTCGATCATCGCGCGCGCGGCGGCATTTCCGGGGACCCGGATGGCGACGGTCGGGTACTCGGGGAAGGTGAGGAGACGGCCCTGGGCCGTCGGCTTGAGGAGGAGGAGCAGCGGGCCGGGCCAGAACTTCGCGGCGAGCGCCTCGGCGATGGGAGTCCATTGCACCCAGGACTTCGCGGCCTCGACGGAATGCACCATCACCGCGAGCGGCTTCAAGGTCGAGCGCTCCTTGACCTGGAGGACTCGGCGCGTCGCGGCCTTGATCAGCCCCGTCGAGCCGACGGCGTACGAGCTCTCGGTCGGAAAGGCGACGAGCTTACAGCCTTTGCCCGCGGCGCCGGCCTTGGCGATGTCTGCGGCGGAAAGAGTGAGGGTCTCAGGCATGGGAGGGCTCCGGGTCGGGATGAAGGACGACGACGAATTCCCCGAGAATCTCGGGTCGGGCGACGAGATTTTTAAGAACGGCCGCGGCGGTGCCGCGAATCCATTCCTCGTGGATCTTGGACAATTCTCGAACGGCGACGACTTGGGCGTTCTCGCCGACGGCCGCGACGACGTCCTCGAGCAGCTCGACGACGCGAAACGGGGACTCGTAGATCGCGATGGTCCGCTCGAGCAGCTTAGCCGCCTCGAGCGCCTTGCGGCGCTTGGACGCCGTCCGCGGGAGGAAGCCGAGGAAGACGAAGGAGTCGCCGGGCAAGCCGGAGCCCGCGACCGCGGTCGCGACGGCGCACGGGCCCGGCAGCGCCGTGACGGCGAGGTTCTCCCTGCGCGCGGCGGCGACGGCTTTGCGTCCGGGATCGGAAACGCCGGGAAGGCCGCCGTCCGAGACCAGGCTCACGGCGTCGCCGCGCCGGACCCTTTCCAGGAGCTTGTCGACCGAGCGGGGGTCGTTCTCGTCGTATCGTTCCAGGGGGGCGTCGAGGCCGAAATGGCTCATCAGGTTCCGCGTCCTGCGCGTGTCCTCGCAGAAGACGACCTTCGACTCCTTCAGGACGCGGAGGGAGCGGGCGGTCATATCCTCGAGGTTGCCGAGCGGCGTGGGGACCACGAAGAGCATCAGTGCGCCGGCGCCGTCGGCTGCCGCGACCACTCGGACAGCTCGAGCCGCATGAAGGTCTCGACGACTTTCGGATCGAATTGCGTGCCCGAGCCTTTCTTGAGCTCCGCGAGCGCGATGTCGCGGCCGAGCGCCTTGCGGTACGGACGGTCGCTCGTCATCGCGTCCCAGGCGTCCAGGCAGGCCACGATCCGCGCGCCTAAGGGAATCTGCTCGCCTTTGAGGCCCTCGGGATAGCCGCGTCCGTCGAACCACTCCTGGTGGTACAGCACCATTTGGGCGACGGGGCCGAGGTACTTCACGGGTGCCAAGATCTGGTGGCCGATGATCGGATGCTTCTTCATCTCCTCATATTCCTCGGGCGTGAGCTTGCCCGGCTTGAGGAGGATGGCCTCGTCGATGCCGATCTTGCCGATGTCGTGCAGGAGCGCCGCGTATTCGACGTGGCGCACCATCGGATCGGGCAGGCCGAGCTCCTGGGCGACGCGGCGGGCCTTCACGCGCGCGCGGTCGGAGTGCTCGGCCGTGTACGCGTCCTTCGAGTCGACGGCGCGCGCCAAGGTCTGGACCATCTCGAGGTAGAAGATCTGGAGGTTGTCGAACATGTCCATGTTGTGGAGCATGACGGCGGCCTCGCCGGCGAGAATGCTGAGGAACTTGACGTTGTAGTCGCTGAACGGCTCCGCGCCGGCCTTTGCATGCAGGTTGAGGACGCCGATCGGCTTGCCTTTGACGAGGAGAGGAATGGAGACGAAGGGCTCGACGTCGCCGGTCGCGGGCTCCAGATAACGGGGGTCCTTGGCGGGATCGGCGACGAAGATCGGCTGGCCGGAGGCGAAGGCCTTGCCCGCGACGCCTTCCCCGGGCTTGAGGTAGAGCTTCTGCGCGTTTTCCGTGATGAGGCTGCGCGCGGCGACGATCTGGAGGCAACCGGCCTTCTCGTCCCAGTTCATGACCGAGCCGCGGTCGCACTTCATGAGCTGGCAGGCGCAGTCGAGGACCGCGCGCCCGAACTCCTCCCGGGAGATGGCCCCGGAGTGGGATACGCCGTGCTCCTGAAGCGCTAGAAGCATCGTCAGGAGCTCGTCGAGCTTGCTCCAGCCCTCGGGAGCGCGCGACGGGGCCGGGACGCGCTCAGGGCGGGAAGCCTCTAAGGAATAGAGACGCCGAAGGGTGAGGATAAGGGCGGCCAGCAGGACGACGCACAGGCCCGCGGCCCACCAGAATAAGCCGATCATGGGCCCTATTTTACTTCTTTTTTTCGGGGTCGATGAGGGTCCGGGCCTCGGCTTCGCCGACCATGTCGGTGAGCTGGGCCGTGGCGCCCTTGCGCATCGTGTCGTCTCCGGTCTGGCGGGCGTAGCGGACGATCAGCGGGATGACCTTCGGGCTGCGCGAGCTGAAGGCCGCGGCGGCCCAGAACAGCCGCTCGGAGTCGCTCGTGCTCGCGTCGTGCTCTTTGACGAGCGCCTCGGCTTCCTCGTCGGTGGACGAGACGCCGATCTTGAGGGCCAGCATGTGGCGGATCTCGGCGTCGACCTTGCGGTCGCGGAAGAGGGCCAGCATCTCGGGGCGGGTCGCCCGCGCGTCCGCGAGGTCGATCGGCGCCGCCGCCGCGAGCGCGGCTCGTTCGCTCGCGAGCATTTCGCCCGTTTCGGTCCAGGCGCGCAGCTTGGGCAAGGTCTGCTTCCAGTAATAGCGGCCGAGCAAGGCGCCGACCTTCGCACTCTCCCGGCCTTTGCTCTCCATGAGGGAGTAGGATTTCTCGGGTTCCCATTGCGCGAGCACCGACAGCGCCTCGTACTGCGTCCACCAGGCGTTGCGTTCCGACATGACGTTGTTCTCGGTGAGGCTGCTCGCGCCGAACTTCCTCTCGGCGATGGCGCGGATCAGGGGCAGGGCGGAGCGCGAGCGGAGCCGGAAAGCTCCGTTGACGCCGAATAACTGGGCCTCGGGCTCGGGCTGACGCAGGTAGTTCAAGAACAAAGGCTCGAGCTGTGGGCTTCCGGGCTGCAGGCGCGACAAGGACGCCATCACCGATTTGCGCGTATAGTCGTCGGGAAAGCGCGAGAACATGTCGAACAGGTTCGCCACGTCTTGTCCCGACACGGGAGTCGTTCTGGAGATCTGGTCGAGGACCGCCGTTTTTTCGCCGGCCCCTTGGGCCTCGATGAAGCGGTCCTTCAAGACGGTGATGCTGGTCGTGCTCGCGGCGACCGCCGCGACGGGCGCGGGCTCGGCCGCCGTCGCCGGCGCGGCACCGATCCAAGCGGCGAGAATGAAGGTGATCATCATGTTATTTTCTCCGGGCCAGAACGATGGTTAGTGCCGCTTCGAGGCTGACGAGCCGGTAGCCGGCGGCGTCGACGACGGTCATCGCCTTGGGGCAAAGATCGAGGTCCCAGGACGAGCGGATCAGCACGGCCGCGGTCTTGGACGCGGCCTTCTTGGCGAGCAACCGCAGGGCGGCCGCCTGGCCCGGGAAGCGGCGGGCTTCGAAGGAGAGGAAGACGACGCGCGTCGCGCGCGCGGCCCCTTCGGCCAGGCGGCCGAGGTCTTCGGTCAGGACCGGCGCCCGCATCAACGTGCAGCCGGGCGCCAGGCGGCGCACGAGCGCTTCGGGACCGCCGGGGCCGCCCTCGAACGTGAAGCGCTCGCGCACCTCGTTGAAATCGGGGATCACGATGAGCGTGTCCGGGCCCGCGGCGACGGGCAAGCGGACCTCGCCGCGGCGTGCGACGGTCACGGCTTTGCCCGCGATTTTCGCGGAGAGCGCCTCGCCGTCGGCGAGCGAGGCCTTGGGCGCCTTGCGGCGGGCCAGGAGGCGGGTGATGCGGGCGTCCGCGGCGGAGAGGCGCTCGGCCGGGGCTCCGGCTTCGCGGAGAAGGTCGACGGCGTCGGTCATGCCCTGGAGGTCGTGGGCGATCATCAGCACGTCGTGGCCCGCGTCGAGGCACTTGAGCGTGGCCTCGGCGACCGGCCAGCGCTTCGTGACGGCGCCCATGCAAAGGTCGTCGCTGATGACGAGGCCGTCGTAGCCGAGGGCAGCGCGTAGGACGTCGCGCACGATCTTCACGGAGAACGTCGCGATCTCGGAATCGAACGCCGGGAAGCGGACATGGGAGGTCATGACGGCGTCGACGCCCGCGGCGCAGGCGGCGCGGAACGGGGCCAGGTGCACGCGCGTGAACGCGGCGCGCGGAAGCTTGATCGTCGGAAGATCGATGTGCGCGTCCACGGTCGCAGCACCTTTGCCGGGGAAATGCTTCGCGCACGCGGAGACGCCGTTGTCCTGCATCCCCTTGATGAACGCCGCCCCGAGGCGGCCGGCGAGCGCGGCATCGGCTCCGAAGGACCTGATGCCGATGCCCGGGTTGTAGTCCTTCGTCGCCACGTCGAGCACGGGGGCCAAGTTCATGCGGATGCCGATCGGAGCCAGTTCTCGCGCCATCTGGCGGCCCACGGCGTACGCGAGCTTGGGGTCGCGCGCTCGTCCCAGGGCGGCGTTGCCGGGGAACGGGGTCACGCCGCTTTTGAACCTCAGGACCCAGCCGCCCTCGTGGTCGATCGCGACGAGCAGCGGACGGCCGAGGCGCTGCTCGAGCTCCGAGACGTACGCCTTGGTCTGCGCGGGCGTCTCGATGTTGCGCGCGAGCAGGAGGACGCCGGTCGCGCCCGTGGACTTGAACAGGGCCGTCGTTTGTCGCGACGGCTTGAGGCCGTAGACGCCGAACATGAACAGCCGCCCCGGGTCGGTCATCGCACAAGTTTAACAAAGGGGCGAGTCGGTTTTGTTAAAGTATGAATATGGATGCGTTTACTTTCCTGCGCGAGAGGGTCGCGCTGTTCGCCGGCGTCTCCGACGAGCATTTAACGGCGATCGCGACGGACGCGACGCTGAGCATGTACAAGAGCGGGCAGACCATCATGTTCAAGGGCGCCACCGTCGACGGCCTGCACGTGATGGCCGTCGGCAAGGCCGGCGTGTTCGTGAAGATCCCGCCCCAGCCCCTGGCCCAGGTCGCCGAGCTCGGCGAGGGCGACGTGTTCGGCGAGCTCTCGATCATCGAGAACGGCACAGCGGGTGCTACGATCAAGTGCGTTCAGGACGGGACGTACGTCCTGAACATCCCCCAGGACGCTTTCCGCGTGCTCCTGGCTGAAAGTCCCGAGTTCGTGGCCCGCGTAAAGGCCCTGATCGCCGCACGCAAGGCCCCCTAAGCCTAGGCCCAAGGACCCTCGTCGCGCCGGGCGATCGTGCTATCATAATGGTATGGACGCGATGACCTTCCTTCGAGAGCGTGTGGCCCTGTTCACGGGCGTGACCGACGAGAATCTGGCCGCCCTGGCCGAATCCTCCGTGCTGCTGCCGTTCAACGCGGGACAGACCATCCTCTTTAAGGGCGCGACCGTCGACGGCCTCCACGCCGTCGTCTCCGGCAAGGCCGGCGTCTACGTGAAATCGACGAACAAGACGATGGTCCTCGTCGCGGAGCTCGCTTCCGGCGAGGTGTTCGGCGAGATGTCCATCGTCGAGATGGGCACCGCGGGCGCCACTATCAAGGCGCTCGAGAACGACACGCTCGCCCTGATGATTCCGCAGGAAGCCTTCCGCCACGTCCTCCAAGAGGACGAGGCCTTCGCCACGCGCGTCAACAGGATGATCGCCACCCGCCGTTCCGCGCCGACCTCCGTCCCCGCGTAGCTCACTCGCTGAACGCGACCTCGATGTCGCGCGCGTCCGCCCGCCCCTGATCGTCGACGACACGCATCACGCTGCGTCCGGGGCGCGGCGTCCAAAACAGCGGCTTGCCCGCGAGCGTGCGTCCGATCAAGGCGCCGTCGGCGAACCAGAACAGCTCGCGCGCGTCGGCGTCGGCCACGGCCGACAGCGGGATAGCGCCCGGAGCGGCCGCGCTCGAGTGATACGTCACGCCGGTCAGCGGGGAGGTGATGCGCGGAGGCAGGCCCCGTCCGGACCGATCGGTGAGCCCACAGCCCGCGTCGTAAGGGGGCGGGACGCGGCGGGGGATGCCCGCCTGCCGGAAGATGCGCAGGAGATCCGACGGCCAAAACTCGAACGTCTCGGCTCGCGCTCCTTGATGGCGGCAGGAACGCTTTCCTGTGATCTTGTCGACGAGTATCTCCCGGTGCACGTCGCACATCGCGATCGGCGAGACGCCTGGGATGAACCAGGTTTTAGCGAGGCGCGGGCAGTGCGGCCCCGGCGAGCCTCCCGACACGGCGCAGACCTCGAGCGAGACGGCCTTGAGTCCGCTCTGGCCGAGCGCGTACGCGTCCCTCATCGGGGCTCGAGCCCCGATCGCGTCGACGATGTCGAAGAACAGCGGCGCGGCGGCCTCCGCGCCGACGAAAGCCGGGTTGCTTTCGCCGCGAAAATCCCCGATCCACACGACGAGAGCGTACTTGCCGAAGATCCCGGCGGACCACGCGTCGCGGAAGGCCCAGGAGGTTCCCGTCTTCCAGTAAACGGGGAGCCCGCCGGCCCGCCACTCCTCGCGGAAGGATTGGCGCGGGCGCGGATTGGACTTGAGGCTGTCCATCGTGAGGAACACCGCGTCCTGCGACAGGAGCCGGGTTCCCGGCTCCCGCGGATCGGACGCGAGGCGGCGCAGTGGCTTGAGCACGCCGCCGTTTCCGAGCATCGCGTAGAGGCGGACTAATTCCTCCATGCTGGTCTCGCCCGCGCCCAGCACGAGGCCGAGGCCGTAATGCTCGGAGGGCCGGGGCAAATCGACGCCCGCGGACTTCAGGAAGCCGTAGAGACCGGGGGGCGCCAGTTGGGAGGCCAAGGTCACCGCCGGGATGTTTCGGCTTTTGACCAGCGCCTCGCGCGCAGGCAGCGGGCCGGCGAAATCCCCGTCGAAATTCTCCGGATCGTACGCGCCGAAAGCCGCGGGCGCGTCCTTGAGCAAAGTCTCGGAATGGATCAGGCCCTGCTCGAAGGCGAGCGCGTACGCGAAGGGCTTGAGTGCGGAGCCGGGCGAACGCCGTGCCGTGAGCGCGCTGACCTGGCCGAGTATCGATTCATCGAAGTAATCCGCCGAGCCCACGGCGGCCACAACCTCCATCGAGGTGAAGTCCACGAGCATCGCGCCCGCGTTCTTGATGCCTTGGTCCCGGCGCCGCTCGACGTAGCCCGCGATGAGGCGCTCGAGCAGTTTTTGGGCGTCGAGATCGAGAGTGGTGACGACGCGCCCGTCCTTCGACGTCGCGAGCGCGCGTCGAGCGAAGTGCGGGGCCGCGAAGGGCAGCTCGCGGCGACCGCGGATCTCCCACGGGGTCTCGAGCGCCGCGTCCCGGCGCGCGTCCTCCGGGTGCTTGGCGATCCAGCGCGCGAACAGGCGCTTGCGCGCCTCCTCGAGCTCACGGCGGCGAGCCTTTCCCGATTCGGTCATCGTGCGCCGTACGGGGTTCTGCGGGATCACGCTCAGGGTGATGGCCTCGCTCAAGTCGAGGCGGCTGACGTCCTTGCCGAAATACACGAAGCTCGCGGCGCCCGCGCCCTCGATATTCCCGCCGTAGGGCACGAGGTTGAGATACGCCGCGAGGATCTCGTCTTTCGAAAAATACAGCTCGAGCTGGAGCGCGCGCAGGATCTGGAGCAGCTTCCCGCCGGCCCGGCTCGAATCCATTCCGTACTTGAGGCGCGCGAGCTGCATCGTGATCGTCGAGCCGCCGCGCCGTCGCGTTCCGGCGACGTACGTCGTCCAGGCCGAGCGCGCGAGCGACGCCGGATCCACGCCGGGGTGGCGGCGGAAGCGCCGGTCCTCGTTGAGCACGGTGGCTTCGACCAGCAGCGGGGACATCTCGCCCAAGGGCACCCAGAGCCGGTGCTTGCCGTCTGCGGCCAAAGTGAGGCGTAACAGCCGGCCGTCGCGCGCGTACACGGCGCGGGAGAACGCGACGCCCTCGCGCAGCGGGACGGGGCGCAGCAGCCGATGGCCGAGCCCGAGCAGCGCGATCGCGGCCGCCGCCCACAGCGCGCGTCTCATTTGACCTCGATAGTGCCGGTCGCGCCGAGCGCGGAGACGGAGCGGTCGTACATCGATTCGGCGAACGCGGGAGGAACCGTGAAAAGGCCCCGGCTCGAGGCCTTGATCCGGTAGCCGAGCTCGAGCGCCGCGCCCTCCGCCGAGCCGAAGAACAGCGCGCGGTCCTCGCGGATGTCGTGATAGTCGGCGCCGAAGGCGTCCGTCCACACGGGCTCGAAGCCGCCGGGCACGAGGTCGACGACGGCGAGGTTGGGCACGCGCGAGCCGTCGAGCGAGCGCACGCGCAGCCGGACCTTGTAGTCCCGGCCGAGTTCGGCGACGCGTACCGGGTTGTTTTTCTCGTCGACGATCTCGCGGTAGATCTCGAGCTTGCGGCTCACCGGCTCCTTCGGCGCAGCGAGATCGTAGCCCGATTGGGCGGCTTGATAAAACAAACGCCTCGTAGAAGCGTTTTCGACCGTGATCGCTTTCGCCGCGGGCGAGAACTCGGCCTTGGCGAACAGGCCCGGGGGCAGGACCAAGGCCCGGGTCCGGCCGTCCTCGAGCGCCTCCTCGAGGCGCACCTCGCCGGGCTTGAGCTCCCCGGCGGCGTCCGCGTAGGCGTCGAGCGCCATGATCGAGTAGGCGGCGGACAACGAGTTGTAGCGGCCTTTTTGGAGCGGCTCGACCAGGCGCAGGATCGCGTCCGCGTCGAGCGCCGCCAGGCGGGCGGGGAAGTGCAGCGCCAGCAGGTACATGTACTGCGCCTCGTGGATCGAGTCATCGTAGAACCACTCCCAGTCGGAGACGATCGGCCCGCCCGTCGTCACGCCGCGGATGAGGTCGTCCGCCTGGCCGTCGAGATGGAGCATCGAATAAGAGGACGCGAGGTAGGCCGCGGTCAGATCCTTGCGCCAGTGCCGGTCCTCGTCTTTTTCCAGGCGCGCGCGTAGCCCGTTGATGAGCGGGGTCGTGACGCGCCCGTTGCGCGTCAGGACGTAGATCGCGTAAGCCTGAACGCGGGGCGGGGCGTCGAAGCCGGGCGACGCCGAGGCGAGCTGGTTCAGATAGGAGAGATCGCGCGCCAGGAGCTCGGGCGGCACCGCGTAGCCTTTCTCCTTCGCCTCGGTCAGGAAGTGCGCGGCGTAGACCGCCTGGAAGGGGGATACGTTGGAATTCGCGGCCCACATGCCGAAGCCGCCGTCCTCGTTCTGGCGCGAGCGCAGGATGTCGATCGCGCGGGCCAGGTTCGCCTCGACGGTCTCGGGCGCGTAGCCGAATTCCGGGCGATGCCGCAGGATCAGGGCCGGGAAGGTCTGGCTCAGCACCTGCTCGGTGCAGCCGTAAGGATATTTCTGAAGGTACTGGAGCAGGCCCCTGGCCAGCACGAGAGGGAGAGGAGACACCGAAGCTTCGAGGGTCCGGAACGAGGGATAGAGGCGGCGCGGCGTCGGCGCTTCCTTGTGGCCGGACTTGAGGTGCCCGGTCTCGAGGGTCACCTGATAGGGCATCGAGGGCCGCACGCTCAGGGAGACCTCGCGCCGCGCCGTCGACGAGGAGACCGTCGCCTCGAAGGTCAAAGTCGCGGCTCCCAAGGCGGGGCGCGACTTGAGACGGAACACCGCGACGGCCTCGCGGTTCTCGCCGACCCGCAGTCGCTTTTCGCTCTCGCCGACGACCTCGAGATGCCCGGACGTTTTCATCGTGACTTTGGCGGTGGCTCCCTCGCCGGAGCCTTTGACGCCGTTGGCGACCGCCACGCTCGCCTCGAACTCATCTCCGGGTGCTACGAACAGGGGCGCGTTGGGCGACAGCACGATGTCCTGGCGCACGAGCACCTTCTTCTGCGCCGTGCCGATCGAGTTGGGCTCCGCGGCGACGGCGGTGACGCGCAGGGTTCCGTTGAAGGAGTCCGGCACCGGAATCGAGATTTCCTTTCCTTCGGGACCGGCCTCGAGCATCCCGGACCAGAACACGGCGGGCTTGTCCCGCCGCCGCTTGAAGGGATTGAGATTTTTTCCCGCCGCGTCCCAGCCGTCCTTGTCGCCGCCGGGGGCCATCACCGCCATGGACATGCGGTACTCGGGCAGCAGCAGGTCCAGGATCTGATACGTTCTCACCTCGAGAGCGCGTTTGCGCAGGAAGTGGGCCAAGGGATCGGGGATCTTCCAGCCGGCGACCTGTAGGATGCCCTCGTCCGCCGCGAACAGCACGACGCGCGCGCGCCGCGCCGTCGACACGCGCACGACGAGGTTTTTTCCGGGCTTCAACGTCTCCGCCATCTCGAGCGTCACCGGCAAGGTCCGACGTGAGCGGCTCACGGTGAAGGGGGCGACCCCGTGGCTGAGCGGGCTCATGAAGATCTCCCGTGAATCGGGGGCGCGTAGAAAGCTCACGGTCACGTAGGCGTTGCCCTCCACGCCTTCGGGCAGGTGGATGCTTTGCGTCGAGGCGGAGACCTCCGAGCGGAACCATTTGTGCGCGTAGACCTTGTCGCGCTCGATCGAGATCAGGCCGGCTCCCGAATAAGGCGCCTTGATCTGCAGTTCGATGAGGCCGCCCGGCGCGTAGTCCGCTTTTTCGAGCCGCACCTGCAGCTCCGCGTTCTTCTCAAGGCTGCGCGACAGGTTCCCGTGCCCCGCGACGGAGTAGTGCAGGCGGTTGAGCTCGAGCCCGGAGCCGTCGCGCAGGACCAGCGCGTAGTCCCCGGGCGAGGCCGTGTCCAGGCGCAACGTCCGCGGGCCCGCCGGAAAGCTCGCGGTCTTCGATGAGACGAACAATTCCTTGCGCACCGACTGATAGCGGTACAGGTTGTCGGGTCCTTTGACGAGCGCGGAAACCCAGCGCTCCTCCAGCAGCTGCAGCACGACGGCGGGCACGGCGACCGGCCGCCCATCCGGCCCCACGGCCGCGGCCGTCACCGTGCGCGAGCTGCCTCGGGTGACGTAGCGAAGCGCGCCGTCCGTCTTCAAGCCGAGCAGGTAGGGCCGCGGCGACACCAGCACCGCGGCTTGGGCGACGACGCCGCGCCCGCCCTCCGCCTCGAAGCCCTCGGCCGTCAGCTCCAGGCGGTAGGTGCCCTCCGCGAAGCGCTCGAGGGGCATGTCGAAGGACGCGGCGCCGTCCTTGCCCGTCTTGGCGTCCTCCAGATTTTCGGAGAAGCTCTTCTTCGCCTCCTGAGGATCGAAGAAGGAATAATCCGCGAACTCCTTGAAGGTCGGCGCGGCGGGGGACAGCCGGATGCGGCCGCTGATCTTGCGGTCCTCCGCCGGCGTGCCGAACAGATTGTGGAGGCTGATCGCGGCCTTGAGCCCCTTCGGCGAGACCCATCCCTCGGCCCTCTCCGCGGAGAATCGCGCCTCGATCCGCAGGCGGTCGGGGAGGAATTCCTCGACGCGGACGGAGGTCGAGCCGAGCAGGTGCGAGCGGCGCCCGTCCTTGACGATGTACACCATGACTTGGAACGTGCCGGTCGGCCCGTTCTCCTGCGTCTGGTAATCCACCGCCTCGAAGCCCGCCGCCGACAGGGGAAGCTTGATCTTCTTGACCTCCAAGCCCCGCGGATCCTGGATGGAAACCTCGAGGGGCACGCCGGTCAAATCCTGGCCCCACACGGTCGAGCGGACGAGAAAGCCGACGTGGAACGCCTCGCCCGGGCGGTACAGGCCGCGGTCGCTGAAAAGATACGCCGAGAGCTCGCGCTCGCGGCCCCTCGTCGAGTCGCCGCCCACGTCGAAACGAGAGACGTCGAGGAGACGGTCCTGGCGGTCGAACGGCATGAACGCGAGATCCTCCTCGTGCCGGACCACGAACGCCGCCGGCCGGCGCTCGCGGACGTAGCCGGTGAGGTCGGGAAGGCGCGCTTTCCCGGACGCGTCGGTCGCGGCGCTCGCGACCACGAGGCCGTTCAGCCCCACGGCCTCGACGCGGGCTCCGGCCACGGGCTCGCCGCTGGCCAGCGACTGCACGAACACGTCGCGTGTCTTGTCGGCGTTCTCCTTGACCAGGACGCCGAGATCGGTGATGAGGATGAACCGCGTGTCGGCGCCGCAGGTGGCGCGCTTGTTCTTAACGTCCCACCCCTCGGCCCGCAGGAAGAAAAGCCCGTTGCGCGTGCCGGAGCCGGGCGCCTGCAAGCGCGGCGTGAAATCATAGGCGAAGAAGTGCAGGCGGTCGGGCTCGACCTTGCCGAAATCGCGGACCTCCTCGAACCGTTCCGTGATGTTGTCCTGTCCGAATGAGTACCCCTGAAAATGCGGGTTGGAGAAGTCGCCCTCGGTCTGGCTCGCGAGGTTGTTCAGTTCGCTCGGGCGCACGCGCCCGATCTCAAGCCTCACGGCGCGCTCGCCGAGGGAGTAGAGGGACAGTTTCTTCTCGCCGGACAGCCGCAGCAGCGCGCCCTCGTGGAGAATCTTGATCTCTCGCGGGAACTCCGGCGGCCGCACCACCGCCTCGAAGTTCTTCGCCTGGATGTAGCCGCCGTAGGCGACGAGGCCGCGCGGGATCTTCACGAACACGTGCGAGCCTGGCGGGGCGCGCAGCTTGAACGTATGGACGGCGGGATATTCCCGCTCCGCGGGGATGCCGGTCAGCGCGAGCGGCGTCGAGAGCTTGATCGCTTCCGGGCCGACCGTCTCGGCGTCCCAGTCGTAATGCTCGATCGCGGGGCTGCCCGCGGTCACGGGCTTGGTCGACGGCAGGACCCAGGCGCGGATCGCGGCCGAGAGCTCCTTCTCCCCGACGCCGCCCGACGCGCCGATGACGAGCACCTGTTCCGGTTCGAGGCGCTCGTTGCGCACGAGCGTCGCCTCAGCCGAATTGACGCGGAAGTAGTCGTATAGGCTCGGCACGCTCACGGCGCCGGATAAGTCCGAGGAACTCGGCGGTCCGCCGCGCACGGGCCGGACGCCGGCGGCGGCCCGGATCTCGATCGTCGCCGCCTCGAGCGGGATGCCGAGCGGCTCGGAGACGACGTACGCCTCGCCGTGGAACTTGTCGTAGGTCACGGTGAAGCGCCGCGCCGACTTGCCTCGCCCGAAGACGCTTTTCTTCGCGCCGAGTTCGTTCATCGTCAGCCTTTTTTCGAACGCGTCCGTGTCCACCGGATGGCTGAACCGGAAAGTCGCGGCGGCTTGCTTGAGAGCCGAGTCCTTCGGGTCCACGTGGAACTCCGAGGAGACGAGCGCCGCGGAGAACGCGGCGGTGTGGAAGCCGCCGGTCTCGCTCTCGAGGCGGACGTGCTTGGGGAAGAACCCGCGGTCGAAGCGCACGGTATACTCCTGCCCGGCGGGCCAGTCCTCGGACGGAGTGAAGATCATCTCGGTGTCGCTGGCCCAGGTCCAGTCGCCGCGCACGCGCGGCGTCAGCGACACTCCCTTCTTGACCGCCTTGCCGATATCCTCGAGCTTCGCGGCGGAGTCGGTGAAGGCGACGCGCAGGGGCTCAGGGCGGGCGCCGTCTTTTAGAGGCGTCGGACCGGGGGAGGAAGCGCTCCACGAGAGGATGCGGTGCTTGGGGCGCGTCGAGATCCACTCATGCAGAGCGACGAAGACCAGCAGGAGCGCCAGGAGGCTCGATGACGACCGGAACTGTCCTTGCGGTCCTTGAAACCATCGTCTCACCGCGGCGAGCTTGTCCATGTGTCCCCCGTCCGAGATACCCGGGTGGGACGCAGGAACTTACGCGCGGCTCGTCTTGACAGCCGGTCCGAAGGGGGCAATACTGACTCGATTCGGAGGCTTCATGACCAAAAGATCGATCGCGGCGCTCATCCTCGCCATGACCTTGGCTCCCGCGGCCGACGCCCTCAAGCTCAAGCCCCTGCCGTCCGCGCCCGCGGGAGACGTCGACCGCCTCGTCGCGCGAATCGCCGTGCTTATCGGCGATCTCGACGCCGTCACCGGGGCGCTGCTATCCCCGGAGAAGCACTCTCCCGAGGACGCGGCCGCGGCGAGGAAAGAGCTTCCTTCCCTGCGCAAGCTGGCGGAAGAGCAGATCGCGAACGCGGACGCGGCCCTCGCGCGCAAGGACCTTCCCCGGACCCGGAAAAAGGTCCTGCTCTCGTACTCTTTTTCTCTCGTGGACGAAGGCCAGGGTGAGGAGATCAACGCGGTCCAGCTCAGCCGGAGCATCCTCGCCTGCCAGTACTCGCTGCTGAACCTCAGGACGGCGGCCAAGCCTTCCCCCGATAAGATCGCCGAGTGGGAAAAAAAATTGGCGGATGAGAAGCGCGCCCTGGTGGACTATTCGGCGTCCCTCGCCGCTCGCTCCGCTCCGGCTCGAAAGGAAGAATCTCCCATGAAGCCGGCGCCCGACGCGCCGAGCGGGCCCGTCCCGGTCATCCCCGCGGACGGGGACGACGACCCGAAATTGCGCGAGCTCGCCGCCAAGAGACGGCTCGGCTCGCTCCGCTCCGCCGTCGTCATTTTCTACGGGGATAAGGAAGGCGTCTATCCCGAAACCCTCGACGTCCTCGTTCCCAAGTACATCGAGGGAATCCCGGAGCTCCGCCTTCCCCGGCATGAGAGGACCAGCAAGGTCTCCGTCGTCCGGGATGCCTCGGGCAAGTCCGTCGAGCCCTACATCAAGGACACGGGCGGCTGGCTCTACATCTCGGCGCCTCGAAACCCCGACCTCGACGGCAAAGTCGTCCTGGACTGCAGCCATAAGGACCAGCAGGGCCGTCCCCTGTCGGGCTTCTAGGGTCCGCGGAAACGGAAAAGCCCCCGATCGCTCGGGGGCTTTTCTACGCGCGGGCCTTCGTTAAAACGGGACTTCTTCGATGTCGTCCCCGCCCGAGGCGGGCTTCGAGGACGCGGCCGCCGGCCGGCTCATGCCGCCGCCCGCTCCGCCCTCGCGCTTCTCGAGGAACTGGAAGTCGTCGACGTAGACGACCATCTTCGACATTTTCTTGCCGTCTTCCTTGCCGGACCACTCCTCGAGGACGAGGTGGCCCTCGACGTAGATCTGCTGGCCTTTCTTCAGAGAGGACTCGATGAGGTCGGCGGTCTTGCGGCCGGTCTCTCGGTTGAACGCCTTCAGGTCGATCCAGACGGGAACATCCTCCCACTGGCCGCTGTCCTTGTTCTTCTTGCGGTTGTTGACCGCGAAGCCGACGTTGGCGACCTTGCCGCCGTTGCCGAAGGTCTTGATCTCCGGGTCGCGGGTGAGACGGCCGATCAGCATGACTTTGTTCAGGTTCGCCATCGTGGACTCCGTTGCGTCGAGATTAATCCGTCAGGGATAGGATAGCACGGAGGCGCGCGGGGCCGCCGCCTTGACGGTCCAGGCGACGATGCTGTCGAACGTCGCGGGGTCCTCGAACATTTGGACGCCATGGCCGCCGGGGGCGTAAAGGACCGTCGCGGCCTTGGACGCCTCGAGCTCCTTGACGCCGATGAACGCGTAGCCGTCGGCCGGGGCGGCGGCGGCGAAGGTCTTGAGCCCCTTGCGCGTCTTCAGCAGGGCGCCGCGGTAGTTGCCGGAGGGGGAGAGCAGTAACAGGAAGGGCGCCGACTTTCGCTCCGCCGCGACGGCCGACGCGAGGTTCGCGCCGATCGACGCGCCGCCGAAGGCGACGCGGTCGTCCGGCACGCCCTTCAGCTTGAGCCACGCGGCCGCGGCGCGCAGGTCCTCCGCGGCGGCGGGCCACGCGCCGTGCGCATCGAAGCCCGTGTAGTCCGTCGAGCCGGGCGGGCCGCCGCGGCTGCCGGCGTGGCCGCGCAGATCGAGGGCCAGAGAGCCGACGCCTTTGCGCGCGAGGGCCTCGGTCAGACGCGTCCATTCGACGCCGGCGCTGCCGACGCCGTGCGCGAGGACCACGGTCGCGTTCCCTTTGGAGGCGGGCCGGTAGGACGCCGCGATCGTCCAGCCGTCCTTCGTCGCGAACGTCACGGCCTGCGCGGCGGCGAGCACCACCGCGGCCGCCGCCGAGGCCGCTACCGGCATCGCATCGCGAGCTCGTAGCCCGCGTTGTAGACCGCGAACACGGAGTCCTGCACGCGCACGACGCTGTGCATGAGCTCCTCGGTCTTGTTGCTGAAGTTCTTGTCGTTGGCCCAGTTGTTCTCGACGACGAGGCCGCGCACCGCGCTCATGTCGATATAGAGGGCGTTCAAGGTCAGCTGCAGCTGCTGAACCTGCCCGAGGATCAGGAGGCCGGTCTGGTACATCTCCGGGTCCGGGAGCGCCTGCGACTGGGCGATGCGCTGGCGGGAGGTCAGGTAATAGAGGTTCTGCCGCACCTGGTCGCAGCCGGTCGTCAGGGTCTCGAAATTGTTGATGATCGTGTCGAGGCTCGGCTGGGGGTCGGGCTGGGCGTACGCGTAGCGCAGGTTGTCGCCCTGGGCCTTCACGTATTGGTGGATCTGGGCCAAGTTCGCCACCTGCTGCGCGACCTGTCCGGCGATGGCCTTCATCACCGGGATCATCATCGGGTCGCTCTGCTGCCGCGCGAGGCGGTCGCGGGCCGTCAGCAGCGCGTCCCAGAAGAAGCGCTCCTGCCAAAGGGTCGGGGCCGCGTTGTCCAGCGCCGCCGCGGGCAGCGCGGACGCGAGCAGGAAGACGGCGAGGAGCGTCTGGCGCATCGGGCTTAGTATAGCGGAAAACCTCCGGGGCTGACACCCTTGGTGGTGCATGTGTTTCTTTGTTAACATGGGGCTATGAACACCGACGACGTGTTGGCGCTCGTAGGGCGGCTGTTTATCGCCATCATTTTTCTCGCCTCGGCGTTCGGCAAGATCACCAATTTCGACGGGACTTTGCAGTTCATGGAGTCGCACGGCATGCCGGCCGTCAACCTCCTGTGCATCGCCGCGATCACGATCGAGGCGCTCGGCGCGATCGCGCTGATCCTCGGCTATAAGACGCGCTGGGGCGCGGCCGGGCTCGCCGCGTTCCTCATCGCGGCGACATGGGTGTTCCACACCGCCCCCGACCAGCGCATCCAGCTCCTGAAGAACCTCGCGATCCTCGGCGGCCTGCTCAACCTGATCGCCCACGGCCCGGGCGGCATCAGCCTCGAGGGCGGCAAGGCGTGAGCAAGGAAAAGGCCGCTCATCA
>JBBQVX010000067.1:0-19452 GCA_038211115.1 Elusimicrobiota bacterium | reverse complement strand
GGGGGAGGATATAAGGATAGCGGCGATACGTCAAGCCCATGTTGGTTAATTGCTGGTAAAGCGGTTAAGGGCCGCCGCCTCCGGCCGCCTGAGCGACGCGCCCTCCTCGGCCGGTGACCCAGACGGCCAGCCCCTCGCGAGGCGCGCGCGCCACGGCCGCGGGGAGCGTCAACTCGACGGTCCAGTCCTTCTTCCCGCGTTTCATCGTGGCCTCCGCGAGCGCGAGCGCGACGAAGTCGTGACGCAAGGTCCGGCCCGCGTTCTCGCCGGCGGCCACCTTGGAGTCGACGCCGAAGCCGAGACGGGCGGCGTGCATCACGTATGGTCCGTCCTCCTTCGCGGGCGAGAAGCGCGCGGTGAGCGCCCCGCCGCTTTCCCGCGCCTCGAGGACGCCGGCCGGCCCGCCGGCCTCCGGCGGCTCCGCGCCCCAGCCCCGCCACTGCGCGCCGTCGAGGACGAAGCCGGGCGTATAGGTCGTGCCCTCGCCCCATGACGCGGCATAAGCGCGCTGGCGCGCGGTGAACGCTTTGTCGGCGAGCCGATCCGGCCACCCGAGATCGTCCCAATACGTCACATGGAACGCGACGGGGACGAACGCGCTCCACAAGCCCGGCTTCCCGCGCAGTGAGGAGACCCACGCGTCGGCGGGCGGGCACGAGGAGCAGCCCTCCGAGCTGAACAGCTCGATCAAACGCGCGCGAGCGCGGCCCGAACGGACACGGATCTCGGCCGCGCGTCCCGGAGCCGACGCGCAGAGAAGCAGAACGGCCAGGAAGATTCTCATGCTCATGAGTGTAAGATCGGCGTCGAAAATGTCAATCGCCCGGGACTTTGCTATACTGTTCGCGATCCGGGCTAGCTCAACGGTGGAGCAGGCCGCTGTTAACGGCAAGGTTCTAGGTTCGAGTCCTAGGCCCGGAGTGATTTTCGCCGAATGAAGCCGCGGAAGGTCCGTCCGACCTCCGCGGCTCTTCTTTTTTCAGCGGCCGATCGAGCGGCCCGGCCGCAAGAGCTGGACGCCCGCGGCGAGGATCAGCAGCGCGCCGATCGCTCCCAGCGCGACGAGCGGCAGCGGGAAGCGGCGGGGCCGTGTCGGCGGGGCCGCGGGCTCATGCTGCGCCGCCGAGCCGCTGAAGAGAAGCTCCATGTCGTCGGCGCCCGGCAGCATCATCTGAGCCTGGTCGAGGATCGGCTTGTACGACGGGTCGATGCGCGCCGCCTGCTCGAGCGCCTCGACGGTGCCCTTTCGGTCCTTCTTGCCGGCCAGCGCGTACGCCTTGTTGAAGTAGGCGACCGCGTCGTCGGGCGCGCCGATCAGGGATTCTTGGGCGGAGGCGAGCGCCGCGCCGTAGTCGCCGACGCGGTTGGAGATCGTCGCGCGCCAGCTCTGCGCGTTTGCGTTCCTCGGGTTGAGCGTCAGCGCCTGATCGAGCTGCTCGATCGAGGAGAACGCGTCCGCGCGGGCCGACTGCACGGCGCGCGCGGTGAGGTCGCGCGACAGCAGCGCGCCGACGGCGGGCGTCGAGGTCGGGGGCGGCGGGGGGCGCAGGCCGGACGGAGCGGCCAGCGGCAGGGAGAGCGAGCCGCGCTCGAGGCGCGCCGGGCCGCGAGAGCCGGGAAGCGCTGCCGCGCGCTCCGCGGCCGGCAGCTGCAGTTCCGGCAGCACCGCGCGCCCGTCGCGGTCGATGCGCGCGCCGTCCGCGACCGCGCCGGCCGCCGCCGCCTTCACCGAGTCCTCGCCGGACAAGCTGACGATCGCGCGTGCCTGCTGGTTGCCGGGATCAAGGCGCAGCGCGCTGCGCGCGTCGCGGATCGCCGCGTCCGTGTTCCCGCGCTCGTATTCGGAGCCGGCGCGCAGCACGAACGCGTCCGCGTTCTCCGGGTTCACCTGCAGCGCGCGGTCGGCCTCGGAGATCGCCTTCGCCGTGTCGCCGTTCTCCAGGGCGACGTCGCCCGCGTCGACGTGCGTGTACGAGTCGTCGACCTGGTCGCCGAAGAAGACGGCGGAGTTGCCGCCGTAGGCCTTGCCGTAGTCGCGCCGCGCGAGCCGGAGCTCCTTGACCGACGCCTGGAAGGCGCCGTAGAAGCGCGGGGAGTTCATCGCCGCCTCGGTGCGGAAGATCTCCTTGAGCCGCGTCGCGCGAGAGACCTCCTCCTTGAGCTGGTTCTCCGTCACGTTCGGGTTCTTGCTGTCGCGCGTCTTGCGCGCCCACGCCGCCTGGTAACGCAGGAACGCGGAGAACACGTCCTTCGTCACGGGCACCCGCTCCGACGGCGCTCCAGGGAAGGCAAGCTCCATCGCGAGGATGAAGCCCTCGGCCGCTGCAGAGTCCTCGCCGCGCTTCTCGAGATAGCCGCGCAGCTTGACCAGGCCCTGTCGGTACTCGCCCGCCGTGATCTCCTTTCCGCCTTCCCCGGGAAGCGCCTTGCCGGCGATGCCCGCGTCGGGCGCGCCGGAGGCGAAGAGCGGGAGCAGCGCGAGCAGCAGGAGAGGCAAGGGTCGGTTAATCATCGTTCCCATCCTCGGAAACGCAGCGTTCGCCGTCGGAGACCTGGCCATCGGGACAGCGCCGGCGGTCGGAGTGCTGGCCCGACAACTGCTCGTCGAGCATCTCACCGCCGCCGGCGGAGCGGCGGGAGGCGCAGCCGGCGAGCGCTAACGATGCGAGCGCCAGGACGAGGCCGGCCCGGAGCATCGGCCTACTTGCTCCGCTGGACGTCGAGGCACTGGCCGCCGCGCTCGACCTGCCCTTCGAGGCAATTCCCGCGTTCGGTCGGGACGTTGCTCTTGACCATCGAGCCGCCAGTGGAGGCGCAGCCGGCGAGGGCGAGGGGGGCGAGAACGAGCAGAGCGGCGAGGATTTTCATCATGGGTTCTTTTCTCCGAGAAGAGTCTTGGGAAGCGGCCGGAAGCTGGGGAACGGGCAAGGACGCCAGGTGGCGGTAGAAGCCGCGCAGATGTTTGTAGACGACGAGATGCATGAAAGCCATCTCCGTGTCGAGGCCGCCGCGCAGGACCGCGCCCATCACGCGCGTAAACAGGCGGCGGCGCGCGCCGTCGACCGTCAGGAGGTAATAGCCGGCGATGCGCGCCAGCATGCGGAACTGCTCCACACCGAGCTTCGTCTTCACCGGAAGCGGCGCCGCGCGGCGCGCGGATAGCGAGGCGATCAAGCGGTCGCCGAACGGCTCATAGTCGTAGAAGGACTTCACGAGCGCCTGGAAGCCCTCCGCCATCACCCGGTCGGACAGAACGGAGTGCAGGATATTGGAGACGAGAAGCGACTCCGCGGTGCCGCGCACTCCGCTGACGGGGATCTCGCGCAGGCGCCCCTCTCGCGCCTTGCGTTCGTGGAGCGGCGTCCCCGGGATCGCCTGCAGGAGGCCGATCATGGCGACCGGGATGCCCGACGCCTGAAGGAACTCCCGCTGCTCCTCGAAGATCGCGGCGTCGTCGCTGTCGAAGCCGACGATGATGCCGGCCCACACGGTGATCCCGTGCGCCTGCAGCGCGCGGATGTTCACGAGCAGGTCGCCCGCGACGTTCTGCTTCTTGTGCGCCGAGACGAGGCTCGCCTTGCGCGGGGTCTCGATGCCGACGAAGACGCGCCGGAAGTGCGCGGCATGCAGCAGCCCGAGCAGCTCCGCGTCGCGCGCGAGGTTGATCGTGAACTGGCACGTGAAATAGATCCCGTAAGCCTCCTCGCGCGCGAACCGCGCGAGCTCCTTGAGGAGCAGGACCGTGAACGCGCGGTCCCCGATGAAGTGGTCGTCGACGAAGAAGATCGAGTCGGCGCCGAGCGCGCGCAACGAGCGCACCTCGGCCATCACCTGTTCGACGGTCTTGTGCCGCGAGCGCGCGCCGAGACGGCCCGGGATCTCGCAGAACTCGCACGTGTACGGGCAGCCGCGCGAGGTCTCGATCGTCGTCGTCGAGTACGAGGCCAGGTCGAGCAGGTCGAAGCGGGGGGCGGGGGAATCCGCCATGGCGACGAAGTCCTTCTGGACGTACGTCTTCCGCGGGTTCCCCGCGGCGAGGTCGGAGAGGAAGCGCGGCCAGGTGTACTCGGCCTCGCCCTGGAACACGGCGTCGGCGTGCTCGGAGCACTCGGCGACGGAGCCGTCCTCGACCATCGGGCCGCCGATCGCGACGAAGGCGCCGCGCGCGCGGAACGCGTCGGCGAGCTCGAACACGCGCTCGCGTTGGATGTGATAGCCGGTGATGCCGACGACGTCGGCCTTCCAGCCGAGATCGACCGTCGCGACGTTCTCGTCGGTGATGCGGACCTCGTGCTCGCGCGGCGTCAGCGCCGCGACCGTCGGCAGCGACAGCGGCGGGTGCGCGTACTTCTTGCCGGTGATGTCCCGGCAGCCCGCGAAGTCCCACAAGGACGCGGGATACAGCGGGTTGACGAGGTGAATCCTCAAGCGGCCACGGCCTCCGGCCGCGCCGGCGGGAGCGTCGTGACCGGCAGGGGCTCGGGCGCCGCGTCGAGGTAGAAATGGCGCAGGTGCTTGTAGATGACGATGTGGAAGAAGAGCTCCTCGAAGCCGCGGAAGCCGCGCGCGACGATCGCGCCCATCACGCGGAGGAAGAACCGGCGGCTGCCGGCGTCGGCCTGGAACAGGAAGTAGCGGACCGTGCGCGCGACGACCAGGATGTTGTTCCAGTGCAGCGCCTGAACGGTGGAGGGCTGCGGCAGGCGCCCGAGCGCCGTGCCCTTGAGCAGGCGGTCGCCGTACGCCTGTGGATCGAAGACGCCGCGCACGACGCGGGAGAAGCCGGCCAGGAGCTCGGCCTCGGTCATGTTCTTGGGGACGAGATTGGTCAGGCCCCTCGTCGCGACCGCGCCGTACGCGCCGGAGCCGACCACGTCGGGGAGGACCTTGAAGCGGCCTTCCGCCTTGGCGCGCTCGTACAGCGGCGCGCCCGGCATCGCCTGCAGCAGGCCGATCAAAGTCGGGGTGATCGAGGTCTCTTGGATGAACTTGAGCTGGCGGTCGAACGTGTCCTTATCGTCGGCGTCGAGGCCCAGGATGATCCCGGCCCAGATCGTGATGTTGTGGGCCTGGATCGTCGCGATCGCCTCGCGCATATCCATCTCGATGTTGTGGGCCTTGTTCATCGCGCGCAGGCTGTCCTTCGCCGGCGTCTCGATCCCGATGAAGAAGCGCCGGAAGCCGGCCGCGTGAAAGAGCGCCAGCAGCTCGGGGTCTTTCGCGACGTTCAGCGTGACCTGGGTGTAGAAGTAGATCGGGACGGGCAAGGTCGGCTGCAGCGCGATGATGCCCCGCAGCAAGGCGCGCACGTACTCGCGGTTGCCGGCGAAGTGGTCGTCGACGAAGAAGATCGAATCGTAACCGAGGCGCGAGTGCTGGCGGATCTCCTCGAGCACGCGCTCGACGGGCTTCGAGCGCGGGCGGCCGCCGTCTTTGGCCGGGACGTCGCAGTATTCGCAGCGGTACGGGCAGCCGCGGGTCGCCTGGATGCAGCCGCTCGCGTAGCGTCCGCCCTTGACGAGGTCCAGGCGGGGGATCGGCGAATCGTTCATGTCGACGAGCTCGGTCTGCCGGTAGACGGGCCGCACCGAGCCCGCGCGAACATCGGCGACGAACCTGGGCCAGGTGTACTCGGCCTCGCCGATGAAGACGGCGTCCGCGCGCTCGCGGCAGTCGGCCTCGAGGTCGGTGGCGATGGAGCCGCCGATCGCGACGATCTTGCCGCGCTTGCGGAACGCCTCGGCGAGCTCGAAGAGGCGGCGACGCTGGATGTAGATTCCCGTGAAGGCGACCACGTCCGCGTCGGCCGCGAAATCCACCGGCTCGACGTTCTCGTCTTGAATGGAGACCTCGACGCCTTCCGGGGTCAGCGCGGCGAGCGTCGCCAGGTTGAGGGGGATGTGGGAGAACGAGCGGCCGACCAGGTCCATCGCGAACCGGAAGTTCATCGCGGCCGGCTCGATGCGGGGGGCGATCAGGAGAATCTTCATGGGAGCCTCTATTCTACCAAGGATTGACACCGTAAGACGCCAATGTTAACATCAGTTATCCGTCTAAGGGGGCTACGTGAAAGCCAGGAAAGCGCTACTCGTCTTGTTCGTCTCGGCCGTTCCTCTCGCCTTCCTCCTATTTCCCGCGGTCGCCCCGCTCCTGACCGGCTGCGCGACCACAGGCACCTCGGCGCCCCAGGCGCTCGAGCCGCTTCCCGACTACAGCAAGGACCTCTACGCCTTCCCGAAGTTCGAGCTCCCGACCTCCAAGCGCGCCGGAAGCGTCGGCCTGAGCGTGCTGAGCATCACGCCGGAATATAAGGACACGCGCAACCAGGAGTCCTCCAGCGGCGAGAAGGTCACCGTCACCGGCGCGGCCAGCGGCTCGATGACACGAGACATGCTCAAGGTCTTCAAGAGCTTCGCCGGCAGCGCCGGCGAGGACATCGAGGCCCTGCTGCTGGCCAAGGGCATCCTCGCGAAAGGCCCCTTCGTCCTCGATGAGGTGACCTTCCCCGACAAGAAGGGCGCCGACCTCACCGTCCTGATGCAGTTCATCTTCGACATCCAGTATTCCGAGGAGAAGTTCCTCCGCGACGGCAAGTTCGAGGGCGGGAAATACGGGAAGGTTTACGCCGGCAACATGTCGATCGGCATGAAGGTCTTCTACTACCTGCTCGAGCCTCTCTCCGAGGAGAAGATGTGGGTCAAGAAGCTCGACCTCGGCACGCAGGACTTCGCCTACGAGCGCGCGATGGAGCAGGAGCAGTTCCAGTCCGGCTCCCAGTTCATCAGCGACGGCTGCGGCGGCGGCCACAGCTACCCGACGTACGCGTGGCGCGACACGAACAAGGTCCTGTTCGACTCCCGCAACAAGATGTTCTCCGACCAGCTGAAGGGGGCCTACCCTCAGCTGATGAAGACCGCCTGGAAGTACTTCGACACCGAGGAGATGGCGAACCTGAAGGAAAAGGCCAAGGAGATCCGCGACAAGTGGGGCTCCGGCTCCTACCGCCGCGGCGCGCCGAACTGACGCCTGTTTCCTAGCGTCGCCGTCGGCGCCTTCGCGCTGTCCACCTGGCGCTTGACGGTTCTAGTCGGCGTCGTCCTCTGCTGGATCCTGCTCCTGAAGCGTACGCGGAGTCTTGGCCACCCCGCCGGGCCCGTCCTCGTCTTCCTCGTCGTTGAGATGGCCGTCGGCACCATCGGCGGGCACGTCTTCAACCGACTCATCCCGATGATCTTCGGGATGCAAAGCGCCGAACTCACCGGGCTCACGGTCATCGGCAGCGCCGTGTCCACGATCGGCTTCGGCGCCTGGTATCTCCCGCGCGTGCTTGGGATTGCGGCCCGGTCTTTTTTCGACGCGGCCGCGTTCACGATGCCGCTGTCCATCCTGATCGGCCGCTTCGGTTGCCTGCTCAACGGCTGCTGCTTCGGGACGTTCTGCCCGCCCTGGGTCGCAGCCTCGCCGCTGGCCGCGTTCGCCATCCGCGCGGGGAGCTACGCGCCGCAGAGCTACGCGGGCGGCTTCCTTCGGGCGACGCCGGCGGGGACTTTGCTCTGGAACCTGCCGTTCCTGTTCATGCTCCACGAGCTCGCGGTGCTCCTCGTCGCGGAGACGCTGTACCGCAACCGCAAACTCTGGCGCCTGCCGCCGGGGTCGGTCCTGGCCGCCGCCGTGGCGCACGAGACGGGAGGCCGCTTTTTCCTGGAATTCCTGCGCTGGGACGAGGCCGTCGCCGGAACCGCCTTCAATCCGTGGCAGCTCGCCGTGCTGGCTCTCTTCCTCGCGGCCGTCGCCGCGCTGTGCTGGAGCTTTGCTAGAATAAAAAGGTGAAAGCCGTCTCCGTGCTCCTTTGTGTTTCCCTCGCGGCGCTGGCCGCCTGCGGCGGGGGGGAGTCCGCCTCCAAGCTCCCCGACGTCCGCCTGGCCACTTTGGGCGGTCCGCTCGGCCCCTCGCTCGCGACCTGCAATACCGAGAAGTGCCTGACCGTCGTCGTGGCGCCTTGGTGCGGCGTCTGCCACTCGGTGACGCCCGATATCGTGCGCCTGCGCCGCTATCTCGACAAGGCCGGCGTCGGCAGCCGCGTCGTCGTGGGCCTCGCCGAGCTCGGGCCGATCAAGGAGATGGCGGCCCTCTTCGGCTCCGACACCTTGCTCGATCCCGATGGAGCCGTCGTCGCCCGCGGCGTGCCGATGTTCGTCGTGACCAACCGGGCCGGCGAAGTCGTCAAGCGCGTCAGCGGCTTCCCGCGCGGGGCCTCCACGCCCGACGAGCTCGCCTCTTATTTCGGACTTCCCTAGATTAACGACAGGAGAACGACCATGATCATCGGAGTGCCCAAGGAAATCAAGAACCGCGAGCATCGCGTGGGCCTCGTCCCCGGCGGCGCGCGCGCCCTCGTCAAGGACGGCCACAAGGTCATGATCGAGAAGGGCGCCGGCATCGGCTCCGGCATCACCGACGAGGAGTACAAGGCCGCAGGCGCTGCGATCGTCGACAAGAAGCGCCTGTTCGCGGACGCCGAGATGATCATCAAGGTCAAGGAGCCCCTCGAGGAGGAGTACTCGCTGTTCCGCGCGGACCAGATTCTCTACACGTACCTGCATCTCGCGCCGGCCCCCGCGCTGACGAAGGCGCTGCTGAAGGCCAAGATCAAGGGCGTCGCCTACGAGACCATCCAGCTGAAGGACGGCAGCCTGCCCCTGCTGACGCCGATGAGCGAGGTCGCCGGCAAGATGGCGGTCCAGCTCGGCGCGCAGTTTCTCGAGAAGCACCACGGCGGCCGCGGCGTCCTGCTCGGCGGCGTCCCCGGCGTCGCGCGCGGCGTCGTCACGATCATCGGCGGCGGCGTCGTCGGCATCAACGCGGCGAAGATCGCGATCGGCATGGGCGCGCGAGTGAACATACTCGACGTCTCGGCCCAGCGCCTCGCCTATCTCGACGACGTCTTCGGAAACTCCGTCTCGACGCTGATGAGCCACGACGAGAACATCATGAACTCCGTTGTCCGCTCCGACCTCCTGATCGGCGCCGTGCTGATCCCGGGAGCGAAGGCGCCCTCGCTCGTCACCGAGGACATGGTCAAGAAGATGAAGCCCGGCTCGGTCATCGTCGACGTCGCGGTCGACCAGGGCGGCTGCGTCGAGACCTGCGAGGTTACGAGCCACGACAAGCCCGTCGTCATCAAGCACGGCGTGCTGCACTACGCGGTCCCCAACATCCCGGGCGCGGTCAGCCACACCTCGACGTACGCGCTGACGAACGTCACGCTGAAGTACGCGCGCGACATCGCCAAGCACGGGCTCGAGGAGGCCGTACGACGCGACGAAGCTCTGCGCAAAGGCGTGAACGTCTACCGCGGCAAGGTCACGCACGCGGCCGTCGCGTCGTCCGTCGGCGAGAAGCCCGTCGAGCTTGCGACCCTCGTTTAAGACGCCGGCGCTGACGCTGCTGCTCCTTGCGGCGACCGCGGCCTGTGGGGCCGAGGCCCCGCGGGTGTCCTACGATCCCGAGGTCGCGCTGCTCGTCCTGACGATCCAGAAGCAGAGCGTCATCCTGCTGCGCGAGGAGCTGATCCGCCAGGCCGAGTGGCTCGACCTCGGCGCCATGCGCGTCGTGCTGTCGGAAAAAGCGGAGCTGTTCGCGAACCGGGTGTCCGCAGGCCTAACGGCGGACTCGGACATCCTCGAGGACTACCGGCAGCAGATCCTCAAGGTCGACCAGACCTCGATCGGCGAGATCGACAAGCTCGTCGCCGAGATCCGTCGCTACCACGACCTTCTCCCGGGCAAGCCGATGGTGCGCATGCAGTGGCCGGATCCGGGCCCCGAAATCAAGTTCGTCGAGGAGGAGGGCGCGGGCTCCGACGCGCTCGCCGCCCTCGACGGCACGCCGGCCATGGACGAGCCCGTCGCCTACGCCGAGCGCCGATTCGGCACGACCGGCCCCTTCCTGCGCCGGCGCAAATGGAACCTAGACTTCTACCTCGGGGCTTTCGAGGACCTCCTCCCGCACTACAAGAAGATGGGCTACCGCCGCGTCTACCGCCTGCGCTCGCCTTACGTGAGCTACGGCAAGAACGCCTACGTGCTCGCGCCCGAGCCGGGCCTGCGCCCGCGCCTCGTCTATTCCGATTTTTACGGGCAGGATCTCTTCCTGCACACGCGCGCGCAGTGGGCCATCCTCACCGACCGCGCGAAGGGGGAAGGCCCCATCGTCCGGACTCTGACTTGTCCGGACTGCAAGTACCCGCTGCCCGGCGTGACGTCGATGCGCGCGCTGCTGCGGAACGTCCCCTATTCCGCGGATACTATCGTCTCCGGCTACGAGTATCTGTTCGAGCCGGAGTGGAAGGACACCCCGCTCGGCGTCTACGAGAACGACTACTGGCGCCTGGCCTACTTCCGCACCGGAAAGACGATCACCGCGACGGTCGTACCCCGCCGCACGAACTTCGGCGAGATCCTGGCCGCGTCGCTGACGCCGCTCGTCCGCCGGGGCGCCCGCCGCGTCTTCTACGCCGGTCCCGCGGCGCGCGTCGACGAAGACATCAGCGACAAGGACCTCCTCACGCCCACCCGGTTCGTCGCGTTCACCGGGAACACCGATCCGTTCGACAACGACCTGGCGAGCAGCCGGCGCAGCGGGGCCCTGTTCGCCGCGCTGCCGTCGCCGCTGTTCGCGACGCGCGAATGGCTCCACGACGCGCGCGGCCACGGCGTGCTCGCGTTCGACGGCGAGATGGAGCGCCTCGCCCAGGAATGCGCGGAGTGGAAGAAGATTCCCGGCCCGAAAGTGACGTGCGGCATCGGCGGCGTGCTGGGCGGGCTCGCCAACCTGCACCCCGAGGAGGACCGGGCCGTTTACATGGTCAGCGCCGAGTCCTTGGCTGGGAAGGAGTCCGCGAAGCGCCGCTACCGCGACGCGGTGCTGGCGAAGATCAAGGCCGCCGGAAAGGAACTCGCCGGGAAGTAGGCGCCTATTGAGGCGCCATGTGGAAGTTCGTCACGAGCGGCGTTTCCGAGTCGGGCTGCAGCGAGGCGGGCTCCAGGATAGAAGTCGACAGCTCCTTGGTCAGCTCTTTGCGGCGGTCGAGGGTCATCTCCGAGACGCCCTCGGTGCCCGGGTTCAGATACGTCTTCGCGTAGCCGGACTTCGCCAGCGACACGAGGTAGCCGCGCCCGGTCAGCGGCGGGAGGATGGTGCGGTAACGGCCCTTCGCGTCGGTCAGGACCACCGCGCGTGAATTTGTCTCGTTGTCGGTGAAGGTCATGCTCACGCCGGGCAGGGGCTTCAGCGTGACCAGGTCGTAGATCACGCCGCGCAGCTTCCATTCGTTGACGACTTTGGCCTCGGGAGTCTTCTCGGCCATGATGGAGATGGCTCCGGCCCCGTCATCCTCCGTCTTCTTCACGCCGTCCGGCGCGGCGCCCGACGGGTCGTAGTTCCCGGTCGACTGCTCGTTGACGATGCCCTGGATGGCGCCGCTGTTCGTGGGCACGACGCCGCCGGCCTTCGACGCCTTCGCGACGACGGGCTTGAAGTTCGGGATCGCGTCCGTGTTGCCTTCGGCCGTCTTCCACAAGTATTGGCCGAACGCCCAAATGAAGAAGCCCATCCCGCCCAGCAGGATGATCGGCGGGCCGAAGCTGCGGAAAGTGTCGTTCTGAAGCGCCGTCTTCTGAGGCGGGCCGTCCTGGAACGACATCGGGCAATTCGGACAGGTCTCCCAATCGGGCTGGAGCTTGGTGCCGCAGCCGGGGCACTTCGAAGGCGCCTGCACCCTAGAGCTCCACCCAGTGCACGCGCCGGATGCCCTCGAGGCGGCTCAGCTCGCCGCGCACGGCCGGCGAGGCGTTCTCATCCACGTTCAGGACCATAACGGCCTCGCCCTGGACCGAGCGGCGCCCGACGCGCATGTCGGCGATGTTCACCCCCGACTTGCCGAGCAAGGTCCCGACGCGGCCGATCACGCCGGGCGCGTCGGTGTTCGCGATGACGATCATCTTGCCCTGCGGCCGCACGTCGATGCGCAGACCGCCGAGCTTCAGGATGCGCGGCTCGCCGGGCGCGAGCACCGCGCCGGAGACGGAGATCGGGCCCTTGTCCGTCGAAGCCGAGAGCGTCAGCATGCGGCGCACGCCTTCCGAGACGCGCGGGTCCGAGGACTCGCCGACCTTGATGCCGCGGTCGGCGGCGACGGCGGGCGCCGAGATCCAGCTGACGCCCGGCCCCATGATAGGCGTGAGAAAGCCCTTGAGCGCGGAGACGCCGAGCGGCCGGCGCTCGGAGCCTTTGAACTCGCCTTCGAACGCGCACGAGAATTCGCTGACGCCGCCCTCCAAAGTCTGGGCGAGAAACCGCCCCATCGCCTCGGCCAGGGGCACCCACTCGCCGAGCGCGGCCAAGGTCGACGGATCGAATCCGGGCATGTTCAGCGCGTTGGGCGCGATCCCCTTGTCCTGGAAATCGACGACGGCCTGCGCGAGTTCGGTCGCGACGCGGCTCTGCGCCTCGGCCGTGGACGCGCCGAGGTGGGGGGTCAGGATCAGGTTCGGCGCGCCGCGAAGCACGCTGTCCGCGGGCAGCGGCTCGGCGTGGAACACGTCGAGGGCCGCGCCCGCGAGCTGTCCGCTCTTGAGCGCGTCGGCGAGGGCCGCATCGTCGATGAGCTCGCCGCGCGCGCAGTTGATCAAGCGCAGGCCCTTCTTCGCCGAAGCTAACGCGGCCGCGTTGACCATGCCGTTCGTCTTCTCGCCGCCGGGGACGTGGAGCGTCACGAAATCGGATTTTGCGAGCACGTCGAGAAAGGTCATCGGCTCGATGCCGATTTCCCGCGCCTGGGCGTCGGTCACGAACGGGTCGAAGCCGACCAGCTTCATCCCGAAGGACTGCGCGCGCTTGGCGACCTCGCGGCCGATGCGGCCGAGGCCCACGACGCCGAGCGTCTTGCCGAACAGCTCGACGCCCATGAATTTACCGCGCTCCCACTTGCCGGCCTGCGTCGAGGCGTCGGCTTTCGGGATGTGGCGCGCGAGCGACAGCATCAGGGCGACAGCGTGTTCGGCGGCCGCGAGCGTGTTCGCCGCGGGCGCGTTGACGACCGCGATGCCGCGGCGGGTCGCCGCGGGAAGGTCGATGTTGTCCACGCCGACCCCGGCGCGGCCAATGAGACGGAGGTCTTTCGCCTTGGCGATCCAGTCAGCGGTGATCTTCGTTTCGGAGCGCACGAGCCACGCCCCGGTTCCGATCAGAAGCTTCTCGAGCTCCTCGGGCTTCGGCGCGACCTGATAGACGAGCTCGATGCCCGGATGCGACTCGAGCGGCTTGAGCCCGCCCGGATCGATCTTGTCGGTGACGAGGACCTTGAGCTTCGCCACCTTAGGCTTTCACGCCGACGAGACGCTTCGCGAGCGCGTCCACTCCCGCCTCGATGTCGGACTTGGAGATGTAGCCCATATGCGCGAGGCGGAAGATCTTGCCTTTCAGATGGAGTTGGCCGCCGGCGATCGAGATGCCGTCCTCCTTGAGGATGTCGGCGAGCAGCTTCGTGCCGTCGACGCTCGCGGGCAGGACGACGCCGGTCAGGATGTTGGCCGGGTTCTTCGCGTAGAAGGGGAGGCCGAGCTTCGCCGTCAGGAGCTTGCGCGCGTACGCCGCGAGCTCGTCGTGGCGCTTCCAGCACGCCTCCATGCCCTCGGCGCGCAGCAGCTTCAGCGCGGCCGCCTGGCCCGCCACGATCGAGATCGCGGGCGTCCAAGGGGTCTCCTTGTCGGCGAGCGACTTGCGGATGAGCTTGTAGTCGAAGTTGAACTTGGGAAGCTTGGACGCCTCCACGGCCTTCCACGCCCGCTCCGACACGCTCGCGAAGGCGAGCCCCGGGGCGTTCATGAGCCCCTTCTGGGAGCCCGTGACGACGCAGTCCAGCGCCCACTCGTCCGTCTCGAGGCGCTCGGCCGCGAGGCCGGACACGGAATCGACGACGACGAGGGCGTCGCTCTCCTCGTGGATGAGCTTGGACAGGGCCTTGATGTCGTTGACGACGCCGGTCGAGGTGTCGGTGTGCTGGATGAACACGGCCTTGACGCCCTTGTTCTCCTTGAGCGCCTTGCGCAGGACCTCGGCGTCGACGGCCGTGCCCCACTCGAAGGAGAGGACGACGGGCTTAAGGCCGAACGCCTGGTGGATCTTGACGAAGCGGTCGCCGAACGCGCCCGTGCTGCAGACGATCGTGAGATCACCCGGAGAGAGCAGGTTGACGACCGCGGACTCCATGCCGCCGGTTCCGGACGCCGTCATCATAAGCACCGAGCCCTTCGTGCGGTACACGAACTGCATGTCCTCGATGACGGAGACGAACATCTTGCCGAACTCCGCGGTCCGGTGGTGGATCAGCGGGCGGGCCATCGCCTCGAGGACGGAGGGGGGGAGAGGCGTCGGGCCCGGCGTGAGCATGATGTTCTTGGTCATGAGGGTCTCGGGGTGTTCGGGGATTTCACGGTCGACTTATCGATGCCGGGAGCAAGCCACGTGGGCTTCGTCTCCGGCGCGGCGGCGGGCAGGGGGCCAAGCGCCAACGCCGCGACGTCGCGGAAGTGCTTGACGGGAATCATCTTGACGCGCTTCAGCACCTCGGCGGGAATCTCCTCCAGGTCCTTCACGTTCCCATCGGGGAAGAGCACGGTCTTGAGGCCCTCGCGGTCCGCAGCGAGGACCTTCTCCTTGAGCCCGCCGATCGGCAGCACGCGGCCGCGCAAGGTGATCTCGCCGGTCATCGCGAGGCCGTCGACGACGGCTCGGCCGGAGAGCAGGCTCGCGAGCGCGGTCGCGAGCGCGATGCCCGCCGACGGGCCGTCCTTCGGCGTCGCGCCCTCGGGCACGTGGATGTGAAAATCGCGGCGGCGGAACGCGTCCTCGGGGATGCCGAGTTCGAAAGCGACGGCCTTCACGTGGGACAAGGCCGCCTGCGCCGATTCGGTCATGACCTCGCCGAGGCGCCCCGTGATCTTCACGTCGCCCTTGCCGGGCACGGACACGACCTCGATGGCCATCGTCGAGCCGCCGACCTCGGACCAGGCGAGCCCGGTCGAAACGCCGACGCCGTTGAACGAGTTCTTCTCGCGCGGGAACTTCGCGGGCCCGAGAAGCTTCGGGACGTCCGCGGCAGTCATGACCACGGCGTCCACCTTCTCGGCGAGCACCTTGCGGGCGGCCTTGCGGCACAGCGACGCGATCTCGCGCTCGAGGTGGCGCACGCCGGACTCGCGCGTGTACTCTTCGATGACGCGCTCGAGCGCGGCGTCCTCGATGACGAGCTGCTCGGGCTTCAGGCCATGGGCCTCGAGCGCCTTCGAGACGAGGTGCGACTTCGCGATCGAGACCTTCTCCGTGAGCGTATAGCCGGAGAACGTCATGACCTCGAGGCGGTCGCGCAAAGTGACCGGGATCCCGGCGAGGTCGTTGGCCGTGCAGATAAACATGACCTGTGACAGGTCGAACTCGATGTCGAGATAATGGTCGAGGAAGGTCGCGTTTTGTTCGGGATCCAAAACTTCCAATAGAGCCGCGGACGGGTCGCCGCGCCAATCCGAGCCCATCTTGTCGATCTCGTCGAGCAGGATGACGGGGTTCTTCGTTCCGGCTTTGCGCAGATGCTGTATGAGCCTGCCGGGCAAGGAACCGATATAAGTCCGGCGATGCCCGCGGATCTCGGCCTCGTCGCGCACGCCGCCGAGCGACATGCGCACGAACTTGCGGCCGAGCGAGCGAGCGACGGACTTGCCGAGCGAAGTCTTGCCGACGCCGGGGGGGCCGACGAAGCAGAGGATGGGGCCCTTCAGGCCCTTGGTCAGCTTGGTGACGGCGAGATACTCGAGCACGCGCTCTTTGATCTTAGGCAGGCCGCTGTGGTCGGCATCGAGCACGGCCTGGGCCTTCTCGAGATCGATCACGTCCTTGGTGCGCTTGGACCACGGCAGGTGGGTCATCCAGTCGAGGTACGTGCGGGAAACCGTGGACTCGGGGGAGAACGGCGCCATTTTCTCGAGCCGGGCGAGCTCCTTCAAAGAAGCGGTCTCGGCGGCCTCGGGCATCTTGGCTTCCTTGATCGCCTTCTTGAGCTCCTCCATCTCCTGGACGAAGTCGTCCTTCTGACGGAGCTCCTTCTGGATCGCCTTCATCTGCTCGTTGAGGTAGTACTCCTTCTGGGTCTTCTCGATCTGCGTCTTGACCCTGGTGTGGATTTTCCGCTCAAGAGTGAGAATTTCGATATCCGCCTTCAGAATGACGATCAATTTCTCGAGCCGCGCCTTCGCGTCGAGCACCTCGAGCAGGGCCTGGCGGTCGGCGGCCTTCACGACGGCGACGGCGGAGATCCGATCGGCGAGCTCGGAGGCGTCCTCGATCGCGGCCAGCGCGGGCTGGGACTCGGGCGCGCGGCGGGAGAACTTCGCGTGCTCTTCGGCGACCTCGAGCGCGTGGCGCATCATCGCTTTCGTCTCGGCGGCGGCCTTGGCGGGCGTCTCCGGATAAGTCAGAGCCGCGTTCCAATGTCCGCCCTCGGCGTCGAACTCCATCGCCTTGACGGTCGCGCGCGCGTGCGCCTGCAGGAACACCTTGAGCGTGCCGTCCGGCATCTTCAGGTATTGGACGACCTCGACCAGCACGCCGACCGCAAAGACATCCTCGGGCTTCGGGTCCTCGATCGTCACGTCCTTCTGCGCCACCACGCACAGGAGCTTCTGGTGGTCCTTCATCGCGGCTTCGATCGACTTGACGGACTTGGGCCGCCCGACGGACAGCGGCAGCACCATGTGCGGGAACACGACGACGTCGCGCACCGCGAGTAGCGGCAGGCGCGTCGGTCTCGCGGGCGAGGCCTTCTTCGGCTCGCTCAAGGCTTGAATCCGGAGAGAATCTTATTCACGGGCACGACCATGTCGACCAGGCCGTAGGCGACGGCTTCTTCGGCCGAAAGGTAGAAGTTGCGCTCGACGTCGCGGTCGAGCTTCTCGTACGACTGGCCGCAATGCTTCGCGAGGATCTCGGACAGGCGCTTGCGCGTGTTCGCCATCTCGCCGCCTTCGATGCGGATATCGGTCTCCTGGCCCTGCATGCCGCCGCGGATCAGGGGCTGGTGGATCATGACGCGCGCGTGCGGGAGGATCATGCGCTTGCCCTTCGTGCCGGCCGCGAGCAGGACCGCGCCGAAGCTCATCGCCATGCCCATGCACAGGGTCGAGATGGGGGCGCGGATGAACTGCATCGTGTCGTACACCGCGAGCCCGGCCGTGACCATGCCGCCGGGGGAGTTGATGTACAGATGGATCTCCTTGTCGCCGTCCTCGCCGTCGAGGTACAGCAGCTGGGAGATCAAAAGGTTCGCGGAGTCGGTCGTGACCGCGCCTCCGTCGCCTCCGACGAAGATGATCCGCTCCTTAAGAAGGCGGGAGAAGATGTCGTAGCCGACGGCCGAACCTTGGTTCCACTTCTCGAGTACTTGGGGGAGTATGGCGGGCATAAAAACAGGATAGCTTTTCTGAGTTTGGCGCTCAATAGCGGGAAGGTAAACGCGGAGCGACGACCCTTGCGGAGAGCCGGGCGCCCCGGCGGCTTTTCGCGCTCGAGGTGGTCGCGCGACCACCTGTTCGAGCGGATGAGCACGCGAACCATAAAAAAAGGGCGCCGGCGATTTCTCGCCGGCGCCCTTGAGCCGTCCGAACGCGCTTACGCCTTCGCTTCGGTGTAGACGGCCTTCTCTTTGAGCAGGTTGAGGGTCTTGCGCTCGCGGATCATGTGCGAGATCTGATCCTTGCGCTTCGCGAAGATATCGCGCAGCTCGGCCTTCTTCGCGTCGCTCTCCGCGTCCTTGAGGCCGGCCTCGAGCTCGCTCGCGAGCTCGGCGTCGGTGACCTCGATCTTCTCCTTCTCGGCGATCGCGGACATCACGAACGCGAGGCGGACCTCGTCTTCGGCCTTCGGCTGGAGCTTCGCGCGGAGGTCGGTCAAAACTTTCTCGGAGAGCTGGGTGGCGCCCATGAGCTGGCGGCGCATGCGCTCCATCATGCCCTCGAGCTGACGCTCGACCATCGAGGGGGGCAGAGCGAAGACGTTGGCCTTCACGAGGGCCTCCTCGATCTGGCGCACGACGTCGGACTCCGACGCACTCTTGACCTCGCGGTCGAGGACTTCCTTGAGCTTGCCCTTGAGCTCGTCGAGCGACTCCATGCCCATGTCCTTCGCGAACTCGGCGTCGAGCGCTGGGAGGACCTTGGTCTTGATCTCGGTGACGGTGACCGTGAGGTCGGTCTCCTTGCCGCCGAGCTTGACCTTGATCGTCTTGGACTCAGCCCGCTTCATGCCCTTGAGGCCTTCCGCGAGACCCTCCACGCTCTGCTCCGACGACATATCCACGAGCTCGGAGGTGCCCTTCGCGTTCGCGAGCGGCTTGCCGTTCTGGGAGGCGGAGTAGTCGATAACGGCGAAATTCTTCTCGCCGATCTTCTCGTCCGTCGCGACGTCGAGGCGCGCCTGCGCGTCGCGAAGCTCGTCGATGCGCTTGGAGAGCGCGGCTTCGTCGGCCGCCTGAGGCTTGCGCGCGACGGGGATCTTCAGGTAGTCCTTCGCGACGGGCGTCGGCGCGATCTCGGCCTGGACGGTAATGACGAGGGGATCGCCTTCCTTCCATTTCACGTCCGACACCGTCGGAGTCTCGACGACGCGCAGCTTGAGGTCCTCGAGGGCGGCGGGCACATGCTTGCGGATCAGCGCGTCGACGGCTTCCTCGCGCGCGCGGCCGGCGAAGTGCTGCTTGACGAGATCCATGGGCGCCTTGCCGGCGCGGAAGCCCGGAATGCGGGCGAGGGACTGGAGGCGCATGAGCGCCGTCTGAGACTGGTCGAGGATCTCCTGCGGGGCGACCTCAACGGAGAGCGTGACGACGCAGCCCTCTTCCTTGAGCTTCTTGAACTTCGGCTTGTCCGACTTCAGCGCTGAGAAGATTCCCATGTTGCCTCCGGCGTGATTTTGGAATGGGCGAGGGGGGACTCGAACCCCCACGCCTCGCGGCACACGGTCCTAAGCCGTGCGCGTCTGCCGTTCCGCCACTCGCCCATTAAAAGATAAGGACCGAGGAACGCTCGGTCCCGACCGTCGGTGAGAAAATTTTGGACCGGGTGGGGATCGAACCCACGACCTTACGCTTAAGAGGCGTTTGCTCTACCGCTGAGCTACCGATCCGTCGCTGATGATAATAGCAAAATCCAAAAAATATGTCACGCCCTCCATGAAAGAGAGCACCGATGACGGTCCGGCGGGGAGTATGAGGACCTCCGGGGCCGTTCGGATTGCCCTCACTTGGGTCCGTCCGCGACGAAGAACAACCCCTTGTTGCGCCGGCCCGGCGGGGAGTATTAGGACCTCCGGGGCCGTTCGGATTGACCTCACTTGGGTCCGTCC
>JBBQVX010000066.1:0-19498 GCA_038211115.1 Elusimicrobiota bacterium | reverse complement strand
GCTTGCCGCCCACGACCAGCGTCGCGAGAAAGCCGCCCAGGATCGCCATGCGGATGATCGGGATGAACGCGGCGCTGACCTTGATCGCCTTCGTGTTGGCGGCGGTGTACGCGAGGCTCTCGGCGCGGATCGCCTCGAGCTCGCGGTCCTCGGCCGTATAGCTTTTGATCGTCGCTATGCCGGAGATGTTGTTCGAGAGGCGCGAGGCGATCGCCGACGCCTGCTCGCGCACGCCCGCGTAGAGCGGCTCCAAACGGAACTGGTAGAAAAACGCTCCCGCCAGGATGAACGGGATCGGGAGCATCGCGAGGACGGCGACCTTCGGCGCGATCCAGAAGAAGACGCCGCCGACGAGGACGACCGTCGAGAAGACCTGAATCAGCATGTTCGCGCCGCCGTTGAGGAAGCGCTCGAGCTGGTTGACGTCGTCGTTGAGCGTCGCGACGAGGCCGCCCGTGCTCTTGTCCTCGAAGAAGGCCATGTCGAGCTTCTGCAGTCGGGCATAGGCGTCGAGGCGAAGCTCGTGCTGGACGGTCTGCGCCAAGCCGCGCCACTGCACCTCGTAGAGGAACTCGAAGCTCGACTCGAGCACCCAGATCACCAAGGTCAGCGCGGCGAGGGCCTCGAGCTGCTTGAACGGGTCCGTGACGCCGAAGCGCGCGAGCGCGGACTCCTTGCCGTGGGCGACGACGTCGACGGCCATGCCGATCAGGATTTCGGGCGCGATGTCGAAGACTTTATTGAGGAACGAGCAGAGCGAGGCCAGGCGGATCGTGGTCTTGTGCGCGGAGGCGTAGCCGAGCAGGCGGAGAAGGGGGGAAGGGCGGGGCATCCGTAGCATTCTATGAAAAAAGTCGTATGCTCTTAGGCGTGACGCGGACCATTTTGATCGCCTTGCTTGCCCTCGCCGCCGGCGCTTCGGCCCAAGAGTCGCCGAGCGCGTCGCGCGTCGACCTCGCGGCCGGAAAGGACCTCAACGCGATCTTCAGCGACGATGGGCGCCGGTTCTGGGTCGCCGGTGACGAAGGCTTCCTCGCCGCCTCGACGGACGGCGGCAAGACCTGGACGGAACGGCCCACCGAGGCTTCCGCCGCGATCACCGACGTCGTCTTCCGCTCCAAGGACAGCGGTTTCCTGGTCACCGGCGGCTCGATCTTCGCGACGGACGACTCGGGCTACAACTGGAACGAGAAGTCCCGGCTGAAGGCCAAGGACTTCGCCGGCGCCTCGCCCGAGGCCTACAGCGTGTGCTTCTCGACGGGCGATAAGGCCTGGCTCGTCGGCGCGCTCAGCCGCAACGACCGCGTCGTCGACGGCCTGCTGATGTCGAGCGACGACGCCGGCGCCACGTGGAAGCGCCAGAAATCCCCCGTCGCCGCCGAGCTCATGCACGCGGATTTCATCGACGAGAAGCGGGGCTGGATCGTCGGGGCCGAGGGCGCCGTCGCGCGCACGCTCAACGGCGGCCGTTCGTGGGTCGTCCTCGATTCGGGCACGAACGCGATGCTGTACCGCGTCTACTTCCGGGATGTGGACCATGGCTGGGCGGTCGGGGCGCGCGGCACCGTCCTAAGGACGGTCAACCGGGGAAACACATGGACCTCGGTCGCGCCGGCGGCGGAGCCCGCGTCGAAGGGCGCCAAGAAGACCGGCGCGCCGGCCCCGGCCTACCTGAACATCGGCTTCGTGCGCGAGGAAGGCTGGATCGTCGGCCGCTCCGGAGCGGTTCTACGCTCGGACGACGGGGGCGCGACCTGGATGTTCGAGCCTCCCAAAACGCGGAAGAACCTGACGGGCCTCGTGGTCCGTTCCGAAGGGGTCTGGGCCGTCGGAGCCGACGGGACTTTCCTCCGCCTGCGCTAGTCGGCGAGCAGAGCGCGGAACGCGGAGGGGAAGACCTTCAGCAGCGTGATCGCGACGCGCGCCAGCGCGGGACGGCGGCTCATCGCGAGTGCGAAGCCCGCCAGACGGCGCTTAGGTTCCAGCATCCGGCGGTGCGACCGAGTGTAGCCGCCCGGATTCCCGCCGCCGGCGAGCGCCGCGTCGGTCTCCTCCGCCGCGAGCCGCCCGCCGCGCAGCGCCAGGCCGATGCCGTCGCCGACGAGCGGGTCCACCGCGCCCGCCGCGTCGCCGGCGGCGAGCCACGCTCCCTCCTCGCAACGAGCCGCCGAGGCCGCGAGCGGCCCGAGGCCGATGACGGGCGCGTCGAGCGCCGCGTCCGCGAGCCGCGCCGCCAGAGCGGGGTGCGAGCGCGCGAGGCCCCAGAACGCCGCCTCCCGGCCGCGAGCGGCGTCCGAGAGCGCGTCGCGCTCGAGCAGCAGCGCGATGGAGGCGCGTCCTTCCCCCGGCAACGGGGTCAGGTACAGCTCGCCGCCGCCCAAGAGGAACACCTCGACGTAGCCGCCGACGCCGGCGACTCCGCGTAGGCGGGCCGCGAGGCCGTAGCGCGCCGACGCGGGCCGCGATCTCGGCACGCCCAGCGCTTCGAGCGACGGTGAAGCCTGGCCGTCGGCGGCGATCAGCCTCCGCGCCCTGAGTTCGCCGTCGCCCATACGGACGAGCACGCCGCCCTCCGCGCGCTCGATGCCGCGCGCCTCGCAGCGCTCGAAGACGCGCACGCCTGGCGCCGCCGCCGCGCGCCGCAGGAGAAGATGGTCCAGGTCCTCGCGCGGCACGGCCAGGCCCGCGCCCCGGGGGAAGCGGCTTCTCGCCTCGCGCCCGCCGCGCGTCGTGTAGCTGACGCCGACGAACGGCCGGCCGAGCGCCGCTGCTTCCGCATAGACCCCCAGCTCCTTGAGGACCTCGACGCCCGCCGGAAGGATCCCCTCGCCGCAGGCCTTTCGCCGCGGAAACGCCGCGCGGTCGAGCAGCGCCACGGACCGGCCGGCGCGGGAAAGATACAGCGCCGCGGAGCTTCCCGCCGGCCCCGCGCCGATGACGGCGCAGTCGTAGATCACACGCGCCGCATCAGCAGGGCTTCGCAGGCGAAGCCGGGTCCGAGCGCCGCGAGCAGGCCCCATCGAGAGGCCTGCGGCCTCCCGATGGGATTGATAGCCAGCGCGTCCTTGAGGATGAAGAGCACCGAGGCCGAGGACAGGTTTCCGTGGCGCTTGAGAAACGCGCGCGACAGGTCCGCCGCCCCGTCTTGAAGGCCCATCGCGCGCTCGCAGGCGTCCAGGATGCGCGCGCTGCCGGGATGAAGCACGAGAGGGGAGAGCTCGTCGACGCAGACGCCGTGACGCGCGAGCAGCGGGCTTAGCGCGTCCTCGAGGTTCCGCTCGACGATCGCGGGCGCGTCATTGGACAGCACGAGGCGCATGCCGTCCGCGCCGAAGGTCCAACCCATCACGTGCAGCGAGTCGGGGATCAGGACGCTCTCGTTATCGACGAACGAGTACGCCGCGCGTCCGGCCGCGGGTGCCTTCTCGCCGCACAAGATCGCGCAGGCGGCCCCGTCGCCGAACAGCGCCGCGGCGACGAGCTGCGTCATCGTCCCGTCCTTCGGGAGGAAGGTCAGGCTGCACAGCTCGACCGACAGGACGGCGATCGTCTCCTCGGGATGCCCGCGCAGATACTCGTAGGCGCGCGACAGCGCGACCGCGCCGCCCGCGCAACCGGCGCCGAACATGGGGGTGCGTTTGAGCGTCCGGCGGAACGGCATCGACTGCGCCAGGTGCGCGTCGAGGCTGGGAGTCAGTAGGCCGGTCGTCGTCACGCTGAACAGGTGCGTGAGCTCGCCGATCTCGACACCCGCCAGCGAAAGCGCGGACTCGAGCGCGCGGCGAGCCAAAGTCTCGGCGTGCCGGAAGAAATCGGCGTTGCGCTGTTCGAACGGCACGCCCGCGAAATAATACTCGGGAGCCTCCACGAGGCCGCGCGTCTCCACGCCCGCCCGGTCGAACACGCCCTCGCGCCCGCCGGCTGCGGTGCCCGCGAACGCCTTCTCGCAGTGGCCGCGGATCGTCTTCTGCTCGTACCTGGCCGCCGGCACGGCGGTCCCGACGGCGAGGATGCGGGCCATCAGCGCTTCTCCCCGGCGAGGCTCAGCCGGAAGAACGGGCCGCGGCGCACGCGCAGGTAGTCCAGCCCCGCGCCCTCGGCCGCGAACTCGAGCTCCTCGGGGAGGAACGCGCGGCGCACCGACAGCGGCCCGTCGTAGCGCGTCACGCGCCCGCTCATGAACGTGAGCGCCTTCACGCCGGCGTACGCGGCCGCGCACCGGTGGAGATCGCTGAACAAGAGGCCCTTCGCCGCGAGGCCGTCGCACAGCCGCAGCGAGCTTTCGAGCTCCGCGGGCGGCAGGTGATGGAGAAACAACGAGCCGGTCACGTAGTCGAAGCGCCCGCCCATCGCCGCGAACGTCCTCAGGTCGGCGTGCACGAGCGTCAGATCCGCGCACTCCGCCCCGCGCTCGCGCGCGAGCTTGATGACCTGTTCGTCGAGGTCGATCGCGGTGATCTTGATCTTGAACCGGCGGCGGCGTCCCCAGTCCAGGATGCGCAGCGGCATATCCGCGGCACCAGTGCCGACGTCGAGCATCGTGATCGTCCGGCGTTTGTCCCAGGCCCGGCTCCAGACCTCGAGCCGTTCGCGCATCACGCTCCAGCCGCCGAGGAGGCCGTTCGTCGTGGATAGAAAGTCGAGCGCGTCGCCGAGCTCCTGCGGGCTCACCGAGCCCGAATCCATCAACTCGGGCTCATCGACGCGGTGGGTGAGAGGGGGCAGGAAGGTCACACGCACATCATATCACGGCGGGCGCGTCCGCCCTTTGCGTCCGTGAGACGGACATGTATCGGTTGTGTGGCCGTCCTAAGAGACGAGCTCCGTCACTTTCGAGCGGTAGAACATCAGGACCTTTTTCACGTAGTCGCGCGTCTGCGCGTACAGCCGGCGGCGCGCCAGGAAACGCGGCCCGGCGTTGTAGGCCGCGACGATGCGCTGGACGAGCCAGCCGGGCGCGTCCTTGTAGGCGACGCCCTTCAAGTGGTACTTCGCCCACGCGCGCTCGAACAGATAGACCATGTAGGCCGTGCCCGCGCGGATGTTGGCCTCCGGCTCGAAGAGCGCCTTCCCCGAGACGCCCATGTACTCGGACGTCTCGGGCATGATCTGCATGAGGCCGAGCGCGCCGGCGGGGGATACCGCGCGTGCCGTGAACTCGGACTCGGCGGCGATCACCGACTTCACCAGCCGCGCGTCCAGTCCCAGGCGATTCGCATACGTCCGGATCAGCTCATCGTAGCCGCTCGTCTCGCGCCTTCCCAGCAGCCGGTAGAAGGTCTTCTCGAAGGGCAGCGGCGGGACCGGCGGGATCTCGAGCACGAAGGGCACGGGCGCCTGAGCGGGCGCGGGCGCCTTCGGCAGCGGCTTCGGCCGGGAGCGGACGAGCTCGGGCTTGCCGGAGACCTCGGCGCCGTTGAGAAAAGCGTGACGGCTTCCCGCGTCGAAGAAGCGGCCGAACTCCGCGCCGGACAAGCCGAAGGTCTGGACGGTGTTCAGCGCGATCAAGGTCTCGGCGGGCGGGTTGGTCAGGGCGCTGGTGGGAACGGCGAAGACGAGGGCGGCTGCGAGATACGCGGAGGCTTGCATGTGTACAACTCCAGACCGGCCGCGCGATGCGCGGCCAAGCGTTCCTCGGCGAGGGGGGATACTAGTACATAAAACCTACACACGCCCAAAGGTCTTTCGGTCCAGTTTCAAATTGGGCCTATTGGTTCGCGGCGGCTTTGGCGGCGAGGGCGAGAAGCGTCAGGCGCGCGCCGGCCGGGTCCTTCGCCTTCATCAGCGGGAGTACGACCATGAAGAACATGTGGGCCCCCGCGAGGTCGCCGGCGCCGGCGGCCCGGCCCGCGCTCGCGACCAGATCGAGCGCCTGCGCGTGCTTCTTCTCCGGCAGACCCGCGCCCGCGAGCCACTCGTCGCCGGCCTCGTAGATCATCGCCTCGATCGTCTCGGGCGCCACTTCCTTCGCGAGCCGTCCCATCAGACGCTGGGCCTCGGGCATGCGCCCCGCGACGGCGAGGCCTTCCGCGAGCAGGAAAAGCGTCTTCCGCGCGGCGGGCGTGTCGAGCGTCGCCGGCTCGGCGCCGGCGGCGCCGGGCGCGCCGCCCTTATTGCCGCCCGCGGCGCCCTTGATCCCGAGCAGCAGCAACTGAAGGCGCGCGCCTTCCGCCGTCCGCTCCGGGACCTTCGCGACCATCGCCGTCATCAGAGCCGCGTCGGGCGCGGCGTTCTTGATGCTGTTCTCTCCGACGGCCTCGGCGATTTTCACGAGGCGCTCCGACGCCGACTGGCTCTCCTCCGGCGGCAGATTCGCGATCTTGAGCCACTCGGCCGCGCACGCGCTGAGAACGTCGCGGCACAGCAGCGGATCGGCTTCGGCGTACAGGCGGCTCATGATCGCCTCGGCTTCGTCGAAGCGCGCGGCCTGGGCGGATTTCAGCGCGAGCACGAGCAGCTCCGAGATCGCGCGCCCCGTGTCGAGCTTCGGCTTGTCGGCGCCCGGAGCGGCGGCGGGCGCCGCCTTCGGGAGCACGATTGAGCAGATCGAACAGGATTCGGCGCTCGGGTCGTTGTCGCTTCCGCAGCTGGGGCAGATCATCGCTAATAAGGATGTCTTAAGTGCCGGGCCCTGTCAAGACGACGCCGCGCAGGCGCCGTCGCGTCAGCCGTTCGCCGCGCCCGTTTCGAGGTGGTCGCGCGACCACCTCCGAGCGCTTAGGCGTGCTTGCGGGCGGGGATCAGCATCGAGCCGGCGAGGGCGGCCAGCACGACGATCAGCGAGACGAGCGAGCCGATGTGCAGCCCGGCGAGAGGGCCCAGGATCAGCTTCGCCGCGACGAAGAACAACACGGCGGCCACGCCCTTCTGCAGATGGGGGAAGCGCTCCTCGAGCTTGTCGAGCACCTTGAACAGCGAGCGCAGGCCGAGCACCGAGAAGATGTTCGCGGCGATGATGATGAACACGCTCTTCGAGATCGCGAGCGCGGCGGGCACGGAGTCGAGCGCGAAGATCGCGTCGTAGCCGACCACGGCGATCAGGCCCCACACGAAGGGGTTGGCGAAGAAGCCTTTTTTGACCTTCGGCTCGGCCTTCGCCGCGGGACGGGCGGGGACCGCGGCCTTGATCCGCGTCTTGACGGCGTCGACGATCGCCCCGATGAGGTCCCACTCGGGCTTGAGCATCTTGATCGCGACCGTCAGCAGGAAGGCGCCGAACACGACGAACAGCACGGGTGCCGCGGCCGTGAGGCTCATGCCCGCCGTCACCATCAGGAGCCGCATCAGTACGGCGCCGAGAATGCCCCACCCGAGGACCTTGGGCCGGATCGCGCGCGGCAAGGTGTGCAGCACGGTCGAGAGCACGACAAGGTTGTCCAAGGACAAGGTCCACTCGATCAGGTACGTCGACAGGAACTCCTGCGCGGCCTGCGAGCCCATCACGACGAATACGCCCGCGTTGAAGATCGCGGCGGCGATGACCGAGGCGGCAACGGTCGCGGCGGGGTTGCGCCACAGGCGCCGCAGCAGCGAGCCGGGGCGCGCGGCCTCGAGCATCGCGGGCCCGATCTGGCTCGGCAGCACGGGCCCGTAGCTCAGGAACGCCTTGTGGAACTCGGCCTCGCTGTAGCCCTTGCCCGTGCGCTTCTTGTACGCCTCCTTCAGCTCCTCGATCTGGAGGCGTCCGAGCATGTACGTCAGCGCCTGCGTGGGCATCTTCAGGTAACGGTAGGGCTCGACCAGCGAGATCGGCACGGGCAAGAAGGCCTTCTCGACCAGGATCTTCCCGGCTTCCTCCAGCGTCATGGCGCCGGTATGCAGCGCGGAATCCAAGGTGATGCGCCAGGCGCGCCAGAGCTGGGCGCTGAGCTGCGTCAGCTCCTCCTTCTTCGTGTAGAAGCCGCGCTCCCGCATCAGCTCCTCGGCGTAGTGAGCGTAGCCTTCGACGTTGAGCGAGTACGCGTAGCCCGCCTCGAGCAGGTACCTCACGACGGGGATCTCCGCGCGCTGGAAGCTCCAGAACTGCATGTCGTGGCCGGGAAACGCCTCATGCACGACGGTCGTCGGGATCTTCGTGTAGTTGTGGATCGCGAGACGCGCGTCCACCCCGGCCGACGGCGTGACGAGGAACACGCCCTTCTTCGAGGGATCGAGCGGCGGCGCGGGGAAGTACGCGGCGGAGCCGATCGAGGAGCGCATGCCCATCGGGGTCTCGATGACGTTGATCGAGTAGTCCTCGGGAATCGCGAACAGTCCTTCCTTCACCACGAAGTCGCGCGCTCGCTCGGAGGACTCACGATAGGCGGCCAGCAGCTCGGCGTCGTTCTTGGGGTGGTCGGCCTTCAGCTCGGCCATCAGCTCGGGCAAGGTCTTATCGGGGGCGATCTCCTTGGCGAGCGCGGTCATGCGGGCCGTGAGCTTCTCGGCGAGGGCCCGGCCTTTCGCCTGCAGCTCCTCGGGCGTCTCGTTCACGCCGAGCTCGTTCTTCAGCTTCCAGGCGTACTCGTCCTTCCCGATGCCGTATTGGGAGGTCGCGGCGGGCAGGATCTTCGACTTCAGGAACTCGGCGTGGGCGAGATAGGCGGCCTCCGCCTTCTTGCCGGCGGCCTCAAGGCGGGGCTTGAGCGCCTCGAAATCGGCGGGAGCCAGCTGCTCCTTCGCCTTCTCGAGCAGCTCCTTCCCGAAATAGGCCGCGGCGCTTTCGGCGGCCTCGATGCCGTCCTTCTCGACGAAGCCCCGGTAGACTTGGCGGCCTTCGTTCGCGCCGCTCTCGAGGTTCGCCCGCACCGCCTTCAGATACTCGGGCACGAGCTCGGCCCGGGCGGCGATGTCGGGCCACTCCTCGTTCGCCTTGGCGCCCATCTGGGCGGTCTGGCTCTGGATGACGTCGTAGGGGCCCTGCGCGGCGCCGACGTCGGTCAGGTAGGTCTTGCGCTCCTTCATGTCGTGCAGCTGCGAGCGGGCGACGGTGAGCATCACCTGACGGTCGATTTCCTGCTGGGCGTCTTTGCCGTGGGCGGAGGCGAGGTCGCGCTGGACGGTCTCGAAGAAGCCGATCTGCGCCGCGATGTTGGACGGCGTGGGGATGCTGAGCTTGTCGTTGAAGCCCGGCATGCCGAGGCTCGTGGCGGATTCGGGGCGGAAGGAGACGAATTGGGAGACGAAGGAGGCGCGGAGGGGGGCGAACTCCACGACGCCCGCGAACGAGAGGGGGGCCAGGAGAAGGAGGAGGCCGGTATAGAGGAAGCGGTTCACCAGAGGGTATTTTACGAAAGGCCCGCCTTCGGGGAATGAGGCCTTGGGCCTAAGCGCACGACGCATTGGTCCTAGCTAGAGCCAGCCCTTGCGTTTGAAGGCGATGAACAGCCCTGACGTAACGGCCGTGATCAGCACCATCACGATCCAGAACACGTGCGGGAGCGCGGCCCCGGGAAGGAGCACGTTCATGCCCATCAGGCTGCCGATGATCGCCGCGGGCGCGATCAGCGCGCTGATCGCGGCCAGCCGCTTCATCGCCTCGTCGAGCTCGTTGCTCACCTTGGCGCGGTACAGCTCGATCAAGCCGTTCTTGCGTTCCTGATAGTGGTCGAGCACGGTCAGGTGGTGGTCGAGCGCCTCCAGGTGCTTCTCGAGCTCGGCCACGGGCACGAACTCGGAGCGGTGGAACTCGTTGATGCTGAGCAGATCCTTCAGCACCTGCCGCTGCCGCAGGATCGTCTCGTGGATGACGTCGATCTTCCGTCCGGCCTTCACCGCGTCCTGCAGGATCGAGTCGTCCCGCTCCTTTCGCCCGACCTTCTCCGTGATCAGGCTGAAATCGTTGGACAGCGAATCGATCACCGCGCTGTAGCGGTTGATCGCGTCACCGAGCAGGAAGACCATCATCTCCGACGGCGTCTTGCGCCGTCCCGTCTCCGTGAGCAGGCGCTGCGCCTTGCTGACGCTGGAGTGCTCCTTGTCGTGGGTCGTCACGAGCAGATTCTTGCCGACGTAGACGTGCATGGCCTCGTCTGCGAGCACCGTCCCGTCCTCCGCCAGCCTCAGGCCGTACGTCGTGAGCTGCATGTTGTCGGCGTCGATGTGCGGCGCCTCGTACTCGACCTCGCCCTTGCGGCTGCTTCGCTCGAACGGCGCGAACGTGAACTTGTCCGCGAGCTTCAGCAGCAGCGGATGCCGGTCGCTCTCGTAGAAATCGGCCCACAGCAGCCGCTTGCCCTTGCCGTCGGACGCCATCGTCACCGACACGCGGCTGGTCTTGTTCTCCAGGCGCAGCACCCGCTCGCGCGCCTTGCCTACCGACTTCGGCAGATACTTGTCGAGAAAGGTCGATTCGTCCTTCTGGAGCGCGCCGAGCAGCTCTCCGAGGGAGACCGTCGTCTCGAGGGCGGTCTCGCCGACCGTGAGGTGATAGGCCTCCGTCATGGGATCGGGGGCTTTCTGGAGGATCGCGGGATTGGGCTTGCCTTCGCCCGACCCGTCCACCGCGGTGTTCTCATCGACGAGCCCGCTCTTCGCGGCGCCCGCGAAGAACGCGTCGAGGCGCTCCTTCAAGCCGCCGACCTCCGCTTGGGGCCAGGAAATCCCGGACGCCCTCTCGAGCTCGGGCAGCTTCGCCCGGACGCCGTGGAACGGGGTAACTCCTTCGGAGCTCTGCCGGACGCGCCGCGCGAAGTCGTTGAGATCCTCTCCGACCTTCAGCCCCGCGGGCGCGGCCTTCAAGATGTTCTGGGCGGCGGTCGCGGCGGCGGGGTGCTCGACGGCTTCGAGGATGAGCCTCGCGGCAGCGATCTGCGTGGGCGTGACGCCCGGCTTCGACAGCAGCCCGTCGAGGGCTCCGGCCATCAGCATCGGAGAGCCTGCCTGATCCATGACCGTCAGTTGGGCGCGCAGATCCGCGGTCAGCTGGGGCAGCTGCATCTGATAGCCGCCGCCGCCCGTGACGGGCGTGATGACGCCCGCGAACGAGGGGGCTGCGAGCAGGAGGGCCAGCAACGCTGAAGTTCTCACTTGCCCTCAGTATGCGCGGCGGAGCCCTCCCCCGGGAGGGGCGTTGGACCTAAGCGCGCGCCGCCGTTTGGCCCATCGTCATAAAAGCGTTTCGCCGTCATCATCGCGGTGATCCGCAACATGCGCTTCAATGCGGCAAGACGCGAGCGTTACAGGAGAAACCGCAATGAAAAAACAGATCAGCCGTCGCACCGCCAAGAGCCGCGCCCCCGAGGCCGGGCTTTTCATCGGGGACGCCGACGAGCGCCGCGCAGCGCCGCGCTCCCTCACGGACGAGAACGCCTTCGTCGAGGACATGGACGTCGACGCCGATTACGAGCGCGGGGTGGAGGAAGTCACGCGCCGGCACGGTTGGGGCGCGTTCGCCTAGGGCTTCGTCTTGTCCGCGTCGAGCTTCTTAAGCCCGGCCCGGCAGTCGGGGAGGGTGGGGCTGCCCTGCGGGGCGGACGCGACGCAGGCCGTCCACTTCGCCCGGGCCGCGGCGGCGTCTCCCGCGCCGTAGGCGGCGAAGCCCTCCATGTAAATCGCGCGGATCTTTTTCTCGGGGGCGGGGGGCGCGGGCGGCGGGACGAGGTCGATCATGGCCATGCAGTCGTTGCGCACGGCCGTGCCGACCTCGGACTCGCCGAGGCATTCATGCCAGGCGGCGTCCGCGGTCTTGAAGTCTCCCTTTTTGTAGGCGGCGGCTCCGATGCTGTAAAGCCGGCGCGCCTCGGGCCGGCTCGGCTTGTCGTCCTGCTTCGCGCCCTCGGCCCACCACTCCAGGTAGATCTTGCAGCCGGAGAGGTCCGGGCTGTCGATCGTCGCTTTCCGGATGCAGGCGGCGAGGCGGCGGCGGGCCTTCGCGTCGTCTCCGTCCATGTGCGCCTCGAGCGCGGCTTTGAGCTCGGCGGCGGCGGCCGGATTATTCGGCGCCAACTTCGGGATGTCCATCGCTTGAACGGGGAAAGCCAAGGTCAGGGCGAGGAAGATCATCATCGTTCCCAGTGTGTCCCCGATGCGCGGAAAATTCAAGGGTTCGGAAAAACGCTTTCGTCCGGCTTAGGAGGGCTTGGTTTCGAGCGCGCGGATGCGGCGTTCGTGGTCGTCGATGCGATTTAGGTTCTTGGCCGAGTCGTAGCGCGAGTCCTCGATCTTGCCGGCGATGCCGTCGAGGCGATTGAGGATAAGGTTCATGTCCGTCTTGTGTTCCGTACGCGTGAGCATGTTGTCCTTCAGCCACTCGATGTCGCCGCGGGCACGGGCCTGCTCCACCACGACGTTGTGGAGAGTCTTTTCGACCGAATCAAACCGTCGGTCATGGCCGGCGTGCAGTTCGCCCTGACGTGCGAGCGTCTCGGTCATGCTCGTGAGCTGGGTTTTGATGGCGTCAATATCATGTCGCATCGCTTCCGACATTGTAATCGTCCTCCGGTCGGCCCACAAGGGTCCTAGGGCCTAATATCAGACGCTCGAGCCCTCCGAAAAGTTGCATGGCCGCGGCGCACGCGGAGTCAGTTGCCGGCGGCGCTGAGCTTGTAGGACGGCGGGACGACGAACAGTCCGTCGGTGGCGTCCTCGACGTCCATCTTCTGGAGCTCCTCGTCGAAGGCGAACACGGGCTTGGTCGACATCTCTTCCATCTTATTCTGCGCTCCGCGCGAGGCGGCGCTGCCGAGCAGGTTGCCGACGCTCGAGAAATCGAGCCCCTGCTTCGGCTGCTCCGCTCTCGCCGGGGCGGCGTCCGCGCAGGCGTCGCCGCCCAGGTTCCACTCCAGGTGAGTCAGCACGGGATGCCCGTGGATCTTCGACAGCTCCTGCGTGGCGGAGGTCACCGACGCGCGCTGCTCGGGCGTCAAATCCGTCAGGAACTGCATGGAAATAATCTTCATCGCCTCGGGGGGGATGGCCTTGCCCATGCCGGCGCGCTCGGGTGCGACCTCGCGCACGCGCGCCTCGAAAGTCCGCTCGATGCTCCGCACGGCCGCCATCTGGTGGTTGTCCTCGGGCGTGGTCCAGACGTCGACTGAGACGAGGCTGGTGTTCTTCTTCTTTGATTTGTCCTGAAGGACGACCTCCCAGCTCACCTTGTAGCGCTTCGTCGCGAAGCCGTTGATCTCCTTCGCCTCACCAGTGGATTCCACGGAGAACTTGTTCTTCGCCAAGGTGAGGGGGCACGCGGGCTTCTGGCGCTTGGGTTCCGGTCGCTCGGCGCGCTCAGGCCGCTCCGTGCGGGCGCGCGGGGGGCAGCCGGCGAGCGGGCACTCTTGGTAGGTCTTGGTTTTCGTATCCAGGCGCCACTGTTTGTTCTTATCCACGCGCCAGATGGTGGAGCCGTTCTGGGCGGAGGCCAGGTGCTTCATCACGAAGCCGCTGAACTTGAACTCGTGCTGCTCGCGGCGCATGTCGGCGCGCGTCGAGATCGTGAAGGTGCTCTCCGAAGCGAACATGCCTTTGAAGCCGAGATTGTGGAAGTAGTTGCGCGTGACGGCGGTCGGGTGCTTAGGCAGATCGGGGAGGACCTCGCCGGTGCAGGCTTGGAAGATCAGGGCGGTGGCGAGGAGGAGAGATCGTTTCATGTGCTCGAATTATATCTCATAAATAAAAAGGCCCCGGCAGGATTTCCTCCGGGGCCTTGTTGTTCCGCGCACTAGGGCTTCTTCTCGGAGGCGGGGGGGTGGGCATCGCGACGAGGCGTCGCCGCGGCTTACGCGTCGCGCGTTTCGATCTTCGTGAGGCGCGCGTCGTGCTGGGCGAGCGTCTCCGCGTGGACGGCCCAGCGATGGCGGGAGTCTAGTAGGAGGCCCGAGAAGCCGTCCATGCGGGAATTGAGGTTCGAGATGTCTTTTTTCGTGGCCATGTTCTCGGCCAGAAAATCCTTCATATCGCTCAGTCCACCGACAAGTTGCGCCACGGTCACGGCCATCCGGTTTACGGTGGAATCGAGACGGGTGACCGAAGCATCAATCCGGGCGACCGAATCCTTGAGCTCACCGATCTCGCGTTTCATCTCGTCCATTGTATCGCGCCTCCTCGCGGCCCACAAGGGTCCTAGGGCCTAATACCAGACGATCGAGACGCCGGAAAGTTCCTTAAAAGAAAATGCCCCGGCGGATATCCCCGCCGGGGCATTTCTTCTTGCGGCTGAGCTTTTAGTAGCGGTAGTTGTCCGGCTTGAACGGCCCTTCCGTGGAGATGCCGAGGTATTCGGCCTGCCCCTTGGTCAGCTTCGTCAGCTTGGCACCCAGCTTGCCCAAGTGGAGCATCGCGACCTTCTCGTCGAGCTCCTTCGGGAGCAGGTACACCTGCTTCTTGTACTTGCCCGTGGTCTTGTTGTTCCAGAGCTCGAGCTGCGCCATCACCTGGTTGGTGAAGGAGCACGACATCACGAAGGACGGGTGACCCGTCGCGCAACCGAGGTTGACGAGGCGGCCCTCAGCGAGGACCGTCACAACCTTACCGGAAGGCCAGACGAACTGGTCGACCTGGGGCTTGATCTCGGTCTTCTTGAGCTTCTTGTCGGAGGTCATCGAGGCGATGTCGATCTCGAGGTCGAAGTGGCCGATGTTGCAGACGATGGCCTGGTTCTTCATCGCGTCGAGGTGCTTGCGCAGGATGACGTCCTTGCAGCCCGTCGCGGTGACGAAGATGTCCGCGATCGGAGCGGCCTCGTCCATCGTGACGACCTGGTAGCCTTCCATGCAGGCCTGGAGGGCGTTGATCGGGTCGACCTCGGTGATGAGGACGCGCGCGCCCTGGCCGCGCAGCGACTGCGCGCAGCCCTTGCCCACATCGCCGTAGCCGGCGACGACGGCGATCTTGCCCGCGACCATGACGTCGGTGGCGCGCTTGATGCCGTCGAGCAGCGACTCACGGCAGCCGTACAGGTTGTCGAACTTCGACTTCGTGCAGCTATCGTTGATGTTGATCGCGGGAGTGAGCAAGGTACCCTTCTTCAGGCGCTCGTAGAGGCGGTGCACGCCGGTGGTGGTCTCTTCGGAGAGGCCGACGATGTCCTTGGCGAGCTTGGGGTACTTGTCGAACACCATGTTCGTCAGGTCGCCGCCGTCGTCGAGGATCATGTTGAGCGGCTCGCCCGAGGGGAAGTTCAGGGTCTGCTCGATGCACCAGTCGAACTCCTTCTCATTGAGGCCCTTCCACGCGAACACGGCGGCCTTGCCGGCCTTGGCGATGGCGGCGGCGGCGTGGTCTTGCGTCGAGAAGATGTTGCACGAGGACCAGCGGACCTCGGCGCCGAGATCGAGGAGCGTCTCGATCAGGACGGCGGTCTGGATGGTCATGTGGAGGCAGCCGGCGATGCGGGCGCCCTTGAGGGGGAGCTTGCCCTTGTACTCGGCGCGCAGAGCCATGAGGCCCGGCATCTCGTTCTCGGCGATGGTGATTTCTTTGCGGCCCCAGTCGGCGAGGGTGATGTCTTTGACCTTGTAGTCGTTTTTCATGGCGGTAGCGGTGGGCATTTGATCTCCTGGATGCGAAATGTAGCGATATTATAGCAAATCGTCGTCGTGAGGCCTACTCGCGCGTCATCTCCTCGACGGCCGCCCGGGCGGCGGGAAGGTCCACGCCGTAGACCCGGCGGTACAGGTACGCGGCCTCGTTCATACGGTCGTTTTGGACCAGAAGCTTGATCGCGGCGCGGCCCTTTTCGGAGGAACCGGTGGCCTGGGCGACGCCCCGGATCGTGCCGATTAGGCCGGCGAAATCGACGGATTGCGGATTTTTCTCTTCCGCGCCGTCCGGCCGCTGGACGGTCGGCCGGGCGCCGCTGAGCGGATTGACGGTCACGATCCCGGTCGAGCGCTTATAAAGGATGATGACCGCGACGATGGCCAGGCCGATGAGGATGGGCATAGCCGCTAGTATAGCGGTTAGTCGGCGGGGTGGAGGATCGCGTCGATCCGCTCGGCCGCGACGGGCATGTTCAGGCGCACCCAGAACAGGACTTCCTCGGGCTGAGGAGCGGGGCGGCCCGGCTTTTCGGCGGCCATGAGCTGGTGGGCCATGGTCAACTGGGCGGGGGAGAGAACCTGGGCGAGGACGGACGCCACGAGCTTGCGGCGCGAACCGTCGAGGGAAACGAGAGTCATCATGGAGCTATTGTAGCGGGTAAGCGGAGGAGGCGCCTATGCGCCCGGTCATGGCGAGGGGTTGGCCGCGCTCAATAGGGCTTTAGGCCTAAGACGTGGGAGGGCCCTTGACAACATTTGGGGTCAGGCTCATACTTCGCTTAATTCGCTCCTGGAGGAACCCCTCGATGAAAACTCTTCTCCTCGCCGCCCTCGTGGCCGCAGTCCCGTCCGCGTCGTTCGCGCAAAGCGACAAGCCCAAGCAGAAGGCCGAGCCCGGCGTGAGCGCGACCGCCGCGCTCGCCACCGAAAACCTGGAATTGGATATTCCCGCGGCGCAGGGTCTCCTGAACCGGATAAAGGCGGTGCAGAAAGCGCTGTATGACACGGCGCTCTCGTATCTCTCGAAGGCGGGCGCCGCCAAGGACGCGGCGAAAGACGCGGGCAAGGCGACCGGCGAGGGCGGGAAGGCCGCCGCCGCCGGAGAAATCGCGACGGCAGCGTCCTTGGAAGCGGCCGGTCTCCGTCTCGAGGAGCTGTATTCGAAGGCCGTGTATCTGCGGGTGAAGCCGGCCGCCGTTAAGTTGGCCATGACCGGATCCCCGGAGAATCCGAAGGAGCTGATCGCCGCCTCGACCGCGGTCGAGGGCGTCGCGGCCTTGCGTCTTAAGCTCGTCAACGCCCAACTCGAGGGCGGCGCCGCCTCCGTCGACGTGGTTGCGTACAAGATCAGCATGGCTGAGATCGGCACGGTCGGCGGGGTGCCGAGCAACCTGGTCGATCGCCTGATGAAGGCCGCGAGCGAGATCTCGAAGGCCAAGGCGGCCCTGGACAGCGCGACGGCCGTGCGCGAGCCCGCCTCACCGCGCGCCGCTCATGACGCCGGCGGCGGACAGATGTCTCGGACTTCGAGCAAGGATAAATAAGCGCCGCTTCGGCTCTGAAAGGCGGGCCCTTGATAGCTTCAGGAACCCGCTCCATAATGCACTGATCGTTCCCGGAGGACCCCTCGATGAAGAAACTGATCCTGGCCGTGGCCATGGCGTCCATGCCGCTGTCGTCGTTCGCGCAGAAGGCGCCGGATAAGGGGAAGACCGCGAAGTTCCCGGAAGCGGACGTGGTGCCCGCAGACGAAGCGATCGAGATTCCCGCGGCGAAAAAGCTGGAGGACTCGCTTGCGGCCGCGATCGCGGAAGTGCAGGCGGCGGCGACCGCCTTCATCCAGGCGGCGACCGAGGCCGGCAAGAGCGATGCGGAGAGGGCCGCCGCGGCGGAAAAGGCCCAGGCCAAGCTCGAAATCTCCGGAATGAAGCTCGAGCAAATGTACGACCGGGCCGTGCGCCTGCGCGTGAAGGCCGAGGCCGGCGCGAAGAGCGAGATCGAGGCCGCGAAGGCCGCGTACGCCGCCGCGTTCGCGATCCCGGCGGGCATGCGCGAAGCCGCCGCGGCGCGTGTAAGGCTCGCCAACGCCCAGCTTGAAGGAGGGGCGGCCGCGGCCGACATCGTCGAGCGCAAGATCGCCGCCGCGAGGGCGGGCCGCGACACGGCCATGACCTCAGAAGTGGTCGCGCGTCTCAGGGCGGCCGCGAGTGCGGTCTCCCGGGCGCGGTCTGCGATCGCTCGTGGAGCCGACGGCGGCGCCGAGGACGGCGCGAAGGGTGCCACCAAGGCGGCCACCAGGGAGGCCGCCAAAGGGAAGGGCGGCGGCTGACGTCTTCACCTCTTAGGCCGTATCTGGGGCATTTCGGGTACAATGTGCCCTAGATGCCCCAGATCGCTTTTCTGCAGAACGTTTACTTCGGCAACTCCGTCGCGGAGTACTTGCTCGCCGCCGTCACGTTCCTGGCGGCGCTGTGGGGCCTCCTGCTCGCGCGCCGAATCTTCATCGACCGCCTGCACGCGCTCGCGCGGCTGACGTCGACGCATCTCGACGATCTGATCGTGGAGATGCTCGAGAAGGTGAAGGCGCCCGAGTGCTACGTCGTCGCGTTCTATCTGGCGCTGCGGCCGCTGACCGTCCACGCTCGGTTCGACCGCGGCCTGCACGTCGTCGTCGTGATCCTGGTCGCCTATCGCCTGGTGACGATGCTCCAGGTCGCGATCGGCTACGGCGTCGAGAAGATGATCCTGGCCGATGCCGCCGACGCGGACGTGACGCATCGGGACACGGTGCAGACGGTGACGTTCGCCGCGCAGGGCTTCATCTGGGTGGGCACGTTCCTGTTCGTGCTGAGCAACCTCGGGTTCAACGTGACCTCGATGGTCGCGGGCCTCGGGATCTCGGGGATCGCCGTCGCGCTGGCCGCGCAGGCCGTGCTCGGCGACCTATTCTCGGCGGTCGCGATCTATCTCGATAAGCCGTTCGTCGTCGGCGACGTGATCAAGGTCGGGGACATCGCCGGCACGGTCGAGCATATCGGCATCAAGACGACGCGCGTGCGCTCGGTGAACGGCGAGCTGCTCGTGTACCCGAACGCGGCGCTGACGAGCCAGCGCATCCAGAACTTCAAGCAGCTGACCGAGCGCCGCGCGCTGATCTCATTCGTTTTGCCCGGCGACACCGCGCCGTCGATCCTGAAGAAGGTGCCGGGCCACGGGCGCGCGGCGGTCGGCAAAGCGAAGGACGCGCGGCTCGACCGCTCGCACATGAGCGGCGTGAAGGACGGCGGGCTCGAGTTCGAGCTCGTGTTTTACGTGCGCGGGACGGACTACGGCGCCTATATGGACGCGCAGGAGACGGTCCTGCTCGACCTGCTCGAGAGCCTGCGCGTCGAGGGCGTGTCGATCTCGGGCCCCGCACGGCGGATCACCGCCGTTCCCGCGGTCCAGTGAGTCGGCTTCCCTCGATCTACGCCGATCCGGCGCTGTACGATCTGGTCCACGCCGAGGGCACGGACGACGAGGTCTGGCTTTTGACGCACTTGGCCGAGATCCACGGCTGCGACGTCAAAACCGCCTTGGAACCCGCGTGCGGGACGGGGCGCTACCTCGCGGGGCTTCTGCGCCGAGGCTGGACCGTCGAGGGCTACGATACGGCGTCGGGCATGCTCGCGTTTTCGCGCAAGAGGCTGGCGGGCTGGGGCAAGCGCGCGAGGATCGCGCGCGGCGAGATGACGACGTACCGTCCCAAGCGCCGCTTCGGGCTGATTTTAAACGTGCTCTCGACGTTCCGGCATCTGATGACGGAGCGCGACGCGCTGGCGCACCTGAAGCTGATGGCGGGCGCGCTCGAGCCGGGCGGGATCTTCATCCTGGGCCTGGACCTGTCGATCTACGGGCAAGACGAGCCCGATGAAGAAGTGTGGGAGTGCCGCCAAGGCGGGCGCCGCGCTAAGCACGTCGTCATGAGTCTGCCGCCGGAGCCCGAGACGCGGCGCGAGCGCGTCATCAATTTCGTGACCACGCCGAAGGGCGGGAAGGAGCAG
>JBBQVX010000065.1:0-19646 GCA_038211115.1 Elusimicrobiota bacterium | reverse complement strand
GGCGGTGATAACTTTTGGTGGGGGGGGCGGCGGGTTCCCACCGCGGGGGGGGGCCCCCCCCATAATTAACCCCGCGCGTTTGCCGCGGCCCCCCCCACGCCCCGCCGGAGATCGTTTCCCCTCCCTTTCCTCATTGGTCTTATGCCGATTGGGCGGCATCGCTACGCGGATTTATAGATGCGAGGAGGCCCGGCGGTGCGATCATGTCCGACGGGGCGCGCGGTTCTACGCGTCGAAGATCGCGGACGCGAACGAGACGAGGCCGCCCGCGGGATCCGGAGCCTGGCCGTACGTGAGCAGGCGTCCCGGCTCCTTCGCGCCGATCGCTTTCATCAGCCGGAGGCCGGTGTACAGCGCGGACAGGCCGCACACTTTGCGCCAATGGCCGTCGGCGACGACGGACTTGTAGAAGCCGTCCGCGTCGAGCGACAGCGCGGCCACGAGCGAGTTGCGGTCCTCGGCCTCGATCTTCTTCTCGAGCTCGGGGGTGATCTCGAGATCGTCGCCGAAGCGCGGGCCGACGTGCGCGAGGTCGATCCCGTTGAGGATCATCACGGTGCGGCCCCGCGCGACCTCGGCTTTCAGAACCTCACCGAGATCCTTCAAGGCCTTCTCGATCGTCGGGATCTTGGACGGAGCCTCGTTGGGGGAGAAGCGCTCGAAGCTCGACACGAGGATCGGAATCCACTTCGGCGCCTTCTCGCGCCACAGGTACTTGAGCCACACGGCCTGGAACTCGAGGGAGTGCTCGTTCTTATGGACCCATTCATCGACGCGCGGCTCGTACCAGACGCGCGAGGCGAGCCGCTCGTACAGCGCGTCATCTACCTCCATCGGGCCGAACGGGGTCTCGTAGCTTTTGTGCGTGAACACCCACGGGGAATCGGGGGAGACATGCGCGACCCCCAGGGCGATCACGATGTCGGGCGGCTTCCGTTCGGATAAAGCCTGATACGCCCAGGCGTACGCGGGGCCGCCGCGCGTGAAGTCGATGTGCGGGGCAATGAGGCCGAGCGGCGCCCGTTTCGCGGGTTCAAGACATTTGTCCGTGCCGGGGCCGTTTTCGGCAGTAAAAAATCGCCCGAGATGGCCGGCCAACGGCAGGGCCTCCGCCGGATAGGAAGGGCCGGCGAACACCGCCGGTCGCTTGGGATTGGCGCGGAAGAATTCCGCGGCCTTGGTCCGCTTCTCCGCGATCGCCGGCGTCTCGAGATAGCCCGCGTCGTCCAGGGCCTGGACGAGGTCCAAGATCACGGCGATCTCGATGACCGCGCCGCCGGACTGCTTCAGGAATTCGTCGCGCAGCTGCGCGGCGGTGCGCTTGCCGTCGAGAAGGGAGACCAGGAGCATCCCGCCGCCGGACAGCGCGAGGGGCTTGTCGGTCAGCTCCTCGAGATCGCGCAGCGCGAAAACGGGTTTGCCGTCCTCCTCGGCCGGCACCGCTTCCAGCCTCGCGCGCAAGGCTGGAAGCGGCGACCCGGTTCCGAGCGGAATGGTCAGGGCCTCGCGGCCTGGACGGAGGTCGTGTCTCCGGCCGCGCCGACCGACTGGAGCAGGGACGCGAACGTCTCGCCCATGCCGTTCACGCGGTCGCGGTGGCGGATGCCGGGCAGCTTGCCCGAGACCGCGCTGATCTTGGTCACATCTTCGCCGCGGCAGCCGTCGGCCGGGCAGACGTTGGAAACGCGGCACGAGCCGCGATACACGTAGTCGTTCTCGCCGCGGACGAGGATGCCCTCGACGAGGCCGGTCTTCGCGTTGAAAACCGCCGAGCCGGAGTTCCCGCCGTACGTGTCGAGGTTGGCGATGAAGTAGCCGTTCTTCGACGCGTCGCGCACCTCGGCGCCGCCGGCGATCTTCGTCGGAAGGCCCGCCGGGTGCCCGATCACGACGATCGGCGTCTTATTGGTGATGACGCCGGTCAAGTTGAGCTTGAGGACCGCATGACCCGTCACGGGGCGGTCGAGCTTCACGAGCGCCCAGTCCTGGCCGTCGTTGATCTGCTCGCGGCCGAGGAGCTTGCTGCAGCCGTAGACGTCCTTCGTCGCGACCGTCAGCGGCATCTTGCCCTTCTCTTTGACCGCGAAGCCGAACACGAACTTGATGCCCGCGCAGGACTCCTGGGAGGTGACGCAGTGGCCGGCCGTCATGATGATGTCGGGAGCGACGAGTGAGCCGGAGCAGAAGGCCGCGGTCACCTGATCGTAGAAGGGTTCTTCCTTGCAGAGGCCGTTGCCGGTGCCGTAGGGCTCGGTCGTGAGCCGGCTGCTGCCGCCCTCGGACTTCACGTCGGAGGCCTGCATCAGCGCGACGGTCGAGTCCGCGAGCGAGCGCAGCTTCGAGTTCTCGGTCTGGTACAGATCGATGCGGTCATCCGAGCCGTAGATCACCTGCCCGTCGACTTGCGCCGAGGCCGGAACGGCCAGGCGCAGGGCGGCCGCGAGCGCGACCGCCGAAACGATGATTCTCTTCATTTGATACCTCCCCACCAGGGTTCCGTCAGCCCGATTTCAGCAAAGGGCCGTGGGGGAGTCAAGAGAAAAAAGGACTAAAGGCCTATTTCGTTATAGGTCCTTCGGGGCAACCGCGCGCGGGAAGGCGGCGGATATTCGGTAGGGCGGCGGCGGCGGGATTGACCCGCCTCTAGCGGAGCGCGACTATTCGGCCACGTCGCGCTCCACACGCCCCGCCGAACCGAATATCCGCCGCCTTTCCATGCTGTTGTTGTCCCGCGCACCTCGTATTCGGACGCACGAAGTACGCGCTGCGTTCGAGACAAGTGGAAAGGGCGAGGACGCGAGGTCCGGCGGGGCGTGAGGGTCGCGACGCGGCCTGATAGTCGCGACCCGTTAGAGGCGGGTCAATCCCGCCGTCCCCGACGGACCTCGCGTCCTCGTCCGTCCCGCATCAGCCGTACGCTACAGCGCGGGGCGGAGAATCTTCGCATCGCCGACGACCACGGTGACCATCTTGTCCGGGGTCAGATACTTCTGGGCGACGCGGCGGATGTCCTCGGGCGTCAGCGCGTCGAGGCGCGCGAGATAGGACGCCATCTCGGCCTCGGCCGACTGCTTGTTGCGCTCGTAGCCGGCCAGCGAGTCGGCCTGGTAGTCGATCGAGGACAGCTTGAGGAGGAACAGGCCCGCGAGGTAGCGCTTGACCGCGCCGAGCGTCAGCTCGGGCACGAGCTCGTCGCGCATACGGACGATTTCCTTGCGCATCTCGGCCAGCGCGGGAGCGGCGACCTCGTTGCGCGTCTCGGCGGACGCGGTCCACAGCACGCCCTTCTCGAGGACCTGCGGCCGCGAGTACGCGCCGTAGGTGTAGCCCTTCTCGACGCGCAGGTTGACGAACAGGCGCGAGGTGGCCGAGCCGCCGAGGATCTGGTTCATCACGAGGAACGCGAGATAGTCGGGATCCGACGGCGTGAGGCCGATCGTCTGAGAGATCGTGAGGTTCGCCTGCTTGGAGCCGGGCCGGTCCACCAGCGCCAGCGCGGCGTCCTTGAGCGCGGGCAGCTCGGGGGTCGGGGCTTTGGCGGACGCCTCGCCGGTCCACCCGGCGAACGCGGCCTCGAGCGCGGCTTGGAGCGCCGCGGGCTCCGCGTCGCCGGTGAGGACGAGCACGGCTCCATCGGCGGCGAGCGCGCGGCGCGCGAACGCGGCCGTCTTCTCGCGGGTGATCGCCTTGATCTGTTCGTCGGAGAGCGCGGGCTTGCCGTACGGATGCGAGCCGAACAGCTCGGCTTTCATGCGCTCGTTGGCCATGAAGTCGGGCTTCGAGCGCTGGATCTTCATCTCCTCGACCTTGTTCTCCTTCCAGAGGGCGACCTCGTCCTCGGGGAACGTCGGCGCAGACAGCACGAGGGCGAGTTCCTTGAAGAAGGCGGCGGAGTTGCGGGACAGGCCCGCGGCGTCGATGTTCAGGCTCTCGAGCCCGCGGGAGACGTCGAGCTTCCAGCCGAGCCCGCCGAACGCGGCGGACAGCGCGCGCGCGTCGCGGCCCTCCGCGCCCTGGAGCAGGAGCTCCGACATGGCGGCGGACAAGCCGTCCTCGCCCTCGCGCTCTGCGGTGCGGCCGGAGGGAATGGAGAGGCGCGCCTCGAGCAGAGGCAGGCGCGAGTCGCGCGCGAACACGACCTTCAGGCCGTTGCTGAGCGTGAAGCGCGAGAGGTCGGGGACCTTCGCCGGGCGCTGCTCGTCGATCTCGGGGCGAGGGTCGCCCTCGGGGCGGGGCTTCTGCGCGGGGACCGGCGGGGTCTCGGGGTCGACGGCCTGCGCCAGGTCCGGCGTCGGCCGGGCCTCGACGATGGCGCGGCCCTTGCCGACGATCCATTCCTTCATCGCGGCCTGGACGTCCGCGGCGGTGATCGACATCAGCTGCGCGAAGTCGCGCGAGAGGTCTTCGGGGTTTCCGACCATCGCGGCGTAGGAGCCCATGGTCTTCGCGCGCTCGATGAGCTGCTCGAGGTCCTTGGTCCACGACAGCTCCATCGTCGTCTTGGCGGCGGCGAGTTGTGACTCGGACGGGCCTTCGGCGGCCATCTTGGACAGAACCGCGTCCATCAGGTTCAGCACCGCGTCGGCGCCGACGCCGGGCTTCAGCGACGTCATCAGGCCGAACAGGTCCGGCCCGCCGGGGTTGAACGCGCCGGTCCACCACGGGAAGTTCGTGTTCACGCCGAGCGCCACCTTCGCGTCCTTGACGAGGGAGCGGTACAACGGGCTGTCCTCGCCGGCGCCGAGGATCTCGCCGAGTAAGGTCATGGCCCAGTAGTCCTTCGTGCCGCGCGCGGGCGCGTTCCACGCCGTCATCAGGAGCGGCACTTTCGCGAACTTGTCTTCGACGACGCGGCGGGTCTCGCCGGTCATGCGGGGCTCGTCGAGCGCGGGCTCGGGCGAGATGACGCGCGGCTCGAGCGGGCCGAAGAAGCGCTCGGCGAGTTCGCGGGCCTCGGCCTCGGTCACGTCGCCGGCCAGGGACAGCACCGCGTTGTTGGGCGCGTAGTGCGCGAGGTAGAACGCGCGAACGTCCTCGAGCTTCGCGTTGCGCACGTCCTCGGCCTCGCCGATCGTGGTGTGCTGGTTCTCCCACTTTCCGAACGCGGTCTCGGCCATTCCGGCGTCGCGGGCCTTCGCGTAGGCGGAGTTCGTGTAGCGCAGGCGCATCTCCTCGAGCACGACCTGCTTCTCGAGCGCGAGGGCGCGGTCGTCCACGTTGAGCGTGCTCATGCGCTCGGCTTCCGCCCACAGCACGGTCTTGAGGGCCGACTTCGGCACGACGGAGTGGTACGTCGTGTTGGAGCGCATCGTGTACGCGTTGCGCACGCCGCCATTGGACTCGATGAGGTGGGAGATCTCGCGCGGCTTGAGGCTCTTCGTGCCCTGCGCCATCAGGTGCTCGAACAGGTGGGCGAAGCCCGACAGACCCTTCGACTCGTCCTTGGAGCCGACCTTATAGGTCACGGAGACGGCGACGACGGGGCTCGTCTTGTCGGTGTGGACGACGACCTGCAGGCCGTTTTTGAGGGTGAAGGTCTTCACGGGAACCGACAGGCTCGGGATCGCGGACGCGGACTCGTTCCCGGACACCGGCGTCGCGTCGGTGGCGGGGTGCTTCGCGCCTTCGCCGTCGAACTTCTTGCCGGACTGCTCGGGCTGGTCGGGCGTGGCGGCGACGGAGTGGAGCGTCGGGAGGGCCCGCGCGGTTTCGACTTTCACGTCCTTGATCGGTTCCATGGCTTTGACGGGCGCGACGGTCTGAACGGGAACGGCCGCCGCCTTAATGATGACGGAGAGGGCGGGAGTCACGGTAGCCGTTATGGAGGGGGAGAGCAATGACGGCGACAGCAACGGATTTTGAACGGCAGCCAACGGAGCGCTCAAGGAAAGACCGGAATTGAGGGAGGGAATACCGATGATCGGAGTCAAGGACACGGACCCGGATCTCCCTATCGTTTGCGCCTGGGCGAACGGCTGCAAGGTCAAAATCATGACGAGGGAGGCGCTGATGGTCTTCATATATAGGAAGAGTGTAGCGCCGCCGGGGTCTTTTCACTTGGGGCCGATGGCCCAGAGAAGGAGCGGAATTAGGCCTAGGCGCCCGCGGACTATCCTTGAGGATAGTCGCGGCCTTTCGCCGGAACATTCTAACGCCGCCCGTGTCACAGACCTGACGGCAAAAAACAGGGGGAGGCGGAAAAATGAAAACTCGATTCGGACTGATCCTGACGATCGCGCTCGCGGTCTCGCCGTTCGCAAAGGCCGCCGAGGCTCCGGCGCGGCCCAGCGTGGAGGTCGTCTTCGTGATCGACACGACCTCGTCGATGGGCGGGCTCCTCGAGGGAGCCAAGCAGCGCATCTGGGCCATCGCCAACGAGATCGCGAAAGGGCGACCCGCCCCGAAGGTCAAGATGGGGCTCGTCGCGTTCCGCGACAAGGGCGACGCGTACGTCACGAAGGTCTTCGGCCTGTCCGAGAACCTGGACAACACGTACAAGGACCTCCTCTCGTTGCAGGCCGAGGGCGGCGGCGACGGGCCCGAGCACGTGATCGCGGGGCTCGATGACGCCGTGGAGAAGATCGCCTGGAGCAAGGACCCGAAGACGTTCAAGGTCGTCTACCTGGTCGGCGACGCGTCCCCGCACGAGGATTACGCCGACGCGCCGACGCTCGCGTCCGTCATGCAGAAGGCGGTGCGCCGCGGCCTCATCGTGAACTCGGTCCAGTGCGGGACAGACGGCGCAGCGACGGTCGCGTTCACCCACATCGCCCGCCTCGGCGAGGGACGGCTCCTGCCGGTCCCGCAGGACGGCGGCATGATCGCGGTCGCGACGCCGTTCGACGAGCGGATGGCCGCGCTCTCGGAGAAGCTCGAGGGCACGGGTCTCGCGTACGGCGGCGGCAAGGCCGAGGCGATGGCCTCGGGTAAACTCGCGGCGGCGGTGCGCGGGATGGCGGCTGCGCCCGCGGCGGCGGAGCGCGCGGAGTACAAGGCGCGCGCCGGCTTCGCGTCGTCCTCGGACCTCGTCGCGGCCGTCGCGGAGAAGCGCGTGGCCCTCAAGGACGTCAAGGAGGACGAGCTGCCGGACGCGCTGCGCGACATGCCGGCGGACAAGCGCGCGGCGCGCCTGAACGAGATCTCGGCCGAGCGCGGCAAGCTCAAGAAAGAGATGGACGGCTTGTCCCGGGAGCGGGCCTCTTGGCTGAAGAATCAGCCGGAGGCCAAGCGCGCCGACTCCTTCGACACGCGCCTGGTGGACGCGTTGAAGGTGCAGGCCGCGAGGAAGGGGATAGTCTACTAGGGGATTGTTCCCGGATAAAAAGAAAGGCCTCGGCGCTCGCCGAGGCCTTTCTCATCGGAGGGGGGCTACTTGAGGGCGAGCGCCGTGCGGAAGTACGGCGCGTTGACGCTGCGCCAGGCAAGGGCGTCGTGTCGTATCGGGAACATCATGGGCTCATCGCGAAAGTCGTTTTCGACCAGAAGCGGGAGGGCGGCGCGGCGATGGGCCAGCTTGGCTGGGGCACCGGCGCTGAATGCCGCGATGGTGATCAGCAGGCTCACGTAGGGAAGCCAGGTCAGAAGACGGGACGGCGCGTTATCGATCATGACCTGACTGTAGCAGGGCGGGGAGATTTACGGATAAACGAATTGTTGCGGCTCAAGAGGCGGCGACGCTTGCGCTCGCGTGGGAGCAGAGGTTACACTGTCGGGATGAAGGGGCAGTCGTACGGGCGACGGTCTCGTTTTTTCGGCTTAACTCCGCTGCTCGCGTCCATGCTGGCGTTTCTCGCCGCGGGCGCTCACGCCGATTCCCGGGCGCAGAAGTATTATTACGAGGACATCACCGCGCCCTTTTTCGCCCTCGATCCGGCCCGGCCCGGCTGGTACCATTCCGTGCGTCCCGCAAGCATCACGTCGTCGTTTCCCGCGGTCAAATCCACGGACACCTTCCGGGTTTTCGTCCTCGGAGGCTCGATTGCCGGCCTGCTTCATTACAACGACCACCAAGGCGAGTTCGCGCAGGCTCTGCAAGCGGTTCTCCCATCCAAGAAAGTCGAGGTGCTCAACTGCGGAATGGCCGGCTACGAGAGCTTTCGCGAAGCGCTCATCGAGCAGGAAATACTGGAGTACTCCCCCGACCTGATCGTCTTTCTGACCGGGCACAACGAGGGCATCGCCTCGGCGCCTTTCCCGGTCTGGATCATGCGGGCGCAGGAGCGCTTGAGCCGTTTCGACGCTTTTCGCGCGCTCGTGAAGTCCCTGCATCCGGAAGCGGCGGAGGCCGTGCGCACCGACGCCCGGGCCGACGCGCGGGACGCGACCTTCGCCAAAAATTTAAGCGACAACATCCGCCATGCGCGTGAGCGCGGCGTCGAGGTCGCCGTGGTCGTGCCGCCGCGCAACTACCGGGAGCCCGCGGAGCTGGGACGCACGCCCTACGACGTCGAGTTCGTGCCCGGCTGGATCCTATTTTTAAAAGGAGACTTCGCGGGCGCGCGGCGCGCGTGGAAGGACTCCTTGGCCGCGCCCGCGAACGTGAATACCGCCGAAAGCGCGCATAAGGCGTTCACCTGGGGGTTCATCGCGCGCGCGGAGGAGAAACTCGGGCTATGGAACGAAGCGCGCGACTCCTTCGATCAAGCCGCGCGCTTTGATCGAGCGGCGATCTGCGGGCTGACCTGCCAGGGGATCATTCGCGAGACGACGAAGAAGGAAGGGGGATTCCTCGTCGAGGCGGACCGCCTGTTCCGCCTTTTGACGGCGCCGCGCATGCCCGGCCTGGAAACGTTCAACGACCGGATGCACTGGAAGCCGCAGTTCAACTGCCTCATGTCCTCGGAGATCATCGCGGCATTGCGCGGGCAGCCTCGGCTCGGCGCGCTCCCATGGGACGCGGCGCGCATCAAGGCGCTCGGCGCGTCATGCGACAAGCCGGGCGGGTCCGGCACCGTGGACGACGATCTCCGGATCCTGGGCTACGTTCTCATGAGCCTGTCTTGGCCCGACTTCAACCATCTCTCCACGGTCTCCGTCTTCTCACTGCAGTTCATTCGCGACAACCATCCGGAGTGGTTCAAAGACGTCCCCGTTCTCATGAAGAAGATGGTGAATCCGCAGACGCAGGTCTACGGCCTGACGATGGCGCCGGACGCGGTGGTGCTGCCTCGTTTCTATTGGCACATCGGGGAGGTCCGGCTGCTGGAGAAGGACTATCCCGGCGCGATCGCCGATCTCTCCACGGCCTTGCGGCTCGATCCGTCGCTCGCGTGGGCTCGCTTGAGCCTCGCCGTCGCGACGGGGTTGAGCGGAGACACGAAGGGGGGGCTCGAGCTTCTGCGGAACGCGGTCGCTCGTTCAGCCGGTACGCCCGCGCACGACGATCTTTTCGCGTCGGCGGTCGCCGCGGGGAAAGTCCTCGGCTTCGGGAGCGTGGATGATCTATCCGTCGACGACCCGGCCTACTGGCTGGTCCGGGCCTCGTCGGCGACGGCCGCCGGCCGCGGGGCCGACGGTCTCGCGGCGCTCGCTCGCGCTCGCGCGCTATCCCCCCGGCCGGAGCAGCGGCGCCGCATGGCGGACCTGTACGGCGAGCTGAAGGCGTTCGCGCAGGCCCAGGCTCTACTCGAGGAACTCGTCCGCGCGGCACCGCTCGATGCGACTTTGCGCCTTGATCGCGCGGACCTGGCCGCACGCGCCGGCGACGCGAAGTCCGCTCGTGAATTTCTCGCGCAGACGCGCGGCCTCGCGCTCGACGCCTCGCAGCGTCATCGCATGGCTCTGATCCATCAGGACCTCAAGGACTACGCGGACGCTCTGACGCTGCTCTCCGCGCTGGCAAAGGAAAAGCCCGATGCCGCCGTCCTCGGAGACCTCGGCGTGTGCAAGGTGCTCGCGGGCCGTCCCGACGAGGCGATCCCGGACCTGAAGGAGGCGATCAAGCTCGTGCCCGAGGGCCTGGCTCCCTACCTCACCTTGGCCGCGATCTACGCGGGCCGGAAGGATTCCGCCGCGGAGCTCGCCGTTTACGACTCGGCTCCGGTCTCCGGCGGCGAGCCGGCGCTGCGCGGCCTGCTGCTCAAGGGCCGCCGCGAGGCCGAGGCCCGCCTCAAGGCCGCCGCCCCCCGAAGCCGCCAATAGAGCTGTTCGCGCGCCGCCCTGGTCGTTCGGAGCGGGGCCGGACGCTCGTCAGTCGAAAATCTTGAACACCCGGGCGTCGATGAAATAGCCGGCGGTGTCTTCGGCTTTCTCCGCGTCTCCGAACAGGCCCGACACCTCGACCGTCTCACCGAGCCGCTGGAAATAAGCATCCAGCTTCGCGGCACTTATGCGCGTCGTGACGTTCTTCCGCTTGACCAGTCTCCCGCGGCCGGCGGTGAACGCCTCTCGAGCCTTGAGGATCGGGGTTTTCAGGTGAATCGTGGTCGGCAGGAGCGGCAGGGTCTGCAGATACTTGTACGCGAAGGGGCTGCGCGCGCGCGTGCCGGAGAGCTCGATGATCCTGGCCGCGGCCAGGACCTTCAGGGCATTCCTGACTTCGCCGGCGGGCAGGGAGAGCGCTCTCGAGATCTCGTGCGACTCCCGGTAGCCAGGCGTGTTGATCAGATAGACGTGGCAATAATAGCCGGTCGTGTTCCGGGCCAGGACCTTCCATTGCGCGAGGTCGAGTTGGGTGGCGCGCTGGCGCATGGCCGCGCGAGCGGCCTCCTCTCCGAACGAGACCGAGAGGGTGTCGCTGGGGATTAGCCCCCGCAGAAGGGCATCGGAGCCCAGCAAGCACGACAGGTAGCTCTTGACCAGCTCGCGCCGGATCGACGACGCTTCCGGAAGATCCAATGCCGTCAGGATCATTTCGAGCCGCCACGGCTTGGGGAGGCTCAATCCGCGTTCGAGGGCCCGGTAGTTGGCGAACGACAGCCGGAGCGTGCGGCGCCCGTCGCGGCTCTTATAAAAGGAGTGCGCGTTGACAAAGCCTTGGTCTCGGCGCGCGCGCGCCAAGACGAGGCCGAAGAGATGGTTCTTCTTCTTCATGCGGCGATGCTAGCAAAGCATGTTCTGTATCACAATACATGGGGTCGGTTTCACTCACGCCTCGCGAATGGGACCGTTGCCGTCGAGCGCGCGGCCATTGAACCCAAGACGGCGACCTCGGCGGACGGTATCATGCGGGCATGAACAATACACCCATCGTCTCGCTGTGCCTGCTCCTCGCGCCCGTCGTTCACGCGTCCTCGCTCGACTCGGCTTTCACGGCGGCCTCCGTCGCCGCCCGCCTCGCCGGACAATCCAGGGTCTCGGCCGCGTCCGACCGCGACACCCAAGAGGCCCTCCTAGCACTCCTCGACGATCAGGACCCCGCCGTCCGTGCGCAGGCCGCCAGGGCCCTGAAGAACTCGGTCCTTGAGAACCGCCGCATCGAAGACCGCCTCACGGTGATCGCGGCCTCGGCCACCGAGGTGGATTCGGTCCGGGTCGAAGCCATCAAGAGCCTGGCGCTCGCCGCAGCGCAGTCCAACGCCCCGCGCCGCACCCTCATCGCTGAAGCCCGCAACCCCAGGAATTCCGACCGCATCCGTGCGATCAGCTGCAAGGCGCTATGGGCGTCGACTTCCGCCAACGACGCTCGCTCCGCGCTGACCGCGCTGCTCCAGGACCCCTCCGCGCCGGCGGCCGTTCGCGCGGGCGCCGCCTGGGGGCTCTGGAGGGATGCCGCCGCGACGGGAGCCACTCAAAGGGTCCTCGTCGAATCCGTGAACGACGGCGCGCTCGAGGCGTCCGTGCGCCTGGAAGCGGTCAAGAGCCTCTATGAGTCCATGGAAGGCCAGCGCAGCATCCGCGATGCCGTGCGTGCCGTCGCCGAATCCATCGCGGCGCCCGTCTCCCTGCGGGCGGCCGCGATCCTGGCGCATCATCGAATCTCGACGGAATATCCCGTGCGCCGCTGGCTACAGGACCTGGCTTCCTCATCCGCTCCTTCGGAGCTGCGCGTCGCCGCGACTCAGGCGCAGACTGCCGGGGTGACGCCGGAATTGGCGCGCTATTTCCATCTGTCGAATTGGGGCCGAAGCACCCTCGACCCGCTCGACGCGCAATAGCCGCCATCGCACGGACGCCGGGCTTGCCCACTGAGATCAAAAAGCCCTCAACCGCCTGCGACGGCGGTTGAGGGCTTTTTGTTAAGAGAATCTAAACTGGAGGTGCGAGCGGGATTCGAACCCGCGAATAATGGTTTTGCAGACCATCCCCTTAGACCACTTGGGCATCGCACCGTCTCGAAACATTTTACCTTATCGGGGGGGAAACGCGTCTCCGTATAAATACTTTACTTACATGGGTCTAAAGCTCTATTGAGGACATTGGGAAAAAGTATTACCATCCGGCCATGTCCACTGGAGAATTCGGCGAGAAGACTTTCACGACTTTCGAGGTGGCGCGCCTGTGCGGCGTCTTCCACACGACCGTCATCAACTGGGTCAATAAAGGAAAGCTCAAAGCCCGTGTGACCCCCGGCGGCCACCGCCGCATCCCGCTCTCCGAGCTCGTCGTGTTCATGAAGAAGTACGAGATGCCGATCCCGGCGGACATTGAGGACGGCCACAAGCAGATCCTGATCCTCGACGACGAGCCGATGATGACGAAGATCCTCGAGAAGGGCTTCAGCAAGCACAAGGAGCGCTACGCGGTCCAGGTCGCCAACAACCCGGTGGACGCGCTCGTGATCATCGGCAAGAAGCTTCCGCACCTCCTCATCTTGGACCTCATGATGCCCGTCATGGACGGCTTCCAGGTCTGCCAGATCCTCAAGTCCAATCCCGTGACGAAGGCGATGCGCATCGTCGCGATTTCCGGCAAGAAGCTCAGCGCGTCCCAGCAGGACTTCCTCGGCAAGAACTGCGACAAGTTCCTGCAGAAGCCCTTCGAGATGGCCGATCTCGTCGGCGAAATCGACAAGCTGCTCAACTGAGCGACTTGACTCCGTAACGCCCGGGGGGCTACCCTGGGGGCATGATCCTCTCCACCCTGGCCGTAGCCATCGCCTTGTCCGCCCACGCCGCCGACGTGCCCGTCCGCGCGCGAGCCGACGTCCACTTCCTGGCCGGCTTCGATCATTTCCGTGCCGGGCGGCCCGAGGACGCGCGGCGCGAATGGAAAGCGTGCCGGGAGATCGACGAGACCCACGATTTCTGCGAGTTCGGCCTCTCCGTGCTCGACGCGGGCGCGCCGAAAGCGGCGGATGCGGATGTGCCTGACGCGCCGGTCACCGCGGCTCCACCGCGGGCGGATTCGGCCGCGGATTCCCGCGAGGGCCAGCAGGCTTATCTCGAGGGCGTGATCTACTATCAAAAAGGGGACTACGAGAAGGCCCGTATCGCCTGGAGCAAGGCGAAGGCGCTGGCGCCGGCCGGTTCCGACGCGGCGAAGGACGCGGCGACCGGGCTCGAGCGCATCAACAAAATCTACGGAGCGACTCCCGCGACGGGCGACGCCGCGCCGAAGAGCCTGAAGACCCAGCTCGAGAAGAAGGACGAGCACGCGGCGATGGAGACTTATTTCACGGGCCTCATCCACTACCAGAAAGGCGACCTCGCGCGGGCCCGCACGGAGTGGGCGCGCGCGCTGGCGCTCGCGCCCGAGGGTTCGTCGGTGTTTTCCGACGCGAAGGCCGCGCTTGAGAAACTCGATAAGGACGAAGCCTCGACACGCGGGGACCGTAAGAAGTAAACTGTCGTCGTGAGCCACCCCCATCAGCCCGGTGCCCAGCCGGCTTCATCCGACGCCCCCGCGCCTCTCGATCTTCGCGAGAAAGGCGGCCCGAAGGACGGCCAGCCTCAGTTCTCCGACAAACGCCTGTTCATGCAGCTGACCGCCTTCAGCGGCTGCCGCGACGCTCAGCCCCTCATCAACGGCCTCATCGGCTGCGGCGTCGACTGCGTCCTCTACGAGGAAGTGAACGATCCGACCGGCGTCGCCGTGCTCGCGATGACGGAGAACCCGGAGCTGCTCGTGACCAAGCTTCGCCGCGACCTCGCGTCCGGACCGTTCAAGGACCTGACCCCCAAGAACGAGTTCGCGATGCTCGGCCGTACCTACTCGCTCGGCTACGAGCCGAAGCTCGAGGACTGGCTGCTGCACCGCCCGCGCCGCATGGCGACCGATCCCGCGACGCCGTGGGCGATCTGGTATCCGCTGCGTCGTAGCGGCGCCTTCTCGCGACTTCCCCGCGCGGAGCAGGGCCCGATCCTCAAGGAGCACGGCGTCATCGGCCGCCAGTTCGGCGACCTGGGCGTCGCCTCCGACGTGCGCCTCGCGTGCCACGGCCTCGACAAGAACGACAACGACTTCGTCATCGGTCTCATGGGAAAAGAGCTCGCGCCCCTCTCCCAGCTCGTTGAGGCGATGAGGCCGACCGTGCAGACCTCGCAGTACATCCAGAACCTCGGGCCGTTCTTCGTCGGCCGCGCGCTCTGGCGCACGCCGCAGAAAGCGTAAGGAGACCCCCATGGCCGCCCGCAAGTTCCGCATCGCGATGTCCGAGCGCTGCTACCGCTTCAAGCCCGCCGCCCTTCCAGATCACGCGCCGCACAAGCCCGGCGTGTATGAATTCGTCACCTTCGACGCGGAGAAGAACCCGCAGGTGCTGTTCGTCGGCGTGGCGCTGCCGGGCTCGGTGTACGAGGCCCTGGCCGCGCACATGGACAGCAAGGCCGAGCCGACGCGCGAGCAGCTGTTCGGCGTCTCGCCCGACATCTACTTCGACTTCGTCGCCTCCGCCGACATCGAGTCGGCCGACGAGCTCAAGGACATCGCCGGCGCCTTCGTCGCGAAGCACAAGCCGCGCTTCAATACGGGCCCCGCGCCGACGTCGGGCAAGCACGCCTCCGTCGAGGTGGAAGAAGTCGGCTGATGGAGCTGTCTTCCTTCCCGGCGCTGAACGCGTCGCTGAACGCGACGACCGCCGTCCTGCTGCTGACGGGTTGGGCGCTGATCAAACAGAACCGCCGCGAGGCGCACCGTTGGACGATGATCGCGGCCTTTCTCTGCTCGTCGATCTTCCTCGCGTGCTACCTCTGGTATCACTTCCACGTAGGCTCGGTCCGCTTCCAGAAGACGGGCCCGATCCGGACGGTCTACCTGACGATCCTGCTCACGCACACGGTTCTCGCCGTGGCGGTCCTTCCGATGATCCTGCGCACGCTTTTTCTCGCGGCGAAAGGACGGTTCGAGGAGCATCGCGCCGCCGCGCGCTGGGCGTTTCCCGTCTGGCTGTACGTCTCGGTCACGGGCGTGACCGTCTACTGGATGCTCTACCGGCTGTAGAGGCGGTGCGTCGGCGTCAGGTCGAGAACGACTTGCCGCACGAGCAGGTCGACGTCGCCTGCGGGTTCTTGACCACGAAGCCGGACTTCATCATGCTCTCTTCGTAGTCGACCTGCGAGCCGCCGATGAAGAAGTCGGCCTTCGGGTCGACGACGGTCTTCGCGCCGAACGCCTCATGCACGAGATCCGTGGCGGCGACGTCGTCGGTGACGACGAACTCGTAGCTCATGCCCGAGCAGCCGCCCGAGCCGACCTTCACGCGCAACACCGGCTGCAGGCCTTTCTTGGAGGCCAGAGCCTGGATCTTCTTGGCGGCGCGTTCGGTCAACGTGATCATGTTCTTAGAACTGCTTGGACTTGCCGCAGCCGCACGAGCCCTTCTCGAGCGGGTTCTTGATCTTGAAGCCGGAGCTCGTCTCGCTCTCGGTGTAGTCGATCGTCGCGTCCGCGACGAACTTCAGGCTGCCCTCGTCGATGACGACGTCGAAGCCGGCCTGGGGGAGGATCTTGTCGGCGGGCTTCTTATCGTCGAAGCCGATCTTGTACTCGTAGCCGGCGCAGCCGGACTCGGCGACGCTCAGGCGCAGGGCCTTGCCCTGCGCGGACTCCTCGGACTTGAGGAAGTCGGTGATCTTTTCCGCGGCCGCCGGCGTGATGGTCAACATGATATTCTCCCGTCCCTTTAATCTTGACTAAAAAGGTCGTGTATACAGTATAGATCGACGGAGGGGTCCGCGTCAAGAAGGTATAATCAAACCCATGAACCGACTCACGCTCGCTCTTTTCGCCGCCCTCGCCGTCCCCGCGTCCGCCCAGGACGCGACTTTGATCAAGATTTCCGGTCCCGTGTCCATTCTGGCCGAAGGGGCGAAGAAGTTCGCCGCCGCGAAGGGCGGGGAGAGCCTGATCTACGGCGACACGGTCCGCGTCGGCAAGGGCGGCGTCGCGCACCTCCTCTTGAAGGAGCGCGGCGCGGTGCTCCTGCGGGAGGAGACGAGGATGACCCTCCAGGGTTCGTCCCAGCAGACGTCGCTGTCCTTCAAGTTCGGCGAGTTCCTGATCGGCCTGAGCAAGAAGCTCGAGGCGGGCCAGTCGTTCAAGGTGCGCACGCCGGCCGCCGTCGCGGCGGTACGCGGGACCTTGTTCTGGGGCAAATCGGACAAGGACGACAAGCGCACGACCTACGCGGGCTTCGGGCACACCGTGGCCGTCACGGCGAAGGGGAAGACCGTCGTCGTCGAGCCGGGCAAGACCGTCACCGTCTCCTTCGGCGAGGCCCCGTCCGACGCCGCCCCGAGCACCGTCGGCCTCGACTACGCGAATAAGTTCGCCATCGACGGCTCCCTCGAGGGAGCCGAGGCCCTGGCCGAGACCGGCAAGCTCAAGAAGTAGGCCCACTTACCGACGGGCCGAGAGACCCAGAGCGGGAATCGGCGGCTTTGTATAATAGCCGTGGCATGCACGCCTTCCTCATATTGTTCGCTCTCGGCGCCTCTGCGGCGGTCCCTCAGCCCGTTCTGCTGACGCCGGCGACTCCGGCGTACGCGTCGGCGCCGTTGACGCCGGAGCTGCTCGAGCGCTGGAGCATCCCGCTCGACAAATACATGGCGCTAACGCCCGAGCGCAAGGCGCAGCTGCGCGACGACCTCGACGCGGGCGAGCGCTCGCGGTTGCGCCGCCTCGAGCTGATCCGGCTGATGCGCCCGAACGATTGGAAGAAGTTCGTGGACGCGAAGGGCTTCCTGACGCCCGACGGCCAGCGGCTCGTGTCGGAACGCGAGGCGGCGCTTAAGGCGCGCGGCCTCGCCGTGCCGGTCGGCATCGACATCCAGCGCGCCGACGGCAAGCCGATGACGGCCGAGGACTTCACGCGCGCGCGCGCCGTGCTCGACGGCGTGTTCGACGGGACCGCCGCGCTCGATCCGTCGCAGGCGAAGCCCGGCACCGCGCTCGTCTTCGACGCGCGCGTGCGCAACGAGACGGTGCGCTCGATCACCGTCACGAACCCGAAGACCGGCCTGAGCCTCGAGGTCGGCCAGCTCGGCGTGGATGGACGCTCGGCGCTGCTCGCGCCGAGCCCGTACGGGAACCTGACGAAGACCTGGCAGAGCGAGCCGGACTCATGGGTCGACTACCGCGTGCGCGCGCAGATCGGCTACGTGGACATGCGGGCGCGCTACTTCGCCGACGGGCCGGACCCGCGCGTCGGGCGCATGATCGACCTCGCCGGCTCGCTCGGCGCGCCGCAGAGCGAGCTCGATAAGGTCCGCGCGACCTTGACCTACGACGACGCGTACCGCGCGCAGGGCCTCGTGATCGCGAGCGTGCTGGCGCAGCTGGGGCGCGCGTACCATCTCGGCGGCCCCGTCGACGTCGCGTGGAGCGTGACGAGCCTGACGAAGATCATGCACCTCGCGCCGAACGAGGCGGCCGACGAGTCGATCGGCTTCCGCATCCGCCTGCCGGGCGACGAGCTGTTCGTCGGCGTGTTCGGCGGCGTGATGCAGAACATTTCCCCGATCGGCAGCCGTGTCTACCAGGAGCTGATGCAGACCGGGACGGTCAAGCCGGGGCTTAACATCGAGAACGCGCCGCATTGGACGACCGGGCTGTGGGGCCGCGTGCCCGGGATGGACGACACGAAGTTCAGCGTCTCGATCGGCCAGCGCTACAACCCGGACACGCGGGTGGACCAAGCCGAGGCCGCGCTGACGACGAGCTTCGGCCGCGTCCCGGTGACCGCGCGCGGAACGTACAGCCATGAGACCGGACCCGGCATCGAGTACGACCGGCAGAAGGCGCGCATTCAACTCGAGGCGCAGCTGTCCGACCGCACGCAGGCCTTCGTCGCCTACGAACGCGACCGCATCAAGTACGGCAACGCCACGGTGAACTCGGACGCGGTGCTCGCGGGGCTTTCGATCAACCTCGACGGCAAGCGCGCCTCGGCGCGTTTGACCGTGGATCACCTGTTCGGCGGCGAGTACGAGGCGAAGGGCCAGCCGATGCGCCAGTACCTGCCCGCCGCGACCGCGGTCGTCACGAACGCGATCGCCGACGGTCTCGAGGCCGCCCAGCGCGCGACGGATCTCTCCGTGCTGTTCCAGACGAACGGTTCCGCAGCACAGATCGACGCGGGCCTGAACTCGCTGTCGCTCGCGCTCTCGCGCCTGAGCCCCGAGGCGGCGACCGCGCTGATCGAGCGCCTCGGCGGCCTGCCGCTCAGCGACGGGCAGAAGCAGCTGCTGACCGACGCGCTGCTGCGCGTCGTGCCGGCCGGCTCCGCGCTCGACGACCGCCTGCGCGGGGTGATCGCGAACACGCTCGGCCCGGCCGCGGACGCCTGGCTCGCGGGCGTGCGCGACGGCGCGTCGCGCGCGGACCTGCTCGAGCGCCTGAGGCTCGACGCCGGGCACGCGATCGAGCTGCTGCACCTGATCGGCGACCAGGACACGTGGAACGCGGTCGCCGTCGCCGCGGGACGCCACGCGTTGATCGAGGCGCTGTCGAAGGGGCAGGTCGTCGACATCCCGGTCCTCGACCAGAAGATCACGATCCAGACGCGCGCGCCCGTCTTGATCGCCGCCGCCGGCGCGCTCAACAGCCGTCTGTCCCCGACCGCGCCGATCCGGGCCGGCGAGGCGGAGCCGTGGGTGCTGCGCATGGCCGGCGACCAGCTCGGGCTGCCGGCCGGGGCCGTGACATCGGACATGGTCGCGGATCGCCTGATCGCGATGGGCCAGCAGCGCCTGATCGAGGAGCTCGACCGCCGGCTCGCTCCCGCGATCGACCAGCTCGTCGCGTCGGGCTCGTACGACCGTGGGCAGATCACCGCCGCCGTGTTCGGCTCCCTGCCGCCCGCGGCGGCCGAGGCGCTGCGCGCCCGCTTCGGGGCGAACCTCGAGGGGCTGCTGCCTCCGGCGGGCTCGACGGCGGAGCAGATGAGGGAGTTCCTGAAGAACCGCCTCGGCCAGGAGCTGTCCGCGGCGCTCAGCGGAGAGTTCAAGGCCGCGGCCGGGCGGGCCGTCGCGGAGATGGCGTCGTGGGCCGGGGAGCTGGTGCGCCGCGAGATCAACCTCGCGACGATCCAGCTGATGCTCGCGGCGGAGGAGCTCGACCGACTGACCGTGGATCACGGCCGGAAGGCCGGTGATTTGGGCGTCGAGATGATCGCCCGATCCTTTAATATGTTGGACGAGCGCAAGCGCGGGCGCATGTCGGACGGCGTCGCGGGCGCGAAGGCCTTGGCGCTCGAGGACTTCGCCGCGGGCGACCGCGTCCTCGCCTCGCGGTTCACGACGCTCGGCCGGGACCGGCTCTCCGAGATG
>JBBQVX010000064.1:0-19896 GCA_038211115.1 Elusimicrobiota bacterium | reverse complement strand
GGGCTCTTGAGATGTCGCGGACGGACCCAAGTGAGGTCAATCCGAACGGCCCCGGCGGAGATCATTCCCCCGCCCCGGCCCGAATCAGGTGGCGCCGCGAGTTCGGGGGGGCCGAGACCAACCCTTGACGGGAAGCCGGAGGGGGGCTATTCTTCCGGGGAGGCGGTTAACAATTCCGACACCGAGCTACCGCGTCCCTCCTTTATAATCTAGGACCCATGAAATATTGGATCTTTCAGAACAATCAGGTCTTGGGCCCGTATGAGCCCGACGAGATGGGCAAGATTTCGGTGTTTTCACCCGAAAGTCTCGTCTGCCCCGAAGGACGGCGCGGGACCAGCATGGGCGATTGGCAGCGCGCCGGGATGGTACCCGATTTGTCCGTGGCCCTGGTCCGGGCTTCCTCGAGCAGCGGAGGGAAGACGGCCGTGCTCTCGATCGCGGGCCTGCCGCCCGAGCCGACGCTGAAAGATTTGGCGCAACTCGGAAGCATCCAGGAAAAAGTCGCGATGCTCGAAGAGGTCGTGCTCCAGCTTCAAGAGGGCCTGCGCGCCAAGGATGCCGAGCTGTCGTCCGTGCATCAGGAGCTCGCCGGAAAAAGCCTCGAGGCCAGCGAGATCAAGGGCGAGGCCGCCGCGCGCCAGCGTGAGGCCGAGGAGCTCAAGCGCCAGATCTCCGGGCTCGAGGACCGGCTCGCCTCCGTGCGCCTGCTGAGCGAGACGCTCGACAAGGCGGTTGAGGAAGAGAAGCGCGTCGAGCACGATGTGGAGAAGCAGGGCCAGACTTTGACGGATCTCGCGCACGAGGTCGAGGAGCTGCGCCGCGAGCTCACGGAATCGAAGTCCCGCCAGGAGGAGCTCGCCGCCGTCGCCGCGGCGGCCGCCGCCGAAGCGTCCGCGGTGCCGAAGTCGATGCCGCCTTCGCCGTTCGCGCCGGCGGAGACGGCCAAAGCGAGCCTCGAGCCCTCGCCGTTCGCCCCGCTCACGCCGCAAACTCCGCTCGCGACGCCCGGCGATTCGCCGATGGCGTCCGCGCCGCTCATGGAGCCGCCGAAGCCGGCCCTCGAGCCGACGCCGCTTCCCGACATGGCGCCGCCGCCCTCGGCCGTTACGCTTCCGACGGACGCTCCGGCGCCGATGGAGTTCCCGACGATGAACGCTTCACCGTTGCCGTCTTTCGAGGCGGCGATTCCATCGATGAACCTGTCCGCTCCGCCGAAAGTCGAGCCGTCGAACTTCACGCCGGCGCCTTATCCGGACGCCTCCGGCTCTCTCGCGCCCGTTTCGGCGCCCGTCGCCGCGGCCGAGGCCGCGCCGATGTCCGTTTCCGACTCCCTGCCCGGCGCTCCCGACGCCGTGGCGGACCCGTCCGCCGAAACGCCGCTCGCCGAGGCGCCGCCGGCGCCCGCCCCGAAGAGCAAGAAGCCCCTGCTGATCGGCGTCCTCATCGGCGTCGTCGCGCTCTGCGCCCTGGCCGTCAAGGGCGGATTCGTGCCGGGAATGGGCAAGGTTAGGGCGCCCGCGGTCGCGCTCGACCCGATGCCGCTACCGCCGCCCGAGCCGCTACCGCCGCCCGTCGCGGCGCCCGATCCCCGCCAGCTCGCCGTCGAGTTTGCGAAGGCGTGGTCCTTGTCCGGGGGCCGCACGCTCGAGCACGCGCTCGAGGATCTCTCTCCGTCCACCGGAAATCTGTCACCGTGGATGGCCGACCCGCTCGCCGGCAACCGCGTGCAGGTCAACTACTTCGCACGAAGCTCCGCTCCCGGCGCGCCGACGATCGCGTACGAGTTCGAGGTCGACCTGGACGGCAAGACGCTCGTCGGCCGCAACGCCGCGGCGAAGTCGGTGCTGACCGGCAAGGCCGCGGCTCCGCCCGCGCCGCCGAAGCCGAAGCCCGTGAAGGTCAAGCCGAAGTCCGCGCCGAAGAAACCCGTCGAAGAGGACACTTTGGATTCGCTGCTTGGCGACGCGCCGCCCAAGGCGGGAGCGAAGGAAGCGCCCGCGAAGACCGACAAGGCCGCCAAGCCCGAGAAGGCGGCCAAGCCCGCGAAAAAGACCGTCGCCGGCGAGGAGCCTCTGCCCGGATTCGGAGCCGGCTCGACGATGACCGATCCCGGAGACGCGCCCGCTCCCGCCGCCGAAGAAGCCGCGCCGCCGGCCGAGGAGACCGCGCGCCCCGCGCGCGCCAACCCGGCCAAGCGCGCGGCGAAGGCGAAGGGAGGGAAAGCGGGCAAGGCGCCCGCTGACGAAACGCTGCTGGACGACCTGTTGAAGGAGTAACATGGACTTAGTTCCCGGACTCAAACAGCTCGAAGGCACGATGGGCCTGACCGCCGATCGCATCAACGGCGTCAAGGCGAAGCTCGAGGACCTTCTGTTCCGCGCGCAGCGCATCGCCGCCGCCGCGAAGAACGGAATGAAGGACAACGACACGATGTACGGCTACGATCTGCAGAATTTCCGCCGCGATCTGCGCACGTTCGGCATGGACCTGACGGCGTTGCCCGGCCTGCTCGCCGGGCTGGAGCGGACGGCGGAGTACGACCTGAACGCCGCGAAGTACGCGACCGGCGTCATGCGCGCCTCCTCGCGCGTGGCGAACTCGATGAAGGTTCTGCACGACATGTCCCTGCTCGCTCATCAGCACATCCGCGTGGCGGACCAGAAAATGCTCGCCTGGTATATCGCGCAGGAGATCGAGGAGATGATGCAGAAGTGCACGGGCCTGCCGGCGACCGCGAACAAGATCGTCATCGCCACCACGACGCCCGGCACGGTCGCCGGCGGCGAACCGCCGCCGCCTGCGAAGCCCGCGGCCGCCGCGCCGGCCGCGCCCAAGCCGACCCCGCCACAGGCGGGATAACGATTTCCATGGACCTGTACCGCCTGCTCGAGCGCCGCTACCTGATCGGAATCCCGGTCGCGTTCACGGTGCTCTGGGCGATCGGGCAGTGGGGCGTCTATGCGCGGAGCAGGGCCGACATGGTGCTGTACCCGCCTGCCCCCAAGACCGTCTCGCCGCTGGCCGCCGACATGATCAAGACGAGCGAGGCCCGCGAATCGGCGAAGCTGCACGGCCTGCATCGCGCGATCAGCGCGGAGATCGCGGCCGCGGCGGCGAACGGCTTCGACGTCGCGCGCCTGCAGCGCGTGGCGGACAACGCGCTCCAGCTCGACACGCCCGCCTACCGCTCCACGGCCATCGAGCGCCTCAATCGCCTGCGCCTGGCGATCCCTCTTAAGAAGGAAGGCTTCCGTCCGGCGGCCGCCGGCGACCTCAGCCCCGACACGCTCGAAACGCCGCGCCCGAAGACCAAGAGCGTCAAGAAACGGGGACGACCGCGCTGATGACACGGCTTGTCCTTCTCCTCCTGGCGCTCGCGAGCGCCCTCCCGGCGGCGCGGCCCGCGCGCGCGGCCGCGGACGCCGCGGAGGCCATGACCACCGCGCGCGAGGCGTTCCTCGCCGGGCGCTACGATGACGCTGAAAGCGCGTGGCGCTATCTGTCGGAGCTCGGCGTCGCCGCGCCCGAGCCCGAAGCCAATCTCGCGCTGACTTTGCGCGACAAGGGCCAGCACGAGGCGGCGACGGCCCAGTGGCTCAAGGCCTCGCTGCTCGAGGGTGCCGACGGTTTCGCCTGGAATCAGCGCGCCTGGTCCTATCTGTCCACGGGACGCCAGCACGAGGCGCGGGACGCCTTCACGCGCGCGCTCGACCGCTCCTCGACGACCGCCACGCAGGCCGAGGCGAACGTGGGCCTCGGGCTCTCGTACATTCTCGACGGCAAGCCGAAGGCGTCCGAAGCCCCTCTTCGCCGCGCGGGCATCTCCGGCCCCTACGCGATCTCCGTGTCCGCCCAGCTCACCGCCGAGGCCGCCCGCATGATGGGCGACCGCCAGACCGCTTTGACCTATCTGCGCCAGGCCGTCGAGACCGATCCCGCCAACAACGAGGCCCTGCGAGGGCTCGCCAAGGCGCTGGCCGACGCGGGAGACAACCGCGCCGCCTGGCGCGCGTACAAGAAAGTCCTCTCGCTCGACCCGGCCGACGCCGAGGCGCGCAAGCTCTACGAGAAAAACGGGCGCTTCATCCCTGGCGACCTCGACGCGGCCGCCGGCGTGCGCCGCGTCGCGCGTCCCGTCCTCGACTCCCAAGCGAGCGAGCCCGCGCTGCCCGTCTCCTCGCGCACCATCCGCGTCGGCCTTTACGGCGCCCCCGATGGGCGCCCCGCCGTCATGACGCGCGCGTACGTCATCGCCAACAGCGCGTTCAAGGTGACGAGCGTCTCTCATGGCACGTTGCGCGACAACGGTCGGCCGTTCGATCAGTGGGAGGTCGTCTTCGCGCCGGAGAACGGCCTCGTCGAGGTGCGCGACGCCTCCCGGAACATCCTCTTCACCTCGAAGACACCGTTCGCCTTCGTCCCCGACGCCGCGCGCGGCTCGGTCCTGGTCAAGTCCGCCGTCATCACCGACCAGGTCGGCGTGGACCCCGGCGACCGCGAGATGCGCGGCTCCGTCGAGGTCGTGCCGAACCCGTGGGGCTTCCGCCTCGTGCAGATCGCGCCGGTCGAGCAGTACCTGATGGGCGTCGTCTCGCTCGTGCTGCCGATCGACAGCCCTCCGCAGGCGCTGCGAGCGCAGGCCGTCGTCGCGCGCACCGCCGCTTATTGGGCCTCCGAGAATCGCGAAGAGACGCTCGAGCGCTGCGACCTCCTCGACGACGACTCGACCCAGCGCACGATCGGCGTGAGCGGGGAGATGCGCTCCGCCGGCGAAGCGGTCGCGGAGACCGAGGGCCTCGCGCTCGCGCTAAATGGCCGGCCCGCGCGCGTACTCCAGCACAACGACAGCGGCGGGACGACCGAGGACGGCTCCGAGACGGGCGAGCCCGGCCTCGAGCACCTCGTCTCCGTCCAGGACTCCGCGAAGCCGAGCATCCCTTGGCGCACGCCCGTCCAGCTCGAGCGCTACGCACACGAGGCGCCGCCCGAGGGCTTCTTCAGCGAGTCCGCCGCCGTCGCGACGCCCAACGCCGCGCGCTGGATGCGCATCCTCGACGCGAAGGCGCTCCGCCTGCGCGTCGAGCGCCGCAAGGACCTCGGCTCGATCCGCCATCTGCGCGTGGCCGGGCGCACGCCCACGGGCCGAGTCCGCGCGATCGAGGTCACGGGCTCGAACGGCAAGGCGACGTACACCGGCCGTAAGGAGATCGAGGAGCTCCTCGGGCCCGGCTCGTTGCGCTCGCTTCTCTTCACCCTGCAGCCGCTGATGGACGGCAAGAGCGTCACGCGCGTCATCCTCTGGGGCGCCGGCACCGGCTCCGGCGTGGGCTTTCCGCGCACCGGAGCCTTGGGCCAGGCCAGCCTCGGCATCAGCTGGCGCGAGATCATCCGGCACTATTTCCCGCGGCTCGAAGTGAAGGACTTCCTGCATCCGGTCGTCGTCAAGGCCGTCCCGCAGGGCATCGGCCCGTACAAGCGCACGCTCGACTTCCACAAGCAGAAGAAGAACAAGTAGGATCGAGCCCATGGCCGCCAAAGTCGTCCATCTGATCACCCGCCTCGACCTCGGTGGAGCCCAGCAGAACACCCTGCACACCGTCCGGAATTTGAACCGGGCCGCCTTCGAGCCGGTCCTCGTGTGCGGGCGGGGGGGAATGCTGGACGACGAGGCCGCGAATGATCCCGGGTTCCGGACGGTATTCATCGATTCGCTGCAGCGCGACATATCGCCCTTCCAGGATCTGCTCGCCCTTCTCGAAATCACGAAGGTTCTTCTCGCCGAAAGGCCGTGCGTCCTGCATACGCACAGCTCCAAAGCCGGTATCCTCGGCCGCTTGGCCGCGGCGCTCGCGGGGGTTCCCGTCGTGGTCCACACGTACCACGGGTTCGGCTTTCACGACCGCCAACCCGCCGCCGTCAAGGCGCTCTACGTCTTCCTCGAGCGCGTCTGCGCGCGCTTCACCGCCGCGCTGGTCTTCGTCTCGCGCTCGAACGTCGAGTACGCCGCCGCGCACGGCCTCGTCGCTCCGGAGGACGCCGTCCTCATCCGCTCGGGCGTAAAGTTGGCCGGCCTGCCCGCCCCCGTCGACGCCGCCAAGCTCAAGATGTCCGCGGGCGTCGGCATGCACAAGCTTCTCGTGGTCTCGGTCGGGAATCTGAAGCCGCAGAAAAACGCCGGCGACTTCGTGTCGGCCGCCGCGACCGTTTTAGCCGAAGTACCCGAGGCCCGCTTCGTCTTCCTCGGCGACGGCCCCCAACGTCGGGCGCTCGAGGCCCGCGCCTTCTCGCTCGGCCTCGAAGGCAAGGTCCTGTTCCTCGGCTGGCGCCGAGACGCGGCCCAATGGCTCGCGGATGCGGACGTCTTCGTCCTGACCTCGCTCTGGGAGGGCCTACCGCGCGCGCTCGTCGAGGCGATGAAGAGCGGCCTGCCTCCGGTCTGCTACGCGACCGACGGCGTCACGGACCTGATCCAAGACGGAGCCAACGGCTTCCTCGTGGAACCCGGAAACCACGGCGCGCTGGCGGCGCGCGTGAGCGCTCTCCTTAAAGATGAGCCCCGGCGGAAGGCGCTCGGCGCCGCCGCGGCCGGCGCCGTCGGCCCCGAGTTCGACATCGACGGCATGGTGCGAGAGCAGGAAGCGCTGTACGGGCGCCTGCTGGCCGCCGCGGAGAGCCGGTGAGCGCCGAACTCGCGCGTCCGCTCGGGCTCTTTCTGCAGGGTGGAGGGGCGCTCGGCGCCTGGCAGGCCGCCGTGCTCGAGGAGCTCGCGGCCCGCGGCCTGCGCTTCGACGCGGTCATGGGATTTAGCATCGGCGCGGTCAACGGCACCGCGATCGCCTTCGACCGCCTGCCCGAGGCCATGGACCGCTGGCGAGCCCTCGGCGGCGGCGTCATGCGCCCCGACCTGCGCGTGAACCCGGTCTCCTTGTTCTCGACCGCCCCGCTGCGCGCCTTCTTCGAGTCCGCGGCGGACGAGGAGCACGCGAAGGCGTCCCTGCGCGCCGACTTCACGATCATCACGGCCTGCATGGCCGACGACGCGCCGGTCAACGCCCGCTTCACACCCGGAGGCAAGGACGGCTGGGACGGGCCCCTCGTCGAGCACGCCGCCGCGAGCTGCGCGATCCCGCTCGTCTTCCCGCCGGTCGACATCCACTACCGCGGGCGTCTGCGTCGGCTCGTCGACGGCGGCGTGCCGATGAGCGCGCCGCTCGACTTTTCGCCCCTCGCCGGCTGTGCCGACATCCTGGTCATCGAGATGGTCCGCGCCGACGAGTGCCGCCGCCGCTGGTGGACGCCTTGGCGCGCGCTCGATCAGCGCTGCCGCGACGCCGCGCGGAGCCTCGTCGACGAAGGGCTGGCGCCGCTGCTACGCGCCGCCAAGCCGCCGCGCGTCCTCCGCTTGGCGCCGTCTCGCGCGCTCGAGCCGATGATGCTCGATTTCCGCGCCGCCGGCCTGGCCAGGATGCTGGCGCAAGGGACCGAGGACGCGAAGGCCTTCCTGTCGGACCCTGAAACGTTCCGCGTCCGTTAAAATTGCTTTAATGACGCGCGATGGACATTTCGCGCCGTTCCTTCATTAAATGGGTGATCGCCGGGGCCGCGTCGGCCTCCCCGTTCGGCTGCGCTCCCGCGGGCAAGGGCAAGCCCGGCGGCCCGCCCGCCGCGAACCTCTCCTCCGAGACCAATAAGGTCTGCCACGACGTCCGCGACGGCCTCATGAAGTCCGGCTTTCCGCCTCCGTCTAAGTCCGTCGACGTCGTCATCGTGGGGGGAGGCCCCTCCGGCCTCGCCGCGGCCGAACGCTGCTTCGGCTCCGACTTCCTGCTCCTCGAGAAGGAGCCGCACGTGGGCGGCAACGCCTGGGCCGAGACGTGGGAAGGACTCGACTACTGCACCGGCTCAGCGTGGATGGCCTTCGACAACCCCGAGGTCGTCAAGCTCTTCGACCGCTGGGGCCTCAAGCTGCCGGAGATCAAGGGCAACGACAGCGCCCACTGGGACGGCAAGTGGATCAAGGACTTCTGGAACAGCGATCCCGACTACCCGTCCTACGGCCAGCTCCCGTATCCCAAATCCGTCCAGGACGACTTCCGCCGCTTCATCCGCGAGACCAAGAAGCTCGACCGGGTTAAGGACGCCGACAAGCTCGACAAGATGGTCTTCTCCGACTTGTTCGCCGGCTACGACGGACGGCTCAAGCAGTACTGGGACTACTTCGGCCCGTCCAACTGGGGCGCGCAGACCCAGGACACCTCCGCGCTCGTCGGGCTGACCGCCGTCCATGAGTGGTCTCCCTGCAAGCGCAACACCTACGAGGGCGGCCTCGGCATGGTCACGCGCAAGCTCTACGCGGGCTTCCCCGACGACAAGAAGAAGCGCTTCCTCACCGGCGCCGCGGTCTTCGGCGTGCGCCGCGACGGCAAGCGCGTCAACGTCTCTTTCATGAAGGACGGCAAGCCGGAGACGGTCTCGGCCAAGTCGGTCGTCATGTGTGTCCCGAAGTTCATCACTAAGTTCCTGATCAACGACCTCCCTGAAGATCAGGCCGCCGCGATGGCCAAGATGCGCTACGCGCCCTATCTCGTCTACAACTTCTGCTTCGACAAGGTCGTCTGGAACCTCAACTACGACAACTGGGCAATCGGCGCCAAGCACTTCACCGACTTCATCCCGGCCGACTACGCGACGCACGCCGACGGGGGGGACCTGAGCCGCAAACAGGTGATCACCGTCTACGCGCCCAAGTCCGAGGCCGCGCGCGCCGACCTCCTCGACGACGAGGACGTCCTGGCCGAAGCCCACGCGACCGGCAACGAGCTGTGCGGGCAGTTCTTCCCGTCCTGGGTCGACCAGCTCCGCGAGGTCCGCGTCTACCGCCGCGGACATCCGATGCCGATGTCGGCGCCCGGCTCCTTCACGACGCTCCAGCCCGTCACGCAACGAGACCTGCCGCCGATCTATTTTTCGCACACGGACAATTCCGGGACCGTTTCCGATCTGTACGAGGCCGCCCTCGGTGCCATAAAAGCGTCCGAGAAGGCGTTGAAGCACGTTTAGAATTTAGGAGAATAGATCATGGCCAAATATAAAGTTCCGGCGGAAGGCGCAAAGATCTCTTACGCGAACGGCAAGCTCTCCGTTCCCGACAATCCCATCGTCCCCTACTTCCCGGGCGACGGCACCGGCCTCGACCTCTGGAAGGCCACCAAGATCGTCCTCGACGGCGCGGTCGAGAAGGCCTACAAGGGCAAGCGCAAGATCGCCTGGATGGAAGTCTACGCCGGCCTCACCGCGCTTAAGAACTACGACAAGGACACCGTCCTCCCCGAAGAGACCGTCGCCGCGTTCAAGGAATACCGAGTCGGCCTCAAGGGCCCCCTCACCACGCCCGCCGGCTCGTTTAAGTTCGTCTGCCTCGACTGCGCGGCCGAGTTGATGGACCGCCCCGCGGCCTGCCCGAAGTGCAAGTCCGAGTGGATCACGCCGCGCTTCCGCTCGGTCAACGTCGGGCTCAGGCAGAAGCTCGATTTGTACGCCTGCGTGCGCCCCGTTCGCTGGTTCAAGGGCGTCCCGTGCCCGGTCAAGAACCCCGAGAAGCTCGACATCGTGATCTTCCGGGAGAACACGGAAGACATCTACGCGGGCATCGAGTACCAGCAGGGCTCGCCGGAGATGCAGAAGGTCTACGATTTCCTGACGAAGGAAATGGGCGCGAAGATTCCGTTCCCCGACTCGGGGCTCGGCATCAAGCCGATCTCGAAGACCGGGTCGCAGCGCCTCATCCGCATGGCCATCAAGTACGCGATCGCGCACAAGAAGCCGTCCGTCACGATGGTCCATAAGGGGAACATCCAGAAGTTCACCGAAGGCGCCTTCCGCGATTGGGGCTACGAGCTCGCCAAGGCCGAGTTCCGCGACTTCATCGTCACGGAAGCCGAGCTGTGGGACAACCTCGACGGCAAGATGCCGGCCGGCAAGATCCTGCTCAAGGATCGCATCGCCGACCAGACCTTCCAGCAGCTGCTGCTGCGCCCCGACGAGTACTCGGTCCTCGCGACCACGAACCTCAACGGCGACTATCTGTCCGACGCGGCCGTGGCGCAGGTCGGCGGCCTCGGCATCGGACCGGGCGCCAACATCGGCGACGGCTGCGCGATCTTCGAGGCCACGCACGGCACCGCCCCGAAGTACACGAACAAGGACATGGTGAACCCCGGTTCCCTGATCTTGTCCGGCGTCATGATGCTCGAACACATGGGCTGGCAGGAAGCGGCCGACCTGATCGTGAAGGGCCTCGAGGCGACGATCCAGGCGAAGACGGTGACCTACGACTTCGAGCGCCAGATGCCGGGCGCCACCAAGATCAAGTGCTCGGAGTTCGGGCAGGCGATCGTCAAGAACATGGGCGGCGCGCCCGTCGCTGCGTAGCTCAAGCTCCCAAAGAAGAGGCCGGCGCTCATTCGAGCGCCGGCCTTTTTTATCGGAGTGCTAGGCGCGCAGCGACGCGTCGAGCGCCTCGAGCATCTTCGTCCAGGCGTCGCGCGTGCGGGCGGCGAACTCGTCGCGCACGCCCTCATGGGTCAGGATCAGCTCGCAGCCTTTGGCCAGCGAGTTGAGCTCGATGGACGCGCGCGTCGCCTCAGCCGAGAACTTCGGCACGGAGAACGTGAACGACAAGCGCTTCGGGCGGGAGATCTCGACGTACTGGCCGACGTGCTCGACGTCCTGGCCGTCACGCTTGTCGACGATCGTGAACTTCCCGCCGACGCGGGGATCGATCTCGATCTTCACGACGTGGCCCGTGGGCGTCGCGAACAGGAACTTACTGGCCTCCGAGGGGATCAGCCAGGCGTTGAACACGCGCTCCGCGGGGAACTCGAACTGGCGGGAGACGCGCACATGAACGGGGGTCTTATTCATATTCGGATTGAACCATATCGCCCCAAACCGATAGAATGACGGCCAGGTGACAGTCCGCCCCTACTTGTCGGCTTTGATCCCCGTCTACAACGAGGAGGAGAACCTTCCCGCCCTCGGCGCGGAGGTTTCCGCCGCGCTCGACGCCATCGGGAAGCCGTACGAGGTCATCCTCGTCGACGACGGCTCGAAGGACCGCTCCTGGGATGAGCTCGTCAAGCTCGTCAAGAAATACCCGCACTTCAAGATCGTGCGCCTCGGCCGCAACGCCGGCCAGACGGCCGCGATGCTCGCGGGCATCCAGCACGCCTCGGGCGAGCTCATCGTCTGCCTCGACGCCGACATGCAGAACGACGCGCGCGACGTCCCGAAGCTGATCGCCAAGCTCAACGAGGGCTACGACTGCGTCTCCGGCTGGCGCAAGGACCGCCAGGACCGCTTCCTGGATCGCAAGCTGCCGTCCATGATCGCCAACGGCTTCATCTCGCGCGTCACCGGCGTGAAGCTCCACGACTACGGCTGCACGCTCAAGCTCTACAAGGCCGAGTACCTGAAGCCGCTGCGCCTGTACGGCGAGATGCACCGCTTCGTGCCGGCGCTCGCCGGCGTCCTCGGCGCGCGCGTGGCCGAGGTGCCCGTCAACCACCGCGCCCGCACGGCCGGCGTCTCGAAGTACGGGATCTCACGCACGTTCAAGGTCCTGCTCGACCTGATGACGGTCAAGTTCATGGACTCCTACCTCGGCAAGCCGATCTATCTGTTCGGCGGCGGGGGAGTGCTGATGGGCGCGCTCGGCGTGGCCTTCGGCGTCGATACGCTGTACAAGAAGTTCTACCTCGGTATCTTCGTGAAGGACCAGCCCCTCTTCCAAGTCGCCATCTTCTGCCTGCTCATCGGCTTTCAAATGGTTCTGATCGGTCTTCTTGCCGAAATTCTCGTCCGAATCTACTACGACCTCAAGGACATGAGGCCGTACTTCGTCCGCGAAACCGCGGGCTTCTGACCGCGCGGGCCGAACGGCCCCCGGGCCTAGTCCCTTCGCCCCAGGCGCTCTTACGAATAACCCCGTAAAATAATAGGGATGCCCCACGCCCCGAAGGCGCTCCGCCGCGCGAGCGCACTTCTTCTTTCCTTTATCATCGCGTTCCCGGCGAACGCGGCCCTCATCGTCCGCCCCGGGCCCACCGCCCTCGGCCCCTCCGCCGTCGCCGGCGCCTCCGTCTCGGTCGCGCAATTCATGCCGGAATGGACGGCGTCGTTCAACTCCTTCCTGACATCGCCGAACCCCGATCCTGCGGCCGTGCGCGCCATCGCCAGGACGCTCGCGAGCCTCAACCTCGACGACGCGACGGTCAAAGCACAGCTCAAGCCGCTCGTCATCGCGCTCCGCCGCGCCGTCCATCCGATCCTCGCCAAGCCGATCCCGCTCCAAGCCACCGAGGGGCAGCTCGAGGACGTCGACACGCGCCTCGAGGTCCTCAACTATCCCGCCGTCCGCGCGCTCCTGACGGAGGAGCAGCAGAACGGCGTCGGCGCCGCCTCATGGGCCTTCAACCGCCACCTCTGGGAGCCGACCGGCGACGAGTGGATCCGAAAGAAACAGAGCCTCGATGAGACGATCGAGAAGATCCGGCGGGAACTCGAGACTCCCCGCGCGGAGGAAAAGCGCGGCGTCGCGCCCGCCCAAGGCGCCGGCCCCGACGTCACGGTCGAGGTCCTCCAGGGCGATATCACCGGAGTCAAATCCGACGCCGTGCTCACGACCGTCCAGGAGAAGCACCTGTGCGCGGGCGGCGTCAACCACGTCATCAATCAGGCCAACGGCTGCTTCGCTGCCGCGCTGGCGAAAGGCCCCGACCTCAAGGACGGCGACGTCCACCTCATCAAGAGCGACGGCAAGGGCCCGATCGAGAACGTGCTGTTCGTGGCCGACAAGTACGAGCGCCCGATCTCCGACGTCGTCTACGACGGCCTCAAGGCCGCCGACGCGAAGGGCCTCGAGTCCGTCTCGGTGCCGGCGCTGCGCACGGGCTCAGTCTTCGGCGCCGTCGAGCGCAGCTATAACGAGATCACCGGCGGCATCCGCGACGGCGTCGAGCGCTTCCTCGCGCAATCCCGGGCCCATCTCAAGAGAATCTCCTTCGTCGTCTACAACGACGAGAAGCTCGCGACCAAGCTGCAGAACGTCTTCACGGAGAAGACGGAGCGCGAGCGCTCGCTGCGCACCGACCTACGCGAGGCCAAGTTGGGGGGAGAGGGATACGTGCTGACGCCGGGCGAGGCGGCGGCCCCGAACCGCAACGCTCCGATCTACCTGAGCCTCCTGAAGCCGTGGGACCTCAAGCACCTGCTGATCTCGCACAAGCCCGTCAAAATCGGCGAGGTCGAGGACAAGGCGGCCTTCAGCGGGCCCGTGACGTCCGTGCTGAATATGCCGATCAAGATGCCGGACTCCGACATCCGCGTGCCGAAGGAGCTCGCGCAGTTCCGGGAGTTTTTACAGAAGGTCATCGACCATGAGAAGGCGGTCAACCCGAAGATGAGCGAATTCTACATGTACCTCACCGTCGACCAGAACGCGGTGAAGAAGGGGAATACCCACCGGCGCCCCGGCGTGCACATCGACGGAGTGCAGGGCGCGCGGTACAAGGTGAAGATCCCGCCCGAGCACCTGTACTCGGCCTCCGACAGGCTCGGCACGGTGTTCTACGACCAGACGTTCGACCTGACGCAGCTCGATCCGGCGAAGCAGCACGTGCACGCCGAGCTCGAGCGCCAGGCGGACGAGGCGAACGCGCGCGCCACGCCGGACTTCGACATCGCGTTCTGGGACTCCTACTCGGTGCATCGCGCCGACGTCGCGAAGGAGGACTTCGTCCGGACCTTCATCCGCGTCGAGTTCAGCATGAAGCAGTACGACAGCGAGGGGGACACCCACAACCCGCTGTTCGACTACGACTGGCATCCCATTGCGCGCCCGATCCCTGCGACCCTCGACGACAAGCCGGCCGCCGTCGAGTTCGGGGCGACGGTCGAGGCGGGGCCCCTGCGCGCCGCGCTCCGCCGGCTCAAGGCCTACGGACGCGGAATCTGGAACCAGTTCTGGTGGAACGTCGGGCCGCCCTTGAAGGACGTCTGGCGCGGCTACCGCGCGCAGCTCGAGCTCGCGGAGGCCGAGGGGAGGTCGCCCGCGGTGAGAAATCCCCGCGCCTTCTTCCGGGGCCTGCGCCTGCTCGGCACGACGGGGCGCATCACGTCCTCGGCGGGCTTCGCCGCCGGCGACGCGGTCATCCTAGCGGAGGCGCGCGCCTTGTTCGCGAGGCACGTCGACGCGGACGAGGAAGAACGGGAGGCGTTCGAGGCATTCCTCGAGCGGGCCGTCGCGTACAACCCCGGCAAGCGGCGCACGAAGACGCGCAGCATGATCGCGCACTACATGCGGGAAGGCTCGGTGCTCCCGAAGGCGGAGCTCGCCGCCTACTACGACGGGCTGGCGAAGGACGCGGACGCCTTGGCGGACACGCGGATGAAGAAGGACGACGTCATGGCCGATTTCAAGAAGACCGTCGACCGCCTCGTGCTCGAGGCCAACAAAACCGCGGTCGTCGGACGACGCGTGCTCGGAGCGCTCGTCTTCGGCAGCTACGCCAACGGCGCGATCCGCCCCGGCAGCGACATCGATCTCCAGTTCATCACGGAGGACGGAGAGGCGCCCGAGACGGATCTCCCGGCCGCGCTCGCGCGCGAGTGGGCGAAGGTCAGCCCGATCCCGCTCGAGATCATCTCGTTCACGTACGTGCCGCCGGACGCGGCACTGCTGACCCGCATCCACCCGGAGCCGATCCTCGTCGTGTCCCCGTACTCCGACGTCGAGCGGCGCTTCACCCGCGATCTGCCGGTGCCGCTGCCCGTGCCGGCGAAGAACGTGAGCCCGGGGGGAAGGCTCGTGCGCGCCGCGCTCGACCTCTGGATGCGCTTTCTGCTCGGGAGCGCGGACCTCGCGGACGCGCTCAAGCCGCGCGCGGCCCCTGAGCGGCTCGGCTACGAGGACGCGCTCGACGGCATCGGCCCGGGGGTCCCGCACACGATCAAGGACGTGAAGCGCTACGTGCTCGAGAACCTCGGTCCGGACGCCGTCGCCGCGAAGGACGACGCCTCCGTCGGCTACTACATCGTCGAGGGCGACCGAGGGGAAGCCCGGCACGCGCTCCGGGATCGAGGGTGGACGCTCGGCGCGCCGCTCGAGAAGGAGGTCGGCTTCCATCAAGTCCTGAAAGCGACGACGCCGGACGGGAAGCCGGCCCTCGTCATCCTGCGCGTCAACGGCGCCGACCGGATGATCCACATGCGGAGCTTCCTCAAGCTCCTCGGCGTACCCGGCGAGCGCGTGCACTCCTTGCCCGGCTTCCGCTCGTGGAAGAAGGAATACCGCGCCGCGTTCGAGAAGGAAGGATACGTCCCCGATGAGGTCGTCTACGGCATGTCCGACAGCGCGACGGCGTCCCTGCTCGCGCTGGATCCCGCCGCGACGGTCTTCGACCGGCCGGTCGGCGGGCCGGGCGCCGACGTGCGCGGCCTGCCGATGACGATCGTGACCTTGTCCGACGGCCGCAAGGTCTGGATCTTCAAGGCGCTGTACGGGCGGCTCGCCGGGGACCTTATGGAGGCCCTGCTCGAGCACGGCGCGCGCCGCGTGACCGCGCTCGGCGCCGCCGGCGCCCTCGGCGCGGAGTCCCGCGTCGGCGACTGGTACACGCCCGCGACACTCGAGAGCCGCGGCCGTCGCGTCGACCTCTCTTTTATAAAGGAAGTCCCGGGAATACCGCGCGTGGGCGTCCAGCTCCATGTGGCCACGCCTAACGGCGGGACAAAGGCCTGGCTCGAAGCCGCGTCCAAGAGCGGCGTCGGCTTCGTCGATTCCGAGCTCGAGTCAATCAACGGCGCGTTCGCGAAGCATCCCGGAGCCGAGTTGCGCCTGGCGCAGGTCGTCACCGAGGTGATGTCCGGCCCGAACCGCGTCGACCTGACCGAGACGGAGATGGATTCACCTGAGCGCGCCGCGTGGGTGGGGAAGATCATCGCCTCGTCGCTCGGCCTCTCGCTGCCTTTTTCGACCGGCTACGATACGGCGCTCGCCGGCGTCGCGCCGGGCGTCAAGCACACGCTCAAGGACCTCAAGCGCTATATCGCGGAGAGCGTCCCGCAGGGGGTCATCGACGCGATGGCGATGCCCGGCGTCCATTTTTACATCGTCGAGGGCGACGGCGCCGAGGCGAGGGCGAAGCTCGAGGCTCATGGATGGACGCTCGGCACGCCGCTGCCGCGCAAGGAGGGCTTCCGCCAGTTCTACCCGGCGACGAGCCCGGAGGGGAAGCGCGCGATCGTGGCGTTGCACGTCAACGGCGGCGACCGCGTGATCCACATCCAGAGCTACTTGAAGCTCCTGGGCGTGCCCGGCGAGCGCGTGCACACTTTGCGCGGCTACCGCTCCTGGAAAAAGGAGTACGCGGCGACGTTTCACGCCCTCGGCTACGTGCCCGATGGCGTCGTCTACGGCCTGCCGTGGACCGTCGTGCACCGACTGCTCGCGCGCGACCTGTCGACGGACTACGCGGCGCTCAAGGATTTCCGGCGGGAGTTCAATCCCGCGCCGACGGGGATTCCCGAGAACGATCTGGCGTTCCGCCCGATGAAGGTGCTCGAGCTGGCCGACGGACGACGCTACTGGTTCTTCATGCACCTGTACGGCGAGCAGGCCGGGGACCTCATGGCCGCGCTGCGCGAGCACGGCGTGGGCGCGGCGACGGTGCTGGGGTCCGCAGGATCTCTCGATCCGGCAAGCCAAGTCGGCGATTGGATCACCGGCGTCCCGGCCGAAGACGCCTACCTGCACGTGCCGAGCCCGAGCGTCGAGACCGAGGCATGGCGCGCGGCGGCCGAGCGCGCCGGCGCGAAGTTCGTCGAAGTCGAGCTCAAGCACATCCTCAAGGAGGCCGGACCTGGCTTCATCGTGAACCCGGCCTACGTCGTCTCCGACGTCCTGTCGGGGCCCCACCACACGGACGTCACCGAGACCGTCATCGAGAGCATCCCCGGCATGGCGGAGCGAGTCGACCGGATCGTCGGAGAGGCCTTGGGCTTGAAGGGGCCCCTTAAGATCAAGTCCGTGCGCAACGTGCCCTTCCGCAAGCCCTAGCTCCTCTTCGCGGCCGCAGGCCAATTCTATCGCGCTCGTTCCAAATCGGGTATGCTTTCGGCCGTGGGAAAATTATTCGCGGCGGCGATCATCGGATTCATGCTGGCCTGGCTCGGGCCCATGTGCGCGCGCCTCCCGGCCGATTTCTCGAACATGCCGCAGCCGCCAGTGTCCGCCGCTGCCGAGGCCGCGCCCTCGGTTTCCACCGTCGCCTTCGCCGTCCCCGTGACCGCCGGCGTCGTCGCCGCGCCGGTCGCCGCCCCCGCGCCCGTCGCCGCCCCCGCGGCGGAGCGCCCTCCTCTCACCGTGGCGACGTACCGCTCGCGCAAGATGTTCCCGGTCGAGAACGGCAAGTATATCGTCTCCGTCCTCCGGGAGAACAAGGCCGCCGCGCGCGCCGTCGGCGTCGTCATGACCTTGGCCTCGCGCCTGAATGGGGACGTCGTCGAGCGCGTCTCCAGCGGCCCCGGGCAGAGCCTCGCCGCCGGAACGACCTCCTACTTCGGCCTCGCCGTCTCGACCGTCGTGTTCGACTCGCTGCTCGACGCCCCCGAAGGGCCGGGAAACGCCCTGGAGTGGACCGTCACTTACCGCTTCCAGGACGACGAGCCCGGCGCCAAGCGTTGCTACTGGCTCAAAGCTCTGCCCCGGCGCCACGCCCCGGAGGGTCTCGCCTGGCGCGCCCTCGGCGAATCCCTCGCCTGCGTCAAATAATAGTCGTAATACTTCCCGGCCCCCGCGCGAATACTCTGTGACGGCGCTACGGGGGTCACATGCCGACCGACATGAGCGATAAGCCGACCGCAGAATTCGCCGAGTTCTACGCCCAGTGGTTCGACCGCGTGTTCAATTACGCGAGGGGACGGACCGGCTCCGCGACGAGGGCCGACGAGATCGCGGCCGATACGTTCGAGCGCGCGTTCCGCTCGTGGGGAAAGTTCGACGCGAGTCGGGGGGAGCGTTCGACCTGGGTGTTTTCGATCGCCTTCCGCTCCGTCGCCGATCACTACCGCGCGGAGAAGTCCGGCGTCTGGACGAGCCTCGAGTCGGCGGCCGAGCCGCGGGACGAGGCCAAGGGCCCCGCGAAGGAAGCCGAGGCTGAAGACGAGAAGCGGCGCCTGGCCGCGGCGCTCGCCTCGCTCGACGACGCGGCGCGCGAAATCGTGTCGCTCAAGTTCTTCTCGGGCATGACCAACCGCGCGATCGGCGACCTGCTCGGGCTGTCGGAATCGAACGTCGGCGTAATTTTGTTCCGCTCGATCCGCAAGCTGCGCAAGAATTTTCCCGCCTTGGAGGCCTGATTATGGACGATATCATGGAAGCCGAGCGTTTCAATCTGGAGCTGGATAAGATGCTTGCCGGACGGCCGGTCGCGGCGGAGCCGGATTCCGAGATCGCGCGGGACCTTGCCTTCGCGGCGAGGCTCGCGGCCTTGGACTTCAGCGCGGAGAGCCGGCTCAAGAGCCCCGCGAAGGCGAGGATTTTGGCGAAAGCCGAGGACAGCCGCCTGCGCTCGCTCCTACGGCGCGCCGGCGTGCGCCCAGCCGTACTGGCGGCGTGCGCGTTCGCGCTGGCGCTGGCGATCGTCCCCTTCTACAAGAGAACGGCGCTCGAGGACGCGCCCTTGTCCCCGATGATCACCGGCGCCGCCTCCAACATGAGCGACGCCGACTCAGCGTCCGGAAGCGTCGCCGGGGGCTACGACGCTGGTCTCGTGGGCGCTAGCGCGGGCGGTGGGCTCAGCGGGCGCGCGAAGGCGGGCGGGCTCGGAGGACGGTTCGGCTCGTTGGGCGGCGGCCGCGGCATGGCGCAGTCACAGCTCTTCCGCGGGAAGTATCCCCAGCCGTCGTTCGAGCAGCAACCCGCGCCGGTCGATCGCGAAGGCTACGCGTACACCGAGGAGAACCCGTTCCAGAAGGTCGCCGATCACCCGCTGTCGACGTTCTCGATCGACGTGGACGCCGCCTCCTACTCGAACACACGCCGCATCCTCAACGAGAGCCGCATGCCGCCGGCGGACGCGGTGCGCATCGAGGAGTTTATCAACTACTTCCATTACGACTACCCGGAGCCGCAGGGGGAGCATCCTTTCTCGATCACGACCGAGCTCGCCCGATGCCCGTGGAACGCGAAGCACAAGCTCGTCCGCGTGGGCATCAAGGGTAAGTCGATCGCGAAAAAGGACCTGCCGCCGAACAACCTCGTGTTCCTGATCGATAGCTCGGGCTCGATGATGGGCGAGGACCGGATCGGGCTCGTCAAGAAGGGCCTGCGGCTACTCGTCGAGCAGCTCCGGAAGGAAGACCGCATCGCGATCGTGTCCTACGCGGGCTCGGCGGGGCTCGTCCTACCCGCGACATCGGGCGCCCGCAAGGCCGAAATCCTCGAGGCGCTCGACCGCCTCGAGGCCGGCGGCTCGACCGCGGGCGGCGCCGGCATCCAGCTCGCCTACAAGACGGCGCAGGAGAACTTCCTCAAGAAGGGGAACAACCGCGTGATTCTCGCGACCGACGGCGACTTCAACGTCGGCGTGACGAGCGACGGCGAGCTGACGCGGCTGATCGAGGAGAAGCGCGAGCACGGCGTGTTCCTGACCGTGCTCGGCGTCGGCAGGGGCAACGTCCAGGACCACAAGATGGAGCAGCTCGCGGACAAAGGCAACGGCAACTACGCGTATCTCGACGACGTGCTCGAGGCGAGAAAGGTCCTCGTCAAGGAGATGGGCGCGACCTTGCTCACCATCGCGAAGGACGTGAAGATCCAGGTGGAGTTCAATC
>JBBQVX010000063.1:0-19912 GCA_038211115.1 Elusimicrobiota bacterium | reverse complement strand
GGCGCCGTCGGAGAGGACGTGCATCAGCGCGCCGCGCATGTTGATGTTCGTACGGCTGGCGTCCCATAGCATCGCGGCGGAGACCAGGTTGCAGAGCAGGCCCACGAACGCGACCGCGATCATCGGCCCGGCCGCGATCGGCATCGGAGAGGAGAAGCGCGCCCATGCCTCGCGCAGGAGGAAGCCCGTGGCCACCATGAGCGCGATCGCGTTGCCAAGCGCGGCGAGGACTTCGACGCGACGGTAGCCGAACGTACGCTTCGGATCGGCCGGCAGGCGCGCGAGCATCGCGGCGACCAAGGTCAGGCTCAGGCTCAGCAGATCGACGGCCATGTGCGTGGCGTCGGCGATCAGCGCGAGGCTGCCGGTCCACCAGCCGCCCGCGAGCTCGACGAAGAAGATGACGCCGGTCAGCGCGATCACGCCGTACAGCCGGCTGTCGCTTCCCTCCTCGTCGTGAGAATGGCCGTGGGGATGAGCGTGCGAATGAGAGTGGTCGCGACCCATCAGGGCTGGACTTTCCGATTCTGGCGGGCGATCTCGTAGAGCAGCGCGGTGGCCGCGCACGAGGCGTTGAGGCTGCCGACGCCGTGCTCCGACTGCGGCACGCGCATCAGCTCGTCGCAGGACGCGCGCACGAGCGGGCGCATGCCGTAGCCTTCCGAGCCGATCACGAGGACGCAGGGCGTGTTGATCACGCAGTCCCACGCGTCCTTGCCGGAGGCGTCGGCGCCGTACACCCAGAACCCGTTCTTCTTGCACAAGTCGAGCGTCTGCGCGATATTGACGACGCGATGGACCGGGATCTTCAGCGCGGCGCCGGCGGAGGCTTGGATCACGGCCTGGGTCACGGGCGCCGAGCGGCGCTCGGGGATCACGACGCAGCGGGCGTGGAGCTGCAGCGCCGAGCGCGTGATCGCGCCGAGGTTGTGCGGATCCTGGATCTGGTCGAGCACGACGACGACGAGGCCCTTCTTGCGGGCGTCGTCCAGGCCCTGCACCCATTCGGAGAACGTCGCGGCGGGATCGAACGACGCCCGGATCGCGATGCCGCCGTGCTTGCCGCCCTTGACCGCGCGGTCGAGCTCGGGGCGAGACATGTAGCGGACCTGCAGATCGAGATCCTTCGCCTGCTTGATGAGCGTCCCGATGTTCGGATGAACGAGCTCGTGCTCGATCCACATCTCGCGGCAGTCGTACGGGGTCTTCGTCAGCGCCTTCGCGACGGCCTCGAAGCCGCCGAGCCAGCGCGTCTCGAGATTGGGCGCCTGCTCGCCTTCGGCCGCCTCGGGGCGGTTGTCGGGACGCGGCTGCGCGCCGCCGAGGCGCTCGTGGCGCAGCTTGTCGTGATGGCGCTTCTTGTCGAAGTGGCGGTCCTTGTTGAAGGGCTTGTTCTTCGGAGGATGCTGCGGGCGATCGGTGCGCTCGGGGCGGTTGTTGCGATCGGGACGGCGGCCGAATTTCTTTTTCATTTTTTAACCGCCTTGGCGCCGTCTTTGCCGTCTTTGACCAGGTACCCGAGCTCTTCGATCTGTTTGCGGATCCGGTCCGATTCCGCGAAATCCTTCTTGGCCTTGGCTTGCGAGCGCCGGTCGAGGAGGGCCGAGACCTCCGCCGGGACCGCGGCGACGGAGTCGACGTCGAACAGGCCGAGCGCGAGCGCGGCCTCCGCTTCCTCGAGGAAGGTCTTCTTGGCTCCGCCGGGGATGCCGCTCTTGAGCGCGTCCCAGACCACCGCGAGCGCGGACGGGGCGTTCAGATCGTCGGCGAGCGCCTCCTTGAAGCGGGCCGAGAAGTCGGCGCAGCCGGGCTTCGGCGTCTCGCCGGCCAGGGCCGCGACGGCGTCCTTGAGACGGCGGCGCGCGGTCTTGGAGCCCTCGAGGGATTCCCAGGTGAAATCGAGCTGCTTGCGGTAGTGCGCCGTCAGGCAATGGTATTTATAGTCGAGCGGCGAGAAGCCCTTGTCCTTCAGGTCGGCGAGCTTCACGAAGCCGCCGGCGGACTTGGCCATCTTCGCGTTGTTCATCAGCAGGAACTCGGCGTGCATCCAAAAGCGGGCGAACGGCTTTCCGGTCGCGCCCTCGGACTGCGCGATCTCGTTGGTGTGGTGCACGGGCACATGGTCGATGCCGCCGCAGTGGATGTCGAGCGTTTCGCCCAGGAAGCGCATCGCCATCGCGGAGCACTCGATGTGCCAGCCCGGGAAGCCCTTCCCCCACGGCGACTCCCATTCCATCTGGCGCGTCGTTCCCTTCGGCGAGAACTTCCACAGCGCAAAATCGGTCATGTGCCGCTTCTCGGGGTTCGCCTCGACGCGCGCGCCGGACTTCAGGCCCTCGAGGTGCTCCTTCGTCATGAGCTTGCCGTAGTCGGGCAGCTTGGCCGTGTCGAAGTACAGACCGTCGGCGGTCTTGTAGACGAAGCCCTTCGCGTCGAGCTTCTGCACGAGCGCGATCTGCTCCGGGATATAGTCGGTCGCCTTGCACAGGATGTCCGCGGGAAGCAGGCCCAACTCCTTGACGTCGGCGAGGAACGCCTCCGTGTAGAACTTGGCGATGTCCCAGGCGGTCTTGCCCTCACGGGCGGCGCCGACCTCCATCTTGTCCTCGCCTTCGTCGCCCTGGCTCGTCAGATGGCCGACGTCGGTGATGTTCATCACGCGTGTCGGCTCGAAGCCCAGCAGCTTCAGCGTCCGGACCAAGAGGTCCTCGAAGATGTAGGTGCGGTAGTTGCCCACGTGCTGGTAGTTGTAGACGGTGGGACCGCAGGTATACAAAGAGACCTTCGGAGGAGCGGCCGGGACGAAGTCGTCCTTGGCGCGGGTCAGGCTGTTGTAGAGACGGAGGGGCACGCCTTATTCTAGGAAATCGCGGGCGATTCTAGGGCGTTGCCGAGAAGTGAATTATAATTGACGCACAGGGCCTGGTAGAGGTGGGCGGCGCCCGTCAGGCGCGCGACCATGAACCCCAGCAGCGACCCGAGCATGACCGGGAGCAGCATCTGGTGATGCCCGGTCATCTCGAAGATGATCACGAACGCGGTGATCGGGGCCTGGATCGTGCCGGAAAGAAACGCGGCCATGCCGACCAACGCGCAGCTCGCGACCGGGATCGTCATCCACCGCGCCACGTCGGCGCCGAGGGCCGCACCGACCGACAGGCACGGCGCGAAGATGCCCCCCGCCATGCCGGACCAGAAGGTGCAGAGCGTCGCGGCGATCTTCTCGAACGGATAGGCCCACGCCCACGCCCCGAATTCGCCGCGCACGAGGACCTGGGCCGCCCCGTTCCCGGGGCCGAGCATGTCCGCAGAGGAGAATTTAGCCACGACGAGCAGGCCCAGCGCCAGAGAAGCCGGTACGGTGTAGCGATGAACGGCGCGCAGCCGGCCGAAATAGGCGCCGCCCTTGATCAGCGCCGTCGAGAAAACCGCGCCGAGAAGGCCGCCGAGCGCGCCGATCAGGAAGATCGCCGTCAGCGGGATCGCCGCGGGCTCGGCGAGCCGCCCGAAATAGGTGTACTCGCCGGTCAGCGCCTTCGCCGTGATCGCCGCGATGATGATCGCCATGATCACGTAGTCCTTCATGTTCCCGAAGTAGTCGCCCGCGAGTTCCTCGATCGCGAACGTGACGCCGGCGAGCGGCGTGTTGAACGCGGCCGCGAGGCCCGCCGCCCCGCCCGCGACGATGGCCGAGCGCATGTCGATCCGGACCCCAGACAGCCGCCGGACGAGCAGGATGATGCTGATGAAGACGCAGGTCGCCACGTGGACGGTCGGCCCCTCGCGCCCCGTCGAGGCGCCGGCCCACAGGCCGAGATATAGCGCGGCGATCTTGACCGCCATCGTCGTCAGCGACGTCAGCGGGGCCAGCTTCTTCTCGTTCTGCTCGGTGACGTGACGCGCCGCGAAGATGGCCTGCGGAATGCCCGGACCCGCCGCACACGGCGCGAGCCGCCGGATCATCTCAACGGAGAACACGAACAGCGCAGGCGTCGCGAGCCAGCGCCAGCGGCCGGCGATACGGTGGTCGAGCACGCCCTCGAAGCCCCACATGAACCAGACGCACGCGAGGCCGGTCAGGCCCGCGGCGGCGACCATGACGAGCAGGATGAAGCCGTAGCGGTGGTCGAGAGCGAGACGCGAAAATTTTTTCGCGGCGTCTCTCATGTCCGGTTGGCCAGCGCGATTGCCTGGCGCACGACGGGATCGAGCGACTCCCGCGAGGGCGTCACGACCCAAATCTCATGCTGTAGGCCCGTCTGAGCCGGCCCGACCCGCACGAGCGCCCCCGAGACCAAGTCGGCCTGCGCCGCCGTCCGGTGGAGCGCGACGACGCCGCGGCCCTGGCGGGCGAGCGTCTGCAGGATGTCGGCGTCCTCGCTTTCGGCGACGGTCACGGGGATCACGCCGCGCTCGCGCAGGAACCGCTCGACCTCGTGCCGCGGAGCGTAGTCCTCCGTACGGAAAAGCATCGGCACTTCCTGGCCCTTGCGCGGAAACTCCCCGAGGGCGCGCGCGCGCTCCGGCGAGGCCATGAAGTTGATCGGCAGGGTCCCGACCCGGCGGCCCTGGAAGCCGGCGCCGAGATCCTTCGTCATGTCAGCGCCCGTGACCGCGATGTCGAGCTTGCGCCGGGCGAGACGCTCGCGAATGTCCTCGCGCGGCCCGACGTACACGGTCACCATCGAGTTCTCGATGCCTGCCAGGCGCTCGATGAACGTCATCGCCGCCTCGCGTCCGAGCGCCGAAGACACGCCGAGCCTGATCACGGTCGGGCTGGAGCCGGGGCCGCCGCGGAGCGCGGCCGAGAGCGCCGCGCCGTGCGCGAAGATCTTCTCGCAGTGCTCGAAGACGGTCTTACCCCCCGAGGTCAGCTCGAGGCCCGAGCGCGTGCGGTTGAACAGGATGCGGCCGAGCGCGCGCTCCAGGCTCTTGAGCTGAAGGCTCAGCGCGGACTGGGACAGGTGCAGCTCCTTCGCCGCGGCGGTGACCCGACCCGCTTTCGCGCAGATCCAGAAGTAGTAGAGGTGGTGGTAGTTGAGGTCGAGAGGCATGCTATGGGAACGGGCCGGAACGGCCATCGACGCCGCAGGCCGACCGATTTTACTCATCTATTTTTTCAATCGAGCGAACGCTACATATATATTTTGCAATATTATCTGTCGGTGCGCCATGGGCGGAGAAGGGGCGTTCGCACGGCCAGCGCGCTAGGCGGCGGAGGCAGCGTACATGCCGCCAAGAACGAGCGCGCCGCCGGCCGCGCTCCACGCCGTCATGGTATCGCCCTGAAGTCCGACGCCGAGCAGCACGCCCACGACGGGCTGCAGGAAGATGAAGTTGGCCACCTTCGACGCCTCCACCGACTTCAGCGCGACGTTCCACAGGATGACCGCGAGAAATCCGCCGGCGACGGCGAGATACGTCATGGAGAGCCACGCGGACGACGGGACCGAGGCCCAGATCGAGGGGCGCGCGCCGGGCAGCGCCCAGGCCGCGACGCCGAGGAAGCCGATCAGCGAAGTGACCGCGGTGAAATCCAGAGGATCCACGCGCTTGAGCGCCGATTTGCCGAGGACGCTGTACAGCGCCCAGCAGCAGCCGTGCATCGCGAGAATCATGTCGCCCTTGAGCCGGTCGGAGAAGGCGCCCGACAGCGTCGGGAAGCCCTGGAAGGCGATCAGCATCGCGCCGCCGACGCCCAGAACGAGGGAGACGATCTTCAGGCCGGTCAGCGCCTCGCCGAGGAAGACGGCCGAGAGCAGGACGATCGCGACGGGCTCCATGCCCACGAGCAGGGACGCGCTCGTCGCCGACGACAGCTTCACGCCGTACGTGCCCAGGGCGAGGGGCAGCGCGTAGCCGAACAAGCCGACCGCGGCGAGCCGCGCCCAGTCCCCGCGCGTCGCTTTCGCGAGGCGGCGGCGGCCCCGCCACGCGAACGGAGCGAACAAGGCCGCGCACAGCGCCATGCGCAGGAGGATCAGGTCCTTCTCGGAGAAGCCCTTCAGGGCGGCGGTCGTGGCCGCGTAGGTCGAGCCGCCGAGGATGTTGGAGACGGCGATCAGGAGGTAGGGCAACGGCGGACGCTCAGGCGACGACGGTCGCGACGGCGTGGCAGGCGATGGCCTCGCCGCGGCCGATCGCGTCGAGCCCTTCGTTGCTCTTGGCCTTCAGGCTCACGCGCGACTCGGGAAGCTTGAACAAGGCGGCGAGCGAGGCCTTCAGCTTGTCGTAGTGCGGCTTGAGCTTCGGCTCCTCGGCGATCAAGGTCGCGTCGAGATGAACGATCTCGCCGCCGAAGGCGGCGACCTTGGCCAAGGTGTTGGCCACGATGTCCTTCGAGGCCAGCCCCTTGAACTTCGGGTCGGTGGGAGGAAACGCGATGCCGATCTCGCCGAGCCCGAGGGCTCCCAGAACGGCGTCGCAGGACGCGTGCAGGACGGCGTCGCCGTCGGAATGCCCGAGCAGGCCTTTGGTATGAGGGATCTTCACGCCCGCGAGCCACAGCTCACGGCCCTCGACGAGGCGATGGATGTCGTAGCCGAAGCCGGTGCGGCTCTCGCGACGCCCGCCCGCACGCGCGTTAAAGATCGAAGACGCCATCGTGAGGTCCTCCGGAGTGGTGATCTTGAAGTTCTCGTAGCTCGACTCGACGACCGCGACCGCCTGGCCGCAGCGCTCGACGAGCTGGCTCTCGTCCGTGGCGTCGGCGTCGCCCGCGAACTTGTCGAGGGCTTCCTTCAGCACGGCGTAGCGGTACGTCTGCGGCGTCTGCGCGGCCCAGAAGCGCGCGCGGTCGGGCGTCTCGGAGACGGTCGTCTTCCCCTTCTCGACGACCTTCAGGGTGTCCTTGACGGGCACCGCGGCCACCGCCGCGCCGGATTTAACGGCTTCGGCCAAAGTCGCGCGCACGATCTCGGGCGTGATCATGGAGCGCGCGCCGTCGTGCACGGCCACGACCTCGATGCCCTTCGGCAGCGCGGCGAAGCCGTTGCGCACGGAGCCCATGCGCGTCGGGCCCGCGGCGACGACCTTGACCTTGCCGACGGAGAGGCGTTTACCGTGCTCGGCGAACGAATCCTCGCCGAGAACGAGCACGACGCTCTCCATCTCGGCCATCCCGGCGAAGCACGCGAGCGACAACTCCGCGACCGTCGACCCCGCGAGCGGGAGGAACTGCTTCGGCCTTCCCATCCGGGAGCCCGAGCCGCCCGAGACGATGATCGCCGCGGCGCGCATTACGCGGGCTGGCGCTCCGGGCGAGCTTCCGGCCGGGCCTTCGCGAAGATCATGCGGCCGTTGCTCGTCTGATGGATCGAGGTCACGGTCGCCTCGAGGCGCTTGCCGACGGAGCGGCGGCCGTCCTCGACGACCACCATCGTGCCGTCGTCCAGGAAGCCGACGCCTTGCTCGCGCTCCTTGCCGTCCTTCATGACGAACACGCTCATGGTCTCGCCGGGCAGCACGACGGTCTTGAGCGCCGAGGACAGGTCGTTGACGTTGAGGACGGTGACGCCCTCGAGCGTCGCGACCTTGTTGACGTTGAAGTCGGTCGTGACGATCTTGGCGCCCATCTCGCGGGCGAGCTTGACCACTTTCCCCTCGATCTCCGCGATCTCGGGGATGTCCTTGTCGAGGATGCGCACGGGGACGACGTGCCCTTCCTGCAGGCGCGCGAGCACGTCTAGGCCGCGGCGGCCGCGAGCGCGCTTCATCGGGTCCTCGGCGTCGGCGAGCCGGTGCAGCTCGGTCAGCACGAAGCGGGGCACGACGAGGGTGCCGGACAGGAAGTGGGTCTCCACGACCTCGGCGACGCGGCCGTCGATGATCGCGTTGCAGTCGAGGATCTTGAGATCGGAGCCGCGCTTCTTGCCCATCTTGAGCAGGTCCTTATCGAGGTCGTCGAGCTCGGGGAACTTCCGGATCGCGATGACCAGGCCGAGGACGCCGAGCGCGAAGAAGCGCAACAGGGCGAACTTGTCCCAGGTCTTATAGAGATCCTCGTTGCCGATCTGGAAGACCATGTAGTCCATCAGCCGCGCGAGGATGATGCCGACCGCGGTGCCGAGCACGCCGGCCATGATGGTCAGCAGATTCAGTTCGGCGATCAGGTACTCGATGCCGACGATGAGCAGGCCGACGCCGACGCCGATGCCGACGCCCGCGGCGTTGGGCGAGATCTTCGCGAAATAGACGATGACGGGACAGATGAGGATGACGGCGAGCCGAAACAGCCAAGTGTACATGGAATGCCTCCGACGGAGGATATAACGGAAGGTATGCCGGTATTCTACGAAATTACTCGAGACCGAAAGCCGCTTCCGAGGCTTCACGCAGGTCCGCGACCCCGGTGATCGCGAGGCCGAGGGTCTTGGGCAGGTCCTTCGCGGCTCGCGCGGGCACGAGCGCGCGCTTAAAGCCCGCCTTCGCCGCCTCGCGCAGGCGCAGCTCGAGCTGCGGCACGCGGGCGACCTCGCCGAGGAGGCTCACCTCTCCGAGCAGGACCAGGTCCGACGGAACCGACTTGTCGCGCCACGAGCCCGCGACCGCGAGGCACGCGGCCAGGTCGAGGGCCGGCTCCTTCAGGCGCAGGCCGCCCGCGAGGCTGACGAAGCAGTCCCGGTCCTCGAGGCGCAGGCCGATGTGGCGCTCCATCGCGGCGAGCAGGACGAGGACGCGGTTGAGGTCGAGCCCGGTCGCCATGCGGCGCGGCAGAGGGTAGCGCGTCGGGACGACGAGCGCCTGGACCTCGACGAGGATGGGGCGCGAGCCCTCGAGCGCCACGGACACCGCCCGGCCGGGAGCGGCGGTGCGGCCCAGCTCCGCGGCGAAGAAGGCGGTGGCGTCCTTCACCTCCTTAAGACCCGTCTCCCCCATCTCGAACAAGCCGAGCTCGTCCGTCGGGCCGAAGCGGTTCTTCTGGGCGCGGAGGACGCGCAGCAGATCGTGATTTTCGGTGTCAAAATACAGAACCGTGTCGACGAGGTGCTCGAGCACTTTCGGGCCCGCGAGCGAGCCGTCCTTCGTCACGTGGCCGAGCAGGAAGACGACCGTGTCGTTGGCCTTCGCCGCGCGCACGAGCTCGGCCGCGCACTCGCGCACCTGGCCGACGGAGCCCGGGCTCGACGCGAGCTGCGGGTGCGTGACGGTCTGGATCGAGTCGAGGACCATCGCCCAAGGCTTGACGGAATCCATCGCCGCGAGGATCTTGGACAGCGAGGACTCGGAGACGAGGTAGAGCTGCTCGGACGACAGCCCCAGCCGCTTGGCGCGGCTCGACACCTGGCGCAGACTTTCCTCACCCGACGCGTACAGGAACGGGCCCTTTTCGGCGAGCTTCGCCGCCGCCTGAAGCATGAGCGTCGACTTGCCGATGCCGGGAGGTCCCGCGAGGAGGATGACCTGGCCGGGCACGATCCCGCCGCCGAACAGGCGGTCGAGCTCGGGGATGCCGACCGGCGTGCGCTTCTCCGGCGTCTCGTTCGCGTCCTTGAGCGCGGTCACCGCCGACGAGAACGACGTGAGCTGGCCGCGCGCCTCGGCGACGGACTCGACGAGGCTGCCGGAACGGGCCTCGACGACCTCCTCGGCCATCGTGTTCCACTCGGAGCAACCGGGGCATTGCCCCATCGGCTTGCTGGCCGAGTGGCCGCAGGCTTGGCAGCGGAACATCGTCTTCAGGCGGGGCATAGCCGAGAGTATAACCTATCCGCGTGTTTCGTACAAGTGTACGATATACGGGAGGCGCCGCATTTTAGGTAGGATGGGCCATGTCCTTGGCCTCCGACGTCCTCGAAAGCCCCCTCGACCTCTCCATCACCGACATCGTCGAGCCCGGCAAAGGCCTTCTGATCGCGACGGCCAAGATGACGCAGGGCCGCATGGTCGGCGTCGTCGTCTGCGCGCTCGTCTGCCTCGTGATGGCGTTCGCCGCGTGGCGGATCAGCCGGGACAACTGGTTCGACGCGCTGTGGCCGTGGGGCCTGTTCTCCCCCTTCTTCGGCGTCATCGCCGTGCTCGGAGCCTTCGGCCGGCAGCAAAAGACGTTCGACGTCCCGGCGCATGTCGCGGTCGTGACCGCCGGGATCGGGCCGGTTCAATTCGAGCGTCGCGTGGCGCTGCCCGAGAAAGGCGTCATCCGCGTGATCTTCCGCCTGGTGCAAGGATCGCGCGCGAGCGGAAAAGGTTCGCCGTCCACGCGCTATTACGACCTCGACGTCGCAGGCAAGCCGGAGCTCGGCTTCACGGTCGCCTCCGACCGGGACGCCGCGCGCGCCATGGCCGCGCGGCTCGCCGCGACGCTCGGCTACACGATCCAGGACGAGGCCGAGGACGACGGCGTCGAGCGCATCAAGCCCTAGAGCGCGGCGTTAAGGCTCGAGGACGGCGAGCGCGTACAAATCGCCGGAACGGTCGAGATACCAGTCGAGGACGCGCGCGCCGTTGATCACCGCGGTCTTGATCGTGATCGTCTGGCCGTCGGACAGCGTCGCCACGTCGGTCTTGACCTCCCCCGCGCGCTCGATCAGGCTCGCGCGCGCGCGCGCCTCGGCCGAGGCGAGACGCAGCGCCGGGTTCTCGATGTCGCGGGCCAGGCCCACGCCGAAGACATAGGTCTTCCCGTCATGGGTCTCGGCCCAATGCACGCGCTCCTCCGGTCGGTCGATGAGGCGCGCCCAGCCCGGCTTCGCGGGCTGAAGCGAGTCCGACGGCGACGGGGCGCGGCGCAAGCGCTCCGCGACGCCGGCGGCGCTCGCCTCCCAGGCGCGAGCGCGGACGGCGGGCATCAAAAAGGCGAGCAACGCGATCAGGAAAGAGCGCATGAGGAAGGTATAGCAGGGCGAAACCCGCGCGAACCATGGCGACGATGCGACGGTTTTGCGATGGAACTTTTTCAGGCACCCCATCGTGTAGTAAGTGGGCCCCGACTGACGAACGAAGAACTGTTGACCCGCGCCGAAGGCCTTGCCGCCGACGAGCGCGCGTCGATGTGCGATCTCATCGAGACGCTCGCCGTCATCGATGAGCGCAAGCTCTACCGGGACCGGGGATTTATTTCATTGTTCGAGTACTGCGTCTTCAAGCTCCGCCAGGCCGATTCGGCCGCTTACCGCCATATCCGAGCGGCGCGCGCCATCCGACTGGCGACGATCCGCTGTTTACTTCTGCGGCGGGAAATGACGCGCCGGTTCCGACGGGCGTGCGGATCGCCTTCACCGCGGACCAGGAATTCTTCAAGCTATTGAAGGAGGCTCAAGCCGCGATGCGCCATAAATACCCGAACGGACGTCTCGACGGGATTTTTGGCGACGCGCTGAGGGCTTTGCTTCGGAAGAAGAGGCCGGGGGCCCGGGCGCGGCTACTTCTTCGAGCGGCCCTTGCTTCCGGCCGCGCCGAACGACGCGATGCCGAAGAGGTAGGCGATATCGACATCCTCGAAGGCGACCTTCAGCCAGGTCTGGTAGCGAGGGACCTCGGCGACGTCCTCGACGCGGGCGCCGATGCTGACGTACTTCTGGACCTTGACCAAAGCGCCGAAGTCGTAGGCGGGCTTCGTGAACTGGCGGCCCGAGACGACGCGATTGCGGCCGAAGTCATGGCCCTGGGCCATGACGGAGAAGCGGCCCAGCATCGGGTCCTTGTGGAACGGGGTCAACGTCACGCGTGCGCCGCCGCCGGAGCGAATGACGCCGACGCCGACGTCGTACCAGCCTTTCTCCCAGCCGAGCAGGGCGTCGATGCGGTTGGGCTGGGCGTAGTCGGGCTTCGAGCTGTGGGACGCGTCGTTGAGGTTGGCCAGGTTCGAGCCGCCGACATAATAGTACCGGCCTTCTCTCGGGGAAATCTTCAGGCCGATGTCCACGCGCGAGGTGCGCACCGCGTGCTCGTAGCGCCAGTCGTAGTTCCAGTACACCTTGAACTGGTTGAGGCGGCTGAACGTGTCGTGGAGATTGGCGACGGTGTCCTTCAGGTCGTCCTTGATCTTGGTATCGTTGAGTAGGGCGCCGATCGTGCCGGAGCTGGTGTTGAGGCTCGCCATCATCACGTTGGACTTGGCGAGCAGCGCATCGAGCTTGTCGGTGATGTCGTCGCTGCGGTTGAGAGCCCTCGTCAGCTTCGGCTTCGTCGTCTCGACGAGGTCGTTGAGGTTGGCCGTCATCTCGCGGACGTTGGCCACGGTCGCAGTCAGGTTGTCGGCCAAGGTGCCGCGCGGGCCTTCCTTGGTGAAGCCGTCGAGAAGCTTTTCGAGCTTCGCGAGAGCCTTCGTCAGCGACTTCTCGATGGAGACGGGGTCCTCGCCGCGGACGGTCGAGTTGGCCGGGATCACGCCTTTAACGCGCGTGCCCTGGTCGACCTGCAGGTACTTGGAGCCGATGATGCCGGTCGAGCCGATCTGGAACACCGCGTCGTTGTAGATGTCGACGCCCTTGCGGATCGACATGACCACGCGCGCGCCGCCCTCGACGAGCTCGATCGAGCGGACCTGGCCGACCTCGACGCCGGAGAGCTTGACCGGGGCGTCCTTGGAGAGGTTGGCGACGTCGGAGAACTGGCCGTAGAGAACGTAGCGCTTTTCGAAGGAGACGTCGCCGAGCAGGAAAATGGCGGTGGCGAGGAGCGTGAGCCCCCCGAGCACGAACGCGCCGACTTTCGTTTCAAGCGTCATTTCTTGGCGCCGTTAGCGGCAGGTTCGGCCTCGAATTCCTTGAGCTTCATCTTGATCGGCCCTTCGCTCTTGCCGTCCACGAACTGACGCACGTAGGGATTCTTGCTGATCTTGATGATGTCCGGATGCGCGACCTCGAGCACCTTGCCCTCGTGAAACATCGCGATGCGGCTGGCGACCTTGTACGCCGACCTCATGTCGTGCGTGACCACGATCGCCGTGATCTTGAGTTGCTTTTGAAGGTCCAGGATCAAGTCGCTGATCACGTCCGTCATGATCGGATCCAGGCCCGTCGTGGGCTCATCATACAATATGTACGACGGCTGGGCGGCGATGGCCCGAGCGAGCGCCACGCGCTTCTTCATGCCGCCGGAGAGCTCGGCGGGTTTGAAGTCCTCGACGTCCTTGAGGCCGACGAGTGCCAGGCAGTCGGAGGCGATCTTACGGTACTTGCCCGGCGGGATGTCGGTCAGGTAGCGCAGGCCGAACGTGATGTTCTCCCAGACGGTCATCGAGTCGAACAGCGCGCCTTCCTGGAAGAGGTAGCCGAAGCGGCGCCGGTAGTCGGCGATCTCGGCCTCGGTCTTGAGCTTGTCGACTTCGATGCCGTCGACGACGATCTTGCCCGCGTCCGGGTGATGCAGGCCGATCACGCACTTGAGGAAGGTCGACTTGCCGCAGCCGGAGCCGCCGATGATGACGAGCGTCTCGCCGGTCTCGACGCGCAGGTCGATGCCGCGCAGGATCGTGCGCGGCCCGAAGCTCTTGACCACTCCCTCGGCGTCGATCATTAAGTGATCCCGAACGCGTTGAGGACCGCGGTGGCGAAGTAGTCGAGAATGAGCACGAGGACCATGCTGATGACAACGGCGGAGGTCGTCGCCTTGCCCACGCCCTCGGCGCCGCCGCGCGTCGTGACGCCCTTGAAGCAGGAGACGAGGGAGACGACCGACGCGAACACGAAGGTCTTCAGGAAGCCGTGCACGAAGTGCCGGATCTCCATCTGGTTGACGATGTCGTGCCAGTACACGGTCGCGGGGATCTGGTATTTGGCGTGCGCGACGAGGTAGCCGCCGAAGATGCCGGTGAAGTCGGACGCGACGGTGAGCAACGGGAGCACGACCATGAACGCGATGAAGCGCGGGATCACGAGGTAGCGGATCGGGTCGGTACCGAGCGTATAGAGCGCGTCGATCTGCTCGGTGACCTTCATCGTGCCGAGCTCGGCGGCGATGGCGGCGCCCGCGCGGCCGGCGACGACGATCGCGGTCATCACGGGCGCGAGCTCCATGACGAGGGAGAAGGAGACGACGGTGCCGACGAACAGCGGCTCGTTGAAGAAGTGCTTCGACGAGGCGCCGGTCTGCAACGCCAGCACCATGCCGGTGAAGAACGCGGTCATCGCGGTCACGGGCAGGGACTGGACGCCGATGCGCTCCATCTGGATCAAGGTCTGCCGCCACTCGATGCGGTAGCTCGTCATCCAGCCGAACGTCGAGCGCACGAGGAAGGAGAACTGGCCGGTCTCCTCCGCGCTGTCGAGGATGAACTTGCCGAAGTCTTCGACCGAGTTCTGGATCACGCGTTCACCGCCACGCGCGGCACGCGGCTCGAGAGCGCCGTCGCCGTCTCGTACGGGATCGTGCCGCACAAGCGGGCGAGCTCCGCCGCGGAGACGAGCCCTTCATCCTGGCGGCCGATCAGGACCGCGTCGTCGCCGACGCGCGCGCGCGGCGCGTCCGTCACGTCGATCATGGTCTGGTCCATCGTGACACGCCCGACCACGGGGCAGCGCTTCCCCGCGACGAGCACCGAGGCCCGGTTCGACAAGGCGCGCGGATAGCCGTCGCCGTAGCCGATCGGCAAAGTCGCGATGCGGCTGACGCGCTTGGCGCGCCACGTCGCGCCGTAGCTGACCGAGGCGCCCTTCGGCGCCGTCTTGATGTAGACGAGCTTGCTCTTGAGCGTCAGGACCGGGGCGAAGCCGTCGTACAGGCCGTACGCGGCCAGGCCGGGTCGCACCAGGTCGAAGCGCGCGCCGGGATGGCGCAGCGCGGCGGCCGAGTTGGCGGCGTGCACGAGCGGAGGACGGAGGTTTTCCTTGTCCAAGACTTTCAATACCCGGTTGAAGGCCGAAAGCTGACGTTCCGTGAACGACCGGTCGTCCTCGGCCTTGGCCATGTGAGTATACAACCCTTGGACCCGGATTCCTTTCAGCGGCGCGAGTTCGCGCACGAGCGCCACGGCCGCCTCGGGCCGCAGGCCGATGCGGCCCATGCCGGTGTCGATCTTGACGTGGATGTCGATGACGCGGCGCAGCCGCACCGCCGCCTCGGCCACGCGGCGGGCGGACTCGAGGGAGGCCACGATCGGCGTCAGATCGTGGGCCGCCGCGGCGAGCACGCTCTCGAACGGGTATAAAGAGCCGAGGATCAGTACGGGCAATTTGACGCCGGCGGAGCGCAACACCAGCCCCTCCTCGACGGAGGAGACGCCGAGCCAGTCGGCCGCGCGGGCTTTCTGCGCGGCGAGGGAGCACAGGACGGCGTCGTGGCCGTAGGCGTTGGCCTTCACGACGAACATGATCTTGGAGCGAGGGCCGACCCGCTTCTTCATCAGCCGGAGGTTCCCGACGAGCGCTCCGAGGTCGATTTCAGCCCAGGTGGACCGGAAGAAGCGCCTCATTAGGAGAATTGCGTCTGGGTTTCCTCGAAGGCGGCGGGCTCTTCCGTGTTCGTCTCATCGACGAAGCGCGTGATGCTCCGCAGGAAGGTGACGGGGACCGAGCCGGTCGGGCCTTGGCGCTGCTTGGCGATGATGATCTCCGCCTTGTTCTCGAGCGTCGGGTCGTTGGGCTTGTAGTAGCCCTCGCGATGGATCATCGCGACGAGGTCGGCGTCCTGTTCCAGGGAGCCGGATTCTCGAAGGTCCGACAGCTTCGGCTTGTTGTCGAGGCGCGTCTTGTCCTCGGACGCGCGCGAAAGCTGCGACAGCGCGATCACCGGCAGGTTCAGCTCGCGCGCGAGCTGCTTGAGGCCGCGCGAGATGTCGGAGACTTCCTGCTGGCGGTTCTCGTTGCGCCCGCCGCCGCCGCGCAGGAGCTGAAGGTAGTCGACGACGACCATGCCGAGCTCCTTCTTTTCCTGGCGCATGCGCGTCATCAGCTGGCGCGAGATCGAGCGGACCGTCATGACCGTCATGCCGGGGTTGTCGTTGATAAACAGCGGCGCCTCGGAGAACCGGGCGGCGGCGCCGGTCAGGTCCTGCCAGCGATCGCGCTTGAAGTAGCCGGTGCGGATGTCCTTGAGGTTGACCTTCGCCTCGGACGCGATGAAGCGCTGCATGATCGCGTGGCGGTTCATCTCGAGGGAGAAGAAGAGGACCGGGATGTTCTTCTCGAGGACGGCGTGCGCGACCATGTTGAGGGCGATGGCGGTCTTGCCTTGCGAGGGGCGCGCGGCGATCAGAATGAGGTCCGACTTCTGGAAGCCCGTCGTCATCTTGTCGAAGGCGCGCAGGCCCGTCGGGATGCCGGTGACTTCCTGCTTGCTGTGGTGCGCGCGCTCGATCTGCTCGACGACCTCGTGCACGAGGTCCTTCATCTCGACGACGCCCTGCAAAGTCTGGCGCTCGGACACCTTGAGGATCGAGCCCTGGGCCTCGTCGAGGATGGTCTTCGGGTCCTTCTCCTGGGTGTAGCAGGCGGTCACGACCCCGGTGGCGGCCGCGATCAGGTCCCGGAGGATCGCCTTCTCCTTGACGAGGCGGCCGTAGTACTCGACGTGGGCCGCGGTGGTGACCTTGTTGATCAGCTCGGCGAGGAATGCGCCGCCCCCGATGCCGTCGAGCTCCGACTTCTTGCGCAGCTCCTCGGAGACGGTGACGACGTCGACGGCCTGGCCGGCGCCGAGCAGCGCGTGGATCGAGCGGAAGATCCGCTTGTGCGCATCGAGGTAGAAGTCCGTCTCGTGCAGGAGGTCGAGAGCCTTCTCCGCCGCCTCGCGCTCGATGAGCATCGAGCCGAGAACGGCCATTTCAGCCTCGAGGGCTTGAGGAGGAGTGGACGGATTTTGCGCCATGCGCCCCGCGTTTACTCGCGAGTCGTGACGGTGACTTTGACTTTAGCGATGACTTCAGGCTGAAGGCGAAGGGACACTTCGTGCTCGCCCGTGGTCTTGATCGCGGTTTCGAGGTGAATCGAGTTCTTCGGAACCTCGTAGCCCGCCGCCTTGAGGCTCTTCAGCAGGTCGGCCTTGCCGATCGAGCCGAACAGCTTGCCTTCCTCGGAAGCCGGCACCGAGAAGGACAGATTCACGCCGGCGAGCTTCTCCGCCAGCTCCTTGGCGATCTTGACGTCGGCGGCGACGAGCTGGGCGCGCTTTTCCTTGCCCTTCTCCCAGTACTTGAGGGAGGACTCGGTGGCCATCTCCGCGAGCTTGCGCGGGAGAAGGTAGTTGCGGGCGTAGCCGGTCTTGACGTCCTTGACGTCGCCGGGGCGACCGAGATTGTCGACGGTGCTCTTCAGAATGACTTTCATGACGATACTCCTACTTCGTGATCTTTAGCGCGAAACGTACGGCAGGAGCGCGAGGTTGCGGGCGCGCTTGATGCAGCGGGTCAGCTGGCGCTGGTGCGACGCGCAGTTGCCCGTGATCCGGGCCGACAGGATCTTGCCCGTGTCGGTCGTGAACGTGCGCAGAATCTGGATCTGCTTGAAGTCGATGTCGCGGACCTTCTCGGCGCAGAAGCGGCAGACCTTGCGGCGAACGGGATACGGAGCGCGGCGCCCTCCAGGAGCGCTGCTGCTGGGACGGCGCGCGCCGGCGGAGGCGGCGGAAGGAGCGGATGAGGCGGCGGGAGCGGCCTCGGAAGCGGCAGTGGGCTCGGCGGACATCAGAACGGTACCTCCTCAATCTCTGCGCCGGCGGACGTCACCGGCTCCCCGCCGCCGGACGGGCCGGCCGGCGAGGCTTTCTCAAGAATCTGAACGCGACGCGCTTCGACTTCGATGCCGGAGCGTTTGTTGCCTTCCTTGTCCTGATAGTCGTAGCTGCGCAGGCGGCCCTCGACGTGCACGGGCGACCCCTTCTTGACGGCCTTGCCGAGCTGTTCGGCGGCTTCACGCCAAATGACGCAGTTCACAAAAGTCGTGTCGTCCTTGAACTCCCCGGACTTGTCCTTGTACCGGCGGTTGACCGCCAGTCCGAACCGGCACATCGCCGTTCCGCTGGCGGTGTACTTGAGCTCGGGGTCCCGAGTGAGCCGGCCCGTCAGGAGAACGGTGTTCTGCTGTTCGGGCTGGCGCATCTCGGCGGACATTTTTACGCCTGAACCGCGGCGGCGGGCGCGACGGCGGGCTTGATCTTCTTGGGCTTCTTCTCGCGCATCTTGCGGTCGCGGACCAAGACGGTCATTTCGCGCAGGACGGTGTCGGAGACGCTGAAATTATGAGCCATCTTCTTGAGGAGCGCCGAGGTGCCCTTATACTTCAGGTACACGTAGATGCCTTCGCGCGCCTTGCCGATGATATGGGTCAGCTTCCGCCGTCCCCAGATCTCGTGGGTGACCAACTCACCGGCTTCGCCGGAGATGGTCAGCTTGGTCTTCTCGACGAACTCCACGACTTCGGGATCGGCGAGGACCGGCTTCAGGATGAGAACGGTTTCGTAAATCTGCATGGTGTACCACACTATAGCAAAAGATTCCCGTCGATGACAAGCTCTTTTTAGGGAAGCTCGACTTGACGGGGCGGCGCGACGGTGTTACGCTTCCTACTAATAAGCCATGAGCCCGCGCTTGATGCTCGTCGTCATGATACCTTTTTTCGCCGCCTCCCGGGCGGGCGCCGAGTCGTTTAAGTCCTGGGCTGCACGCGGCGCGCGCGAACAGCGGGAGAACGATCCGAAATCGGCCGCTTCCTCTTATTCGAACGCCCTGACGCTGTGGACGGACGACGACGGGGAGCCGGGCAAGGCGAAGGTGCTGTGCGCGCGCTCGAGCCTGCGCGAGAAGGACGGGGACGAGGCGGGCGCCATGAGCGATCTCTCGGCATGCCTCGCCATCGACAAGAAGAACTCGAAAAGCTTCCACCACCGCGGCGTGTTGCTCCTTAAGGCAGGCAAGGCCGCGTCCGCAATCAGCGATTTCTACAAAGCGATCGCGCTCGACATCCGCTTCGGACAGGCCTACGCGGACCGCGCCGCCGCGTACGAGGGCCAAGGGGAGATGGGCTTCGCGCGCGAGGACTACCGTCACGCGTGCGAGCTCGGGGTGAAGCCCGCCTGCGCGAAAGCCAAGGAGCTGTCGCCCCCGTCCGCGAAAGACAAGGCCAAGGCGAAAGCGTCCGCCGCCAAGCCGCCCGCGAAATCCGCGGCGTCCAAGCCGGCCAAGAAGCCCGCCGGCAACGGCGGCGACAAACCGTCCGCCGACGCCGCCGCGCCCGCGCCGCCGGACGCGCCCGCGCCCGGCGAGGCCGCGGCGTCGGAGGAAAAACCGGCGCCCGTCGCGGAGGCTCCGCCCCCCCGTCCTTCTTATTCGCCCAGATATAAGGACTGCCTCCGGGCGCTCGATGCGTGCGTCGAGGCCGGGGACTCGTTCGGGGCCTGCGTCAACAAGGCTCCCAACTGCGACGTCAAGGCGGTCAAGGGCTGCTGCCCCGCGGCCTGCCACAAGGCCTATCAGAGGGCGAGCCGCGACCGCAGCGAGGCTCAGGCGTTCCGCGAGAACTTCTCGCCGACCTCGGCCTGCGGCAAGCCGCCGAAGATCGTCGAGGAGGAGTAGAATACTTGACAAAAGATGATAGAGGACATACACTTTGAGTCTTAAGCGATTCTAAACGGTAGAGTTCAACGCTCAATTCATGAAAAAGAAGCGAAAGACGGCGAAAAGAGGCATCACCGGCCCCGTCCCCGACGTGATGGACATCAAGACCCTCGCCCTCTACCTGAGCATGGGCCGCTCCAAGATCTACGGCCTCATCCGCACCAAGCGCATCCCCGCCTCGCGCATCGGCCGCCAGTACCGCTTCTCCAAGGATCTCGTCGACGCCTGGTTGCGCGAGCGCCTGATCATGCCGCAGGAGACGCAGATCGCCCTTTTCGACAAGTCCGGGAAATAAGCCTCTTTTTCCCGTCGAGAGCCCCGTCGGAGAATTCTCCGGCGGGGCTCGCCATTTCGTCGTCGAGCCCCCGTCGAGAAATAGTTGCATCTCCGTCGGAGACTATGCTACATTTTCAGCGTTGCACC
>JBBQVX010000062.1:0-19918 GCA_038211115.1 Elusimicrobiota bacterium | reverse complement strand
GCAGCACGACGCGGTCGCCGCGCGCGCGCGCGACGCACGTGGGCGTGCGGACCGACACGGAGCGCCCTCCCGCGGCCGAGGCCGTCAGGCGCACGCTTCCGAACAGCGCGTTGACGCTGACGTGCCCCGGCGCGTCCACCTCGATCGAGACGTGCGCGTTGCCCGCGGTCTCGACGACCGAGCCCCCGCCCAGCTCGATGCGCGCCTTTGCGTTGAAGCCCGTGCGCACGCCGTCGCCTTCGCCGAGCGAGCGCGGTAATTTTCCGGCGGGACGCCAACTGTCGCCGCCCGCGGCGCGGACCTGGACGAGACCGGTCGCCTCGCGCAATACGGCGGCGCGAAGAGGACCGGCGGCGCATATAAGGAGCGCCGCGAGGGAAAAGGCCCTGACCGGGGGCATTCCTATTAGCGTAACAGCCGCGGCGCCGTCCCCTAGAACAGTTTTGTTACAGGATTCCTCCGTGTTTTACATTGGAATACCCTCTCCGGAGCGCTATTCTGCGCCTATGGGACTTTACCGCTGGATCATCCTCTTTTTGGCCGGCCTCGGGGCGACGGTTCCGCTGCGCCGCTGGGTCGTCGAGCCGATCTACGTGGCGAGCGCCTCGATGGAGCCCGCCCTGCCGGTCGGCGCGCGCCTGCTCTCGGACAAGGTCACGCTCCGCCTGCGCCCGCCGCGGCGCGGCGACATCGTCTTGTTCTCCCCTCCGAGCGGAGCGGCGCTGGGCGCGGGCAAGCGCGTGATCGCGCTCCCGCGCGAGACCGTCGAGCTGCGCGGCGACGAGGTCTACGTCGACGGCAAGCCGCTCGATGAGCCGTACGCGGTCCATCGCCGTCCGGGGACGAGGCGGCCCGCCCTAGGCCCGCTGACGGTTCCGCCGGGCGGCCTCTTCCTCCTCGGAGACAACCGTGACGAGTCCGAGGACTCAAGCGTCTGGAAGGACTCCACGGGCAGCCCGGTCTACTTCGTGCCGGTCGCGTCGGTCACCGGCCTCGTGCGCCCGCTATTCTAGCCGGCGCCGCGCGGGAGCAGAACCCCTGTTGGTTCTTTGCTCTAAAGAAAAGTCCGCCCGAACTACTTCTCGAGTTTTTTAAGCAGGGTCTGCGCATCGGCGAGATTCTCGGGATACTCGGCGGGATCGGCGGGTTCCTTGAGTTCCAGCACCGCCCTCAGGGTCTTGATCGCGTCTTCTTTGCGGTCGAAGTGCAGGTATGCCTCGGCCAAGGGCTGATAGTTCGCTGAGTGCGTCGGCGACAACTCGACGGCGCGCTCGAACTCCTTGAGCGCCTTCTTCTTATCACCGCCCGCGATGCCCGGCACCTGCCAGAGAATCTCGGCGAGCACGTGATGCGCCCCGCCGTGCATCGGATCGAGCGCGAGCGTCGCGGCCATCTCCTTCTTGATCGTCTTGAGCGCGAACAGCGCCTTCATCATGCCCTTCGACTCGGCCCAGCGGCCGAGCCCGACGCCGAGCCAAAAGTGCGCGTCGGCCGTTCCCGATGAGAGCTCGATCGACTTCTCGCAGTCACGCTTGGCCGCGTCGTAGCCGGCCAAGCGGTCGGCCTTCTTCTTGAAGGTCTCACCTAAGCGGATTTTCGCCCTGCAGAGGCGCCACAAGGTCTCCGCGTCGGAGCCCGTGAGCGTCTTGATGTTCTGCTCGAGCTTTCCAGGCTCGTTGCGATGGAAGTACAGCTCGTCGGAGGCCTTGAAATCGGCGGCGCGTCCCGGCGCGGCCAGCACCGCGAGGAGCGCGAACCCCGACACCGCCATCGCGGCGGCCTTGCGCGCCCATTTCGCCGCGTTCTGAATCGAATCGTGCATGGACTTGGCTCCCGCGTCTGAGAACGAGACGATCTTCTTGAACGGCAGGCCAGCGGGCTCCGCTTCGCCCGCGATCGCGACGCAGGGCACGCCCGCCTTTTTCGCGGCCCGGGCAAGCGCTACCGTCGCCTTCCCGTACAGGCTCGTGCCGTCGAGCCGCCCCTCGGCCGTGACGACAAGATCGGCCCGCTTCAGCGCCTTCAACGCGCCCGTCTTGTCCAGAATCCAATCCGCACCCGGCATGATCTCCGCCTTCGCGAAGGCGAGCAGGCCGGCGCCCAGGCCGCCGGCGGCGCCCGCGCCGGGAATCCGCGCGACGTCCGCGCCCAGGTCGCGCGCGAGGACTCGGGCCCAATGGGCCAAAGCTTTTTCGAGTATCCGCACCTCGGGCTTCGACGCCCCTTTCTGCGGGCCGAACACGGCGGCCGAGCCTTCCGGCCCGAGAAGAGGATTGGTCACGTCGGACAGCGCGATCACGCGCACGCCCGCGAGCAGCCGCTTCGAGACCAAGGTCCCGATCCGCGCGAGGCGCAGGAGCGGCTCCGCGCCGTTGGGCAGCTCGCTGCCGCGCTCGTCGAGGAGCCGCGCGCCGAGCGCGCGCGCCATGCCCGCGCCTCCGTCGCTCGAGGCGGAGCCGCCCATGCCGACGATGATCGTGCGCGCGCCGCGGCGCACCGCGTCGCGCATGAGGTCGCCGGTGCCGCGCGACGTCGCGGCGAGCGGACGTCTTTTCTCGGACGGGATCAGCGCCAAGCCCGACGCGCGCGCCATCTCGATGACGGCCGTTTTTTCCGCGGCGACCCACAAGTAGGCTGCCCGGCGGCGCTCGCCGCGCGGCCCGAGCACCGACGCCGAGACGACCGTCCCGCCCTGCGCCGCGCGTAGCGCGTCGATGGTGCCGTCGCCGCCGTCGGCGACCGGAATCTCCGTGATCCTCGCGTCTTTGAAAACGGAGCGGACGCCGCGGGCCATGGCCCTCGCGGCGTCCGCGCACGATAGCGAACCCTTGAAGGCGTTCGGCGCGACCAGGATGTTCAACCTAGGGATACATGCCGCGGATGGTGGCGGCTTTTCCGAGACGGCGCAGGCCGACCATGAAGGCGCCCATGCGCATGTCGACCTTCTCCTTCTTCGACATCTCGTAGACCTCGGTGAACGCGCCGACGATGATGTCCTGCAGGCGAGCGTTGATGTCCTTCTCGCTCCAGAAGTAAGCCTGCATGTCCTGAACCCACTCGAAGTAGGAGACGGTCACGCCGCCGGCGTTCGCCAGGATGTCGGGTACGACCATGATCCCCCTGCTGTGGAGAATCTTGTCGGCTTCGTTCGAGGTCGGGCCGTTGGCGCCCTCGATGACGTACTTGGCCTTGATCTTGTCGGCGTTGTGCTTCGTGATGGCGCCTTCCATCGCGGCTGGGATCAGGATGTCGCAAGGCAGCTCGAGGAACTTGTCGATCGCGACGTGGTCCGCCTTCGGGTAGCCCGAGACCGACTCGTGCGTCTTGCGGTACTCCATGATGTCGTGGAGGTCGAGGCCCTTCGGGTCGTAGAGGCCGCCGCTGACGTCGGAGATGCCGACGACCTTCGTGCCGTGCTCGGCGAAGATGTTCGCGGCGTTGGAGCCGACGTTGCCGAAGCCCTGGACGACGACGGACGACTTGCGCAGGTCGAAGCCCTCGCGGCTCGCCAGCTCGCGCGTGACGTAGAACACGCCGCGGCCGGTCGCCTCATTGCGGCCCAGCGAGCCGCCGATCTCGATCGGCTTGCCGGTCACGACGCCGGGGCACGAGTAGCCGATCGTCATCGAGTAGGTGTCCATGATCCACGCCATGACCTCGGCGTTGGTGTTCACGTCGGGAGCCGGGATGTCCTTGTCGGGCCCGATGATGATCGAGATCTCGGCGGTGTAGCGGCGCGTCATGCGCTCGATCTCGCCGCGGGACATCTTCTTCGGATCGCAGATGATGCCGCCCTTCGCGCCGCCGTAGGGGAGGTTCACGACCGCGCACTTCATCGTCATCCAGAAGGAGAGCGCCTTGACCTCGTCGAGGGACACCGACGGGTGGTAGCGGATGCCGCCCTTCGCCGGGCCGCGGTCCATGTTGTGCTGGATGCGGTAGCCTTCGAAAACTTTGACGGAGCCGTCGTCCATCTTGACCGGGACGGACACGGTCAGGATGCGCTTGCAGTGGCGCAGGCGCTCGAGCGCGAAGGGCTCGAGCTTCATCGCCTTGCCGGCGCGGTCGAGCTGTTCCATCGCCTGGGCCCAGGGGTTGGCCTCGTGCGCCTCGTCGCGCTCGAGTGGTTTTTCGACGGGAACGGCCTTCGCGGCAGATTTGGTGTCCATGGGCCGATTCTACCTAAATTGACGTTGCCGTCAAATGACATGAATGGTGTCAGGCCTCCCGTTGTTGCAGTATTCCTATTAGGGAATTCCAATTCGAATACTGCAACAACGGGAGGCCTGACACCATCCGGAGCGTCAAATGATAGAATCGCGCCGATGAATTGGCGGAGTAAATGGACGTTTTGGGCCACGGTCGCCGCCGTGCTGGCGCTGGTCAGCATCCCCAGCGTCGAATGGGTCTCCGCGCTCAACGACTACCGCCGATTTCTCTCCGGCTGGGACCCCGCGCCGCTCAAGCCGGCCGGCACGACGTATACCCCGCACGGGGGCGGCCGCGCCGAGCCGGTCCTGACGTCGGTGGAGTTCCGGCACAAGGCCCCGAAGGCGAAGTCGGTCGAGCTCGTCGGCGATTTCAACGCGTGGAAACCTGGCCTGCTGAAGATGTCCCGCGACGGCTCGGGCGTCTGGACCGTGTCACTCCCGGTGTTCGAGGGCCGACACAAATATCTTTTCCTCGTCGACGGCGAACCCAAGGTCGACGAGCGCGCGGACACTGCGGACGGCCCTCACGGCCGACGCGTCTCGGTGAGGAACGTCAAATGAAGCGATTCGTCCTGACGGCGCTGCTGCTCGCCTCGAACGCCGCCGCCCAGCAGCTCCCGGGCGCGCTCGTCTGGCTTCCGCCCGAAAACTTCCGGCACTGGAGCGGCGTCGACTCGCTCATGCGCGTCCACGACGACCTGAAGCTCACGATCGGCCTGACGCCGACCATGGCGACGCCCCTCGCGAAGGCGGCGCTGACGCCCTGGATCGAGAAAGGCCGCATCGAACTCGCCGGGCGCATCAACGGCGATCCCGTGCTGACCGTGGTCGCCGGACATCCCGCGGCCCCCAGGCCCCAGGACGTCCTCGAGCGCGCGGCCGAGGCTCGCGACCGCCTGCAGAAGCGGCTGGGCCTCGCCCCGGCGGGCTTCATCCCGGGCGCCGGCGCGCTGGACGCGGCTTCGGCCGCAGCGCTCGGGGCGAGCGGGGCCTCCTGGATTCTCGCCGGCCCGTACGTCGCTCCTGAGGAGTCCTGGGTCGCGGGCGGACGCGCGGTGCTCGTGCCGTCCGACGCGGTCACTTTGTACGACGAGTCCGCCTCGACGGGCTCCGTGTTTCTCGCCGCCGCGGCGGACCTCCCCCGCCCCGCCCAAGGCTGGGCGACCGTCGGCGACCTCGCCCGCGCGAAATCCGCGGCCCCCGTCGAGCTTTCCTCGATCGCGTCCTGGCCCGCGTGGGACGCCGACGCGGCGCTCGTCCCCCCCACGGACCAAGGGGCGAAGGCCGCCTGGGAAGCCTACGGCGCGGCCGCGCTCGCGCTGGACCGTTATCAGAACTCCGGCTCGGCGGATCTCAGAACGCTCGACGCCGCGATCGAGTTGCTCCGCCGCGCACAGTCCGCCCGCTACTTCCGCGCGGAAGGCGCCGAGGACGCTCCGCCCGAGCTCAAGACGGCCCTCCTCGCCGTCTACAAGCGCCTGAAGGTCCCCGCGCCCGATTCACTGTACGACGCGTCCTCGTCCACCGCCGCGGCGTCCGCGACCGACGACCGGCCGACGGGCGTCCGCGCGCTGTCCGGGCCGTCGTGGCTCGAGTTCCGCGCGCCGCTCGGGACCGTCGCGCTGACGCCGCCTTCGGTCGGCGGCGCGGTCGTCACGGCGATCGTCGACGGCGGCTCGGCCGCGGACCCGTGGCGGATCCGCAGCCTGCGCGCGGAATGGGACGCCGCCGCCGTGCGCCTGATTCTGCACGTCGGACGCGCGTCGCAGACGGCTCCCAAGCCGATCTACGAGCTCTACGTCGACTTCAACGGCGTGCTCGGCGCCGGCCGGGTGCCGCTGCTGGAGGGCCGCGGCGCGGTTGTTCCCGCGCGGGACGCGTGGGAGCTCGCGCTGTCCATCGTCGGAGACGAGGCGAGGCTCTACCGCGCGCGCGGCGCCGGAGACCCCGAGGAAACCTCGACGTTCAAGGCGGCGTGGGCCGCGGACCGCGGCGAGGTCTCCGTCTCGGTGCCGCGCTCCTTCATGCGCGGCAATCCTGCCAGGTGGGGCTGGGCCGTGGTGGCGCTCGCCGAAGATCCCGCACGGCCCGGGCGCCATCCCGCCGCCTCGCTCGTCGGGCCCGACGGGACGATCCTGCTCGGCGCGCTCGCTCCCGCCGACATGCAGAAGCCGATCCTGTCGCGCTCGAACTCGCGCGTGCCCGCCGCCCGCCTCGAACCCTGACTTTTCCTAACGTCGAGTAACGCGCCGGGAGATCTGCGTCGAGTTTCCCTTCGGATCGGTGATCGTGATGACGAATTCGTTCATGCCGTCCACGAGGGGCAAAGTCACGGAAAAATTCCCGTCGGCGTCGGTGCGAATCGGCTTGCCGGCGACGGCGACGCGCAGGCGATCGTCGCGCAGGACGCCGATGAGACGGACCGTGTCCGCGTCCACGTAGGCGCCTTCCGACGGCGACGCGATGTTCACGGCCTTGGTGAGGTCCTCGGTCACGGGCGCCGAGGCGCGCTTGAGGCCGACCGAGTAGTAGCGCGGATCGGAGAAGCGCCCCTCGGTGCCCAGCAGGTCGACGATCGCGATGCGCCACCAATAAGACCCCGGCTTGAGGCCTTCCTCGCTCGGCCGGAGCCGGTCTTCCGGCTCGTACTGCTTGTCGAACGCCAGGTCCTTGAACTCCTTGTCGGTCGCCGCCTGGACGTGGTACCCCATGATCGGCATGCCGAGGCGCAGCGACGTGAGGTCGCCGCGAAGGCTGTCCGCGTCCGCCTCGGGCACGGTGACCGTGGCCGCCGGGCCGCGAGGCTCGGGGGCGGCGCCGCCGCCGACCTTGACCGCGGACGCGTACTCCAGCGCCCGGCTCTCGAGCTCGGGAAGATTAATGATCGCGCGCGGCACCTCGGGCGCCAGACCCGGCTGGACGCGGGTGCTCATGCCGGCGGGAACGTCGACGGTGCTGCCCTGCGCCTCGACGCCGGCCACGCCCTTGAAGACCTCGACCCGCGTCGTGAGGTCGGCCTCGACGGACGCGGAATAGCGGGTGTCCCGCGTGCGCGGCGTGACGAGCGCGGACGCGGTGATGACGCGCGCGCGGCCCGCGAAGACGGAGCCCGCCTTCAGCTCCAGGTCGCCCTCGCGGTCCATCGGCTTGATGACGGCCATCGAGTTCGGCTCGAGGCTCAGCAGCTCCTTGTCGAGGAGCTTCACGCGCGCCTTCGACTCGTCGAGCGTGCGCACCGTATCCCCCTGGAACAGCTCCATCGCGAGCTTGCCCGGCTTCCAGCTCGCCGTCTCCTTGCTCCGGTACAGCACGCGGTTGATCGCGTAGACGAGATGAGCGGCCCGCAGCTGGGCCTTAATGAGCCGGACGGGGACGCGCAAAGTCATGCCGGGGAGCGCCACTGTCGGGTCCTTCGTCGGCAGGCGGTTGTGCTTGAGGATTTCGTCCCAGCGGGCGGGATCCTTCAGGTATTTGTTGGCGATCGCCCACATCGTGTCGCCCGGCTTCACCACGACGACTTGAAAGGCGTCGGAATCCTCCTCCGCGCGGGCCGGCGGCGCGGAGACGACCGCGGCCGCCCAGAACAGAATGGCCGCCGCGAACGCTTTCACGCGGCGACCTCCACCGCCTTGACGGTACCGTCGGGGAGCAAAGTCAGGCCCTTGCGGATCGTGAAATAGAACCGCGCTCCGTGTCCCGGGTCGGATTCGACCCAGATACGGCCTTGGTGCGCCTCGACGAAATAGCGCGTGATCGTCAGACCGAGGCCCGTGCCGCCCTTGCGCTGGCCGGGGACCTGCTCGAACTTCTCGAACACGCGCTTGAGGTGCTCGGGCGGAATGCCGTCGCCGTTGTCCTCGACGCACGCGCGCAGCTCGTGCCCCGCGTCGACGACGGAGACCGTGATCGTGCCGCCGTCGTTCGAAAACTTGATCGCGTTGCCGAGAAGGTTCGTGAAGATGCGCTCGATCATGTCAGAGTCGCCCTCGACCGAGAACTCCTCGACCGCGACGAGGTGCACGGACACGCGTTTGGCCTTCGCGAGCTGCTCGAGTATGTCGATCGCGCGGCCCGCGACGCCCGCCAGCGAGAGGGTCTTGAGCTGGAGCTTCGCGCGCCCGGACTCCATCTTCGCGATGTCGAGGATGTTGTTGATCATCGCCATGAGGCGGCTCGTCGAGCGCCGCACCGAGGAGACGATCGTGTGCTGGTCCGTGTTCAGCACGCCGGCCGTGCCCTTGAGCAGGACGTCGATAAAGCCCATCGCCGAGCCGAGCGGATTGCGCAGGTCGTGCGTGATGTAGTTCAGGAAGTCGTCCTTCATCATCTCGAGCTCGCGCTCGAGCGTGACGTCGCGCAGCGCGAAGACGACGCCGAGCTCGGCGGCCCGGCCCGGCGTGACGACGGCGCTCGCGGCCACGCGAAGGATCTTGCGCGTCTGCGTGTCGGACAGGTCGGCCTCCTTGAAGCCCTTGCCGGGCTCCTTGGAGACCGCGACCAGCGCGTCGCGAAGCGCCCCAGCCGGCAGGGCCTCGGTGAGCGGGCGGCCGTCGATGTCGGCGTCGGCGGCGAGGCCGAACATCTCACGCGCCTGGCGGTTGGCGAGCTGGACGCGCCCCTCGCGGTCAGCCATCACGATGCCTTCCGCGATCGAGAACAAGATCGCCTCGGTCTTGCGCTGCTCGGCAATGAGGCGGTCGACTTGGAGAACCGAGTACGAACGCAGGCGCGCGGTCATCGTGTTGAACGTCTCCGCCAGATGCTGAAGCTCGTCGCCGGTGTGGATGTCCACGCTGGACAGGAAGTCGCCGCGAGCGACCGCCTCGGCGGCGCGCGTCAGGGTCAGCAGCGGCGCGGTCAGCGCCCGGGCCAGGAAGAACGAGACGAGCATGGAGATGAAGATCGTGACGAGCACCGCGATACCGGCGGTGCGCCGCGCCTCGGTGGAGGAGAGGTACGCCTCCTCGCGGCTCTGAAGGACGAGAACGGCGCCTCCGAGCACCGGCACCGGCGCGTACGCGCCGACGCGCGTGACGCCCAACGAGTCGACGAACTCGCTCGAGCCGACGCTACCCCCGGAGGCGAGGGCCGCGATCGTGATCGGCCACTTCGGCAGGGTCGACAGATCGATACCGCGCGGCGTCTTCTCGGCCGACAGCGAGCGCCCTTCGTTATCGACCAGCACGGCGAAGCCGGTACCGCCGACGCGCTCGGCCGCGATGCGCTCGGCCAGCGCGCGCAACGGCACGACGATGCGGGCGTACACGTCCCCTTGGATCGGCCGGTGAAGCACGAGCATCGGCCCGCCGGGCCCGCGAAGGATCTCGGCGCCTCCGCCGCGGCGCGCGATCGCGCGGCGCAGGGAGGCGCGCGCGAGCTTCGGATCGAGAGCCGTCGGCGCTCCGGTGAGCACGGGGCTGAAGGCCTCGAGAATGGCTCCGCCGTTCTCGCGCAGCAAGGTCACGGACGCCACGCCGGTGCCCGCCTCGACGAGCGAGCGCGTGAGCTCCTGCTTGTCGCTCCACTCCATGCGCGCGCGTAGTCCCACGACGGCGATCTTGACGCGCTGATCGACGGAATCGATCCACCCTTCGACCTGCTCCGCGGTCTTCTCGGCGAGCTTCACGTGGAGCTCGAGGACGGCCTCCTGCACGGCGGCCTGGTTCGACTGCAGGATTTTCCAGGACAGCACGGAGATAGGGATGAGGGCGAGCGCCCCCATGACCGCGGCGACACGGCGAAATAAGCCGGAACGAAGCCAACCCATGTTTGCCGTATAAGGATAGGTGGAACCCCTATCCCTGTCAATACTGACCGGGGCCGCTCTACAGGCCGCGGAAAGCCGCGACGAACAGGGGCAGGATCAGCCACGCCCACCACAGCGGCGCCGTGGAAGGCCCTTCCGCGTCGAGCCCGCGTGAGAAGCCCTTCGCGGACTTGGCGGCGAAGCCGGGGGATGCGTCCTTGACGACGACGGACGGCGAGCCTCCGTCCGCATAGGCGCGGGCGACGGAGAACGCCTCGAGCATGCCGCCGCGCTCGAGCAAGGCGGTCGACGGGCCGGGCGTCGTGAGCGGCGGGAGAGAGGACGACGACGGCGCGGAAAGGCCGATCACGCCGTTCAAGGCCGCGCGCACGCGCACGATCAGGCCCGACCCCGAGAGATCGAGCGACAGCGGCCGGGGCGCGAGCGGAATCGAGAGGACGGCGGAGCCGTGCAGGCCCGGGGTCGCGGTCACGGAGGGGTCGCCGTTCGGCGAGGTCGCGCCGAAATACGCGGAGACGGATCCTCCCTGCGCCGGGGCGCCGGGAATGAAGCCGGGAGAGGCGACGGCGTCGTGAAGGGCTTCCCCTTCCGGCGCGTAGGAGTACGCGTTCTTTCCGAGGTCATGTCCGCCGCCGAAAGCGGCACCCGTATTCCCGAGCGAGAGCCCGCCGTTATTTGCCGGGCCGTCGGTCCCGGGCGAAGACAGCAGCTCGGACGTCGCGCCGGGCGCGGAGCTTTCGACGTCGGCGACCGTGCCGCGCTCCTTCTTATCGCCGCCGTCGAAGAAGACGCGTCCGAGTTCGGCGGTCTTCTCGGGGCGCGCATTCTGGACTTGGGCCGGGTCGACGAAGGGCTGCTTCGCGGCCTCGCCCGAGTTCAAATTCGCCGCGGACGAGCCGCGGTCGGAGGCCGCGGCGGACGACTTACGGTCGCGCGAGATCGCGAGGGTGGTCCCCCCCGAGATGATCTTGCCGGGAATGGCCGGAGTCTTGTCGAAGGCGCGGCCCGGCTGTATCTTCGCGGGCGTCGTCTCGATGTGCTCAACGCCGGGTACTCCATGGATCGCCGCCGCCTCCTGTGCGTCGCCGACGAAATGGAGCGGAGCGCCGAGGAGGCCGGGCACCGGCGACGGGAGCAGCGGCAGGCCGCCGCGCAGGTCGATGCCGCCGAACGACGGGGTGATGAAGCCGCCGCCCGAAGGCGTCAGCACGGGCACGCCCGTCACGGACGGCCCCCCCGGAGCGACCCCGTTCTCGACGGGCATGACGACGCCCGCCCGGACGGGGGCGGCGAAAAGGAACAACGCCAGAAGCGCGCTCACGGCCCGAGTCTAGCACAATGCTCGGGCGGAATTCAGCCGGTCCGGCAACGCTTTTTTGATGTTTTCTTCTCTAGGACTTTAGACCCATGCGCCGGTGCGCCAAGAGGCCTATACTCACTTCATGAGACCCCTCTCGCTCGCCGCCGCCCTGATCCTGTGCGCCCCCTCCGCCCGCGCGCTGTGCAAGCCCGGCATGGTCGAGATCGACGGCAAGTACTGCATCGACAAGTACGAGGCGGCGCTCATCGAGGTCTCCCCCTCCGGAAACTCGCCGTGGTCGCCGTACCACGTCCCCGCCGCCACCGGGACCTACCGCGCCATAAGCCTCGCGGGCGTCGTGCCGCAGGCCTACATCAGCGGGGCACAGGCGCAGGCCGCCTGCCAGAACGCGGGCAAACGTCTCTGCGCGGCCGCCGAGTGGCTGCGGGCCTGTCAGGGCTCCGCCGGCCAGGCCTATCCGTACGGGAAGGACTACAAGCTGCAGACGTGCAACGAGCACTCGAAGGACCCGAAGTACTCGGGCCCGCTGCAGCGCCTGCACAACGGCAAGCCCAATTACGACGGTCCGACGATGAACGATCCGCGAATCAACCAGCTGCCCGACACCGTCGCGCGCGGCGGCGCGTACGCCAGGTGCGCGAGCCCCGACGAGGTCTTCGATCTCGTGGGCAACCTGCACGAGTGGACCGCCGAGCGGAACAAAGGCAACGGCGTCTTCCGCGGCGGATACTTCAACGAAGCCGAGCTCAACGGCTCGGGCTGCACCTATAAAACGACGGCGCACGATTTCGCGTATCACGACTACAGCACCGGCTTCCGGTGCTGCGCGGACAACATCACGACGCCCGCCTTCAAATAAAGCTGACAAAACCTCCGTCGCGCCGCCCGCGCGCGCGCGTCTATACTGGAAGCGAACACGGAGGCGCTCCCATGAAAGACCACGCGCATCGCAGCCGGAAGGAAGTCCCGCCCGTTCCCTCGCCCGCGAGAACCCCCCCGCCGCAGGAGGAGGACGGCGCCGCGGAGCGGCTGTCGCAGGCCGAGCACGACGACATGGCGTCGATCAGCGAGATGCTGTACGGGGGCCGGGACTAGCTCCGAAGAGCCTTGCCTGAGCCATCGCATCGAACGGAGCGCGGTCCTTGGCGTCGTTGTCGAAGTAGACGAGGGCGTCCCGGCCTCCGCGCGTCCAGGAGGGGACGCGGCCCAGACGCGCAACGCGGCCGGCGGGTAGCCGCTCGCGTAGAGCTATCGTCATGGAAGAATCTTAGACGATGACTGAGTTTATGACAACGTCGGTGAAATCATCTTCCGATGGCGGTTGTAAGACAAGAGCCGATCAATAAACCGAGCAGGCGCGGATCGTCTGATTCAATTCCGGAATATACGTATCGAAGCACTGCTTTTCTTCTCGTCGCTGAGGCTCGACGCCCCGGCTCTGCCCTCCGGCCGATGAGGACGGCCGCGCGCTCTCGACGGGGACCTCCAAGAGGTCGCCGAACGCGCTGAAGAAGCCGCCGATGGCCTTTCTGATTTTTGCGACGAGGCTCGGGTTCGCCTCGCGATATTGCTTAGCCCATTGGGCCAAATGCTTGCTTGTGACGCCCTCCCGGCGGCGCCGTGCCGCGTCGAACCGATCGAGGACCGCCATCTGACAGCTGCTCAGGGAGCCTGGGCCCGAAGTTTCGATCGTCCCATACGAGGACGACACGTCCGGAGGCAGAAGGTCGGTGACTGGCAATACCCCATGGCCGGTCGCGAGCTCGGACATCCGGTCAGGGTTCGAGCATGCCTCTCCGGCGAGCGACTGCACATATTTTTTGGCGCGATCTTCCCGCTCGATCTGCGCCCAGACGCGTCGAGAATCCTCAACGCGTGCGTCCCGAGCCGCGCGGAGCGCAGCCAACTTTACCTGCTCGTCCGCCAACTCATCCGCATGGACTTGCCGCTCGAGCGCGAGCTTGGCTTCCTTGCTCATCGTCTGGATTTGGCCCACCCCCGCGACGAAGGATGCGTCCCCGTTGATGCTTTCAGCCTCGATCACGCGGCGTTCACGGTTAAGCGCGGCGGCGTACAGCCTGCGCGCTTCCCTGATTACTTTCGCGTTCTGTGCGTCCTGAAGCGCCCACGCGCTGCCCGGTGCTGGTTGGTCCCGCTCCTTTGTGCCATTAGGAAGATCATGACGGTCTATCATCGCCTGGTAATAGTCCATACGATCGTGAGACGCCTTTAGATAATCGTCGCGATACACGGCCTCCGCCCGGCGACCGTGCGGGTTGCACGATTCCCCCTTCTCCTCGAGTTTTCGGCAGGCCTCGCTCCACTGCCGCTCCCATCGGTCCTTATTCGCGCTCATGACGGAGAGCGCCGCGTCGGGTGAGATGGCCGCTCCAACGTTATCGATCAAAGCACCGAGAAACCGGGCGCTTTCAGCCGCGGGATCATGAGAATTCGTATAGACGATGACCTCCGTTCCCGTGTGGCGGCTCAAGGCCATCCATTTTTCCTTGTCCCGATCGGGCATGCCCGCCACGATGAGCCGGCGCGGGGCGCGGATCTCGCCGGCGAGGATGGCGTTGTAGATGATCTCGGTGCCCCAACTGTGAGCGACGATCTCGTTGACTTCCTTATCCTTGAGCTGAGCGATCGCGTCGATGGCGGAATTCGTGATCTCATTGTAAGCATCCTGCCGCAGCTTGATGAGATCTTTCAAATGGGCCGAGGCTTTTTGCGCCCAGACGGGCGGGATCATTACCGAGTCGTCAGTGCGGCCGGTATGAGTGGGCTCCAACTGCAGGTCGAAGATTCCGTTCCATGTGGCATTCGTGTTGGACCCCGAAGACCAGATTCCCTTCATCTCGACTCGCTGATAATCGTAAATGACCTGCGTCCGCCTCAAATTAATCTTCGCCTGATCCTCGAGACTCTTCTCGGAGACCCCCGTCGCCTCGAGCCGTTGACGCGCGTTCGCGTCGAGAGCGCCGGCCTGAGCCCGTCCATTCGCGGGCAATATGAGCAGAAGAAGCAATGACGCCGCGGCCGCCGCGTTCTTCTTTCCAGGGTCGAGCAGCGCGAATATGGCCCCTCCGACGCCGAAGATGGCGAACGACAGAACCGTGCCAAGGACAGGGATGAGGCTGAACTCATATCCCCAATCGAAACTCGCGAGATAACCCAGAACCAGAGCGGCGACCAATGCCCAAACGCCCGTACCGGCCAGGATTCGTCGTCGAAACCGGGCTTCGCGGCGCTTCGCCCCGAGCCAAGCGAGGACGGGTAGGAGAACGACGGCCGCGGCCGGCGCAGCCGGCCAATGGTGGGCCGACCACGGGAAAGTCCGAAGCGCCAGGCCCGCGAATCCACCGACAAGCGCGCCGCCGTTTGAGAAAATGAGAATCCACAGGCTGAAGCGCCGAAGGACCTTCCAGCGGCCTTCGGCTCCGAGTAGGACGACGAGCAAGGCCAGCATCCCGGAAATCCCCGCCCAAATCATCCACGCAACCGGGAACCGCCACGTCGTTCCGCGTGCGTCGACGTGGCGGAGAATCTCTTCACGTCTGGGCGCCAGCGGCACGACCCATTCCGCTAAGGCGGATCGCATGCTCCGGGAGTAGCTCTCGATCATGGTCGAGGGCGGAACGTCGACACCGCTTGTCAAGATGCATAATTGCGACGATGTCGCTGTGTAGAGTTGGGAAAGACGACAGGGTTTCGTGACCAATATCTCGAAGCTGCCCTCGGGCCATTGACCCAAGATCGGGCCGTAGGGATTTTCGATGACCTTGAATTCTACACCCGAGGAGCGGAGATCGTCGATCTTAGCGCGCTTCAACTCGACCAGAGATCGCCCCCGCGGCATGATGATGAGTTGCACCAATCCGAATCTGCTGAAATTCTCCGGATTCCAATCGGACGGTTTGGCATGAAAGGGCTCACCGTCGGGAAGATCGATTCGAAAATCGGGATAATAGTTCACCACCTCGACGGGGCCGTGCATCTCCGGTTCGATACGCATCGCGACGCTTCGCAATTTGAGCACCTCGCCGTAGTGTCCGACGAAGAGAGTCGTCTTATCGCCGCCTGCAGCGGGCTCGTCGACGGCTACAGCGGAAGAACTGATCGCCATGAGAACCAATGCTGAAGTTATGATCTTTCGAGCAAGCATCATCGAGGAGACCTCACGAGTCGGAAGCCCACCCACCCGTAACGATCGACTGAAACGGCAAAGGACCGGTAAGTATTCTTAAACGATTTCCCGCCGATCCCAAGGCTTCCAATTTCGATCCCGCGAATCGCTTTTAGTGGACCAGATATCCCTGGAGTTCCCTGAAGGAGCGTACGGCCAGGCAAATTTCCACCGTTCGCGGCACGCAGCGTAGCGCGCGGAACGGCAACGTCTTCCATTAAGTCTTTATCATTCCGCGCGCTGCCGTTTGCCGGCGCACCCGTATACGTGTATTCGTATCGATCGGCCATCCATGCCGAGATATTCCCTGTCATATCGCATAGGGCGTTTTCGGTGTTACCCAGGGGCTTCGAGCAAACTGGGGCGCTGCGCCCGTCATGATGGACATACGCGTTCGATACGGGAGTTGGCACGGTGTCAGTCGTAGCCCGGGAATCGCCCCACGGATATATCAGGCCTCTTCCACTGCTGGCGGCATATTCGTATTCCGCTTCTGACGGGAGGCGCGCCCCTTGATATCGTGCATATTGATTCGCCTGAGCCCAGTCGACGCAGTTGACCGGATGGCGTTCACGATTTTCCTTCCCCCAGTTGCATTCGAAGCCATAGGGTGTATCGGTATCGGGTTCATCGCATTGGCCAGCGCGCACGCATTCCGCATACTGCTCGATCGTAATCAGGGCCTTGGACATCTCAAAGGCCGGGACATCAACTTCGTGTCGAGGCGCGGAAACTCCCCTTTCGTCGTCATTCCCCATTTGGAAGCGGCCACCACTTATTCCGATCCACTCAACGGCGGCGGCGCTCTTGATAGGCGCGGGCTGCGCGTTCGCGCGAGCGTCTTCTATCTCGCGCACACGCTGCATCCTGTCGGCGACATCGCGCGTCAGCGCATCGAGCGCCGCCGCGTCGGCAGGCGCCAGCGCTTCAATGGAGCAGTCTCGGCGATCGCGCGCGCCGAAACAATCAAGCGGATCCCAGACCGCATCCTTCTTGATGACGGCGAGCGCCGCCACGCGCTCATAAAGTGCCTGCCGAGTTTGTTCGAGGCTTTCCAATGAACGTCCCCAGGTGGCCATGGCCTCGTTCGGATAATTCGGCACCCATTTCGAACGGTTGAAATCCGCGTCTTGCCGATATTTCATGCACGGATGGTCGCGATCCCCGCCGTCGCCTTCCGCGGCGGCACAGTTGACGAGAAACGTCGCGTGCATTGAGGAGTAGGAGAGGTAGCTCTTGTAGAAGGGAATCAACAGCGTACCCATCGTGAGCCGCCCCGTCTCCGGAAGGCTGGCCGGCCGGTCGTACGAGCCGCCCGGGCCAGCGAAGCTCGACTCGGTCCCTGGCTTCACCGGCTTGTACGCGGGATTCTGGGGCACCCATTCGTTGTACTGCCTCTGTTGTTGAAGCAGCGCGGTGTATCCCACGATGATCCGGTCCTCTTTCTTGTGCTTGGGCCCCATCCAGAAGTTGTCGATCGTCGCTTCCACTTGATGCATCGCCGCCCAGTGATGCAGTTTACCGTCCACGTCGAAGTAGCAGCGCACGTTGGACGGCCACTGGCCTGAAAACGGACGATTTGATGGACACGGCCCCTGAATCCCGTCATCGTTCACGACGACTGCTTGAGGCGCGGCGGGCGCAGGAGTATATTCGACTCCGACGGCCGAGGCCGCGGCTTGAAGGGCACGCTCAGGCGCGCCGCTCTGGGCCTCAACGGATCGCGCAGTTGCGAGGAACGGGAGAAGGACGAGGAAGATTATTCTCATAAATCAAAAAAGAGGAAGCGCTATTGCGCTTCCTCTGGTTTCACCCGATTATGGTCGGGTCGTGGATGCCCCAGGGCCGATCCCCCGGGATACAGAGCGTCCCTTACGGAACATCATCAGTATAGGTGAGACTGGACAAGGCCACCTGGGGCATTGGGCCCAATGCTGTCTGGGCCAAAAGCGGGCGGCGTTAGAGCGGGCGAGCGGAGACGCGGCGGCGGCGCAGCCAGTGCCACAGCGCCGACGCAATCGAGGCGAAGAAGCCCATCACGGCCAACCATATCCAGAACATCGGGTTGGCGCCCCACGGCTGCCGCGGGTTCCGGGGATCGTTCGGATTGTTCGGATTGTTGGGATCGTTCGGGTTGACGGTGCCGCCGCGGCGCGCTTCCTCGAGCAGGCGCGCGTAGCTGTCCCAGAACTTGCTGCGGTCCTGGAGAGCCTTGACCTCGTCCTGCAGCGCGCCGATGCGCTTCTCGAGCTCCATCTGCTCGCCGATGCGCTGGGCGAGCTTGTGCCAGCGCACGCGCAGCGATTCCTGCTCGGTCCGGGACCGGTCGCGGTCGGCCAAGGTCCCGGTGAAATTCTTGTCCGCGACCGCCAGATCCTCCTGCAGACCGGCGGCGTCGTTCTTGATTTTTTCGGCGCGCTCCTTCACGCGCGCTTCGTAGCCGTCCATCGCCGTGGCCTGGCGGCCGTAGGCGTCGGCACCGGGGCGCACGCGCACGCGGCGCTCGACCTGATCGACGAACAGGTGGCCGGGCGTCGCGGTCGTCACGACGTCGCCGTCGCGGCCCTCGCCGCCGGAGCCGTCGGAGTTCGGGTCGGAGGAGACGGTCCCGTCGGCGAGGCGGCGGCTGATCGCCTCGGGGCCGACCTCGGACTTGAGCGTCGACTCCTGGTACCAGCCGGCGCGGCCGCGGCGCGTCTCGAGCGTCAACTGCTCGACGCCGCCGTGGAAGCGCGACAAGGTGCGCACGCGCGCGGCCTCGAGGTCCTCAGCCGCGTAGTTCGACTCGCGCTGCAGGGACATTTTACCGAGGTGGATGTCCTTCTCATCCTTGTCGTTGTTCTTGTCCTTCGTGGTCAGGTTCTTGTTCCAGATGCCTTCGCCGGGGCGGATCGACGACTCGGTGTACACCTTGTCGGGGAACTGGCTCGGGTCGTAGAAGCGGTCCACGGGATCGGGCAGCAGGTTCAGCACGTCGACGACGCCGAGGACGCTGCGGAAGAAGCCGTGATGCTCGGTCGCGCCGCCTTCCGTCTTGTACATATAGGCACGGCCGAGATAGTGGCTCTGGCGCGGGTCGCGGCCGAAGAACTCGGACGGGATGCCCGCGATGCCGCGCGGGATTTCGAGCACGATGTTGCCCCAGTTATACGGCATGTACGACCAGTGCTTCGTCTTCCACAGCGCGGACTGGGCGCCGTCGAGGCGGTCGTACAGATAGCTCCCGCCGAGGAGGACCGGCAGGTCCTTGCCGCCGACCTTCTCCTCGTAATGGCTGAAGCGGACCTTCGTCAGGGCCTCGTCGCCGTCGGCGCCGATCACGTCGCCGCCCGCGCGATAGGACTTGAGCGTCCAGGACTTGAAGCCTTCGTCCACCTGATCTTCGCCCGTGTACGCATGCACGAGGCGCCCGTCCTCGTCGACGACGGCGGCGAGCATCGGGCCGGAGATCGTCTTGACGGCGGGGCCGTTGAGGGCGGGATCGAGGGCTTGGAGCTTCTCCGTGCCGCGCGCGGTCGGAGCCGAGACGCTGACGAGGTTCTCCTGAGAGTCGAGGCCGAGGGTCAGGTCGGCCGTGCGGTGAAGAGTCCAGGAACCCGAGCGTGTGAGCGTGACCTCGGCGTCACGGACGACCTTGTCGGCGTTGATCTCTCGGGCATGGGCGAGCTTCGACTTCGACGAGGCCTCGTTGAAGGCCTTCGCGACGACGTCCATCGCCTTGATCTCCTCCGCATAGGCGTCATGCGCGTCCTCGATCTCCTTCTGCAGCGCGGGATTCTTCGCCTTGGGGAGCTTGGAGAACTTGGGCTCAGCGACGCGCCGGTCGAGCTCGGTCTTGAAGGTCGCCGAGTGCTCATCGAGGCCGGCCTGGACCATCGCCGCGCGCAGCGCCTCGCGCAGCCGGGCCTGGGCCACCTGATAGGTCAGGCTCTGCCGGTCGACGGCGCCCTTCGCCGTCTCGGCCTCGTCCTTGCGCGCGGCCTCCTCGGCCTTCGCGGTCGCGAGATCGCGGCGCGCGGTCTCGAGATCGGCGACGGCGTGGTCGTACGCCTTCCACTGCGCCTCGAAGTCGTCCTTCGTGCGGTACAACTGCGAGACCTGGCCCTTCTCGTCCCGCGCGAAGCCGAAGCTGTTGAGCTTGACCTCGATCCAGCCGCGGCGGCGCTCGGAGGATTCCAGGCGCCGCGCGTTCTCGACGAGCGCGGCCGCGCCCTTCGGAGAGACGGTCAGCGTCTTGAACGCGTCCTTCTCCTCGGAGTCGTCGATGCTCTTGAGGGTCGGGAAGCGGTCGCGGCGGACGGCGTTGTCGCCCGTGTAGAGCTTCATGACGACTTCCTCGGGCGCGCGCGCGAGCGCTACGAGCGGATGGAGGGCGCGGCCCTGGCCGCCGGCCTCGAAGAAGAAGATGCGGCCCTGCGCGTGGAGGCCGCCGG